>JBJFHG010000001.1:0-68269 GCA_051893455.1 Bacillus sp. (in: firmicutes)
CTGGCTAACACGAAGGTAAGGGTGGAATCCGTCGAAACATCCAAACAATCGGGCAGCTCCGTGTCATTGGACGAAGAGATGGTCAACCTAGTGAGATTCCAGCATGGCTACAATGCGGCCGCCCGAATGATCACAGTGACGGATGAAATGCTCGACAAAATCATCAACGGTATGGGCGTCGTCGGACGTTAAAGGGGGGGTAAAGGAACATGAGGGTCACGCAATCGATGATCAGCAAAAATACATTGAACCATATAAGCAACAGTTATCAAAAACTATCGAAAATCAATGACCAGATCTCGACCGGGAAGAAATTCACGAAGCCATCCGATGATCCAGTGGCTGCCATGCGGGCATTGGCGTACCGCACCGATCTGAATAAGGTGGAACAATTCAAGGAGAACATCAACGAAGTGCAGTCATGGGTGGACAGCACCGGTGATTCCCTGACGCAGTTGACGAATGTCGTTCAGCGGATCCGCGAATTGACCGTGCAGGCAAGTAACGGAACATATGAAGAGAGCCAGCGTGCCAGCATCGCAGCGGAAGTCGGCCAGCTTCATAAACAGATCGAAAACATCGCTGATACGCAAATCGGCGGCAAGTACATATTCGGCGGCATGGAGACGGATGTTGCTCCGTCCATGACAGACTATACCGGTACGGCAGGTCTCATCGAGGTAGAGGTGTTTTCCGGCATCAAGCTCCCTCTTAACGTCAGCGGGGCAGAAGTGTTCCCAGGATTGGTCGGAGAAGATGGAGTCATAACGTCCCTATTCAGCAAGCTGAATGACGTAAATGCGACCGAAGAAGAAATTGGGAGCTTTCTGAAAGAATTGGATACTCAGCTGGATAATGTGTTGGCAGTCCAATCGAAAGTCGGAGCCAGGCAGAATCGGGTAGAGCTGATGCAGGACAGGCTGAGCAGCCAGGAAGTCATCGCATCTCGCATTCTTTCCGATAATGAAGATGCCGATCTCGAGAAGGTCATCATCGAACTGACGCTTCAGGAAACAGTCCACAGTGCCGCCTTAAGCGCAGGGGCAAGCATCATGCAGCCCACGCTGCTGGACTTTTTGAGATAACGAGAGGCAGCCTGAAGTGAGTCGCTTAAACTAACAATACATAGGAAGAAGCTATTCCGATGGGATAGCTTCTTCGCTTATCACTGGGAGGTGTCCATATGAGGTTGCCGCAGATTAGGATGGAAACAACGCCGGCGAAGATTGCCATCGAGACGAGAGATGCCGGCTTGCAGATAGAACAGCCGAGTGCGGAATTAGCTATCGAACAGCCGAAACCGGAGCTGTTCATCGAAACAACACCAGGGAAATTGACAATCGACCAGACGGAAGCTTGGGAATCGATGAATCTGAAAACAGTGGCAAGAAGGATTGAGGAGGCTGCCGATGAAGGGCGGCAAGCGTTACTCGAAGGGATGGCCAGAAGAACGGAGGAAGGGATCCGGCTCATGGAAATCCATAAAGGCGGGAATCCGATTGCTGATATAGCCGGGCGCAACAGCAAACGGCCGGAAAAGTATTTCAATATCGGTTTCATCCCGCCGCCGTTCAGTGTTAAGCTGAATTACCAGCCTGCCCACGTACAGATCGATTGGCAGGTCTATAAATCGATCATCAAAACGCAAACGAATAAACCGGTCTTCAGGTACGAACCAGGCGGTGTCGAAGTATCCCTAAGCCAACGGAATTCACTGCATATCGACTTTGTAGAAGAAGGGTAGGATCTTATGATTATACAGACAAAGTACCACGGAGAGTTGGAATTCAAGCAAGAAAAATTATGGGCATTCCCAAGCGGCATTCCGGGGTTCCAGGAGGAAACAGCATTTGCTTTATATCCGCTTGAGGGGCAGGATGTATTTTGGGTTCTCCAGTCAGTCCGCCGCCGTGAGGTCGCATTTGTGGTTGTGAATCCATTCAGCTTCTTTCCAGATTACGACTTCTCATTGGAGGTTGCCGACATTGAAGCCTTGGAGTTGGCGAACGCCGCCGACGCCCTTACATTAGCCATATTGACGCTCGGAGACTCATTGGCCGGATCGACAGCCAATCTGAAGGCACCACTGATATTGAATACAACCAATCGCAAAGGCAGACAGGTTATTCTGCATGGAACAGACTACCGAACCAGGCATGAGTGGAAGCTGAAAGCGGAGAAGGGGTGATTGCATGCTGGTACTGACAAGAAAAGTCGGGGAGTCAATCAAAATCGGCGACCATATCGAAATCACCGTAGTGGAGAGCAAAGGAGATCAAATCAAGCTGGGCATCAAAGCCCCAAATAACATAGACATCCATAGGAAAGAGATTTATGAAGCCATTCAGCAGGCCAATAAAGAAGCTGTAAGCCCCGCATCTATGCTGCCGGATTTCGTCGCATCACATGACAAAAGAAAATGAAAAAAAACCATTAAACACCTTCTGCTGCTGGTCGATAAAGTATTTGTAAGGGACAGGGCGCACGGACGGGTGCCACCCTTATAAAACAAATGGTTCACATGGACGTGGACCCGACATTCAAGGAGGAAATAAATATGAGAATCAATCACAACATCGCAGCACTTAACACGCACCGCCAATTGAACAGTGCGACGAATGCACAATCCAAATCAATGGAGAAATTGTCTTCTGGACTTCGCATCAACCGTGCAGGTGACGACGCAGCAGGTTTGGCAATCTCTGAAAAAATGCGTGCACAAGTTAAAGGGTTAGACATGGCTTCTAAAAATGCTCAAGACGGCATTTCTCTAATTCAAACAGCTGAAGGTGCATTGAACGAAACGCACAGTATTCTGCAACGTATGCGTGAATTGGCTGTTCAATCTGCCAATGACACAAATACAGATTTAGACCGCGGAGAACTTCAAAAAGAAGTTGCTGAATTAATTACGGAACTTGACCGTATTGCAGGAGATACAGAGTTCAACACTCAAAAATTACTAGAAGGTAGTTTCGAGGATAAAACATTCCATATTGGTGCAAATGCAGATCAAAAGATTACACTGTCTATTGACAGCATGAAAGCAGATGACTTAACAGTAGATGGTATTGACATTGCAACTCAAACAGGTGCAAATGGTGCAATCACTACTATTCAAACGGCTATTGATAAAGTTTCTAGCGAGCGTGCGAAATTAGGTGCAAACCAAAACCGTCTAGAGCATACAATCAACAATCTTGGAACGTCATCTGAAAACTTGACGGCAGCAGAATCTCGTATCCGTGACGTTGATATGGCGAAAGAAATGATGGAACAGACGAAATCTTCTATTCTTGCTCAAGCTGCTCAAGCAATGCTCGCACAAGCGAACCAACAGCCGCAAGGCGTTCTTCAATTGCTTCGTTAATCTCGATTACTAATAAGGCTCTGGGTCATCTCCCGGAGCCTTATTTTTGAATGTATGACAGGAATAAAGCAGGGTTTGTTAGCCCTGTATATATTGCAGGCAAGACAGTAGTAGTCAAAAAAGAAAGCCTAAGCTTGCATGGATTTTCTTTCTTGATATCTGCAAAAGCTAACCTGGCTAAAATCTGATCAATTATCTGGGACTTACATGGAGGCTATCGAAGATGGAATATTTCGCGAAATCTCAAGGATTGTTGGAAATAAATGAAATACATAACTTGAAACTTCAGAATGAAAGATTAACAGAAAGAATATCTGTTTTGGAAAGAAAGGTAGCCTTTTATAAGGAGGATGCCAAGTTAGCTAGGATTCCGGTGACTGAGTTAAGAAGATATATAAATCATTTGCAGAGTGAGCTAAAAGCGAAAGAGACGTTCATTGTCCAGATGGGTGAAGACATCCAAAGCCTGGCTAAAAACCCAGCCAAGAACCATTATGAAAGTCTTAGGGCAATCAAGATTTATATAAATAACGTTCTGAATGAACAGTGATACAAATTAGTCGTTAGTCTTGCCTAGGCATGCATAGGTACCAAAAATGTGATTACAGTGAGTGCTCCAGCAATGCGCTGGAGTTTTTTCGGGTTTTTCAATCAGGCTTTACGGATTGCATTAAGATATTGTCTTTTTTTCCGATAAACCATATATAGATGAATTTCGGGAGGACACAAATATGCTGGATAAGCTAGGTAGAGCGGTGTTGGGAGGACAACCAGCTTTTTTACAACAACAGGTGGTTGCACAAGCATCGAAAGCAGACGGAGATACGGAAAATGTGCAGCCGTCAAAAGAGATTATGGAAAATGCTGTTCAAGGGATGAACGGGCTATTAAAACAATCGGATACACATCTGAAGTTCGAATACCATGAGGAACTGCAGGAGTATTATGTGGCGGTAGTCGACAATGTTACACAGGAAGTCGTGAAAGAGATCCCGCCGAAGAAGCTGCTGGATATCTATGCGGCAATGACTAACTATTTGGGCAACTTATTCGATGAACGAGTGTAAGGGGAGAGAGCTGTTATGGTAATGAGAGTGGGCGGTCTGGCAAGCGGCATGGACATCGATTCCATCGTCGAAAATATGCTGAAAATACAGCGTGCGCCTTTAGATAAGCTGAAGCAGAAACAACAAATCCTGGAGTGGCAGCGTGATGATTACCGTTCGATGAATACATTGCTGCTGAATTTCAAAAACAATGAATTGTTCAATATGAAGCTGACGACGAATTACCGGACGAAGTCGGTCAGTACATCGGATGAAAGCAAGGTTGCCATCTCGGCCACAAGCGCGGCCAATCCGTCCTCCCATACAATCTCCAAGGTCGATCGGTTAGCTGCGGCGGAAGTTCAGAAAAATGGCGGTGCCATCGTCAACGGGACAGGGTTCAGTACGGCAAAAAGCCTTTATTCGCACCAATCACAGTTTGTGGATGGCGGCTTTGGCTGGAAAGATGGGGCCATCCTGTCCAAAAGCCATACGGTCACAAATGCTTCAGCTGATCTTGATCTTGAGTTGGAAAACATTCGCAACAGAGAAGACTGGAGCGTAAAGGTCAATCGGGTTTCCTATAGGGTTGTCACTGACAGTAGTGTCAATCTGAAGGAAAACGAGGTGTATGTGGCAGCAGACGGCAAGCTATCGTTCGGAAAGGAGTTGGCAACCGGGGCTGACGTACAGATCCGTTACATAGGGGACAGCACTTCAGAGACCGTAAGTTTGGGAAGCAGCCGGACCATCCAATTGGCGCAGCCGGGATTGCAGATTCCCGAAGGAACCATATTCACACTGACGGCAAAACCGAAAGATGGAGAAGCTTCTTCGAAAACATATAGCACGGTCATGGACAGCGATTACACAAATATCTTTGACGGTGAAGTCCTGATCGGGCAAATTCACCGGGAATCAGGCATACTCACCTTAACGGAAGATGCGCCGGTCAGTGATAATCAAACAACATATTCGATGGATGTCCATTATTCACATAAGTATTCGGCTTTTTCCGTAGCGTCGAGCACCTCAAAAGGGGAGCAATGTGAACAGTTCCTGATCGGGGGAGGGGATTCCCTGTCGGCTGTCATCGGGCAAGTGAATAATTCCCAAGCGGGCGTGTCGATGTTCTTCGACGAACATTCGAAACAGATGACACTGTCGAGAAAAGAGACAGGCTCATTTGCCGATAGTGGCAATGAAATTAAGTTTGACGGCGATTTTCTCACGAAGGCCCTGCGGTTCGGGTCCGGACAAGTCGTTACCCAGGCCCAAAATGCCAAGTTCACGATCAATGGCCTGGAAACAGAACGAAGCAGTAACAAGTTCACAATGGCCGGGGTGACGTTCACACTGAAATCAGCTTTCACGGATGGTCCGGTCCAACTTAATGTAACCAATGACAATACAAAAATCGTGGAAAACATTAAGTCATTCATCACGAAGTATAATGAGTTAATTGAGAAGATTACCGGCAAGGTGTCGGAAACGCGTAATAAAAATTACCAGCCTTTAAGTGATGAAGAGCGCGAAACCTTAAGCGAAAAGCAACAGAAAAAATGGGAAGAGGTCGCCAAAACGGGATTACTGCGGCGCGATCCGCTGCTTACTGGCCTGTTGACGAATATGCGCTCCGACTTCTATAGCACGATCCAAAACAATTCTGTTTCTTCTGTCTATAATCAACTGAGCAAAATCGGCATTATGACGACCAATAATTATTTAGAAGGCGGCAAGCTGGAAATCAATGATTCGAAGCTAATGGCTGCTATCGAAGCAGATCAGGCTTCCGTCGAGAGTCTATTCCGCGGGGAAGGCGGCATCATCGAAAAGCTACAGAAGACCGTCAATTCGGCGATGGAAAACATGAAAACGAAGGCGGGAAATGCCAGCTCGACGAACCAATCCTTCACAATCGGACGGGAACTGAATACAAATCTGAAGAAGCAAAATTCGCTGGAGGATCGTCTGAAGATGCTGGAAGCACGCTATTGGAAGCAATTCTCGGCGATGGAGACGGCCATCAGCAAAGCCAATTCACAGTCTGGCTATCTGTCCCAATACTTCGCATAACCATCAAAAGGAGTGTCTGCCTACATGGCTGTAAATAACCCATATCAGACGTACCAGCAAAACTCGGTGACAACGGCCTCACCCGGGGAACTGACGATCATGCTGTACAACGGATGTCTGAAGTTTGTTGCCCAAGCTAAGAAAGCCATTGGAATGAATCAGATCGAAGCGCGCAATGAGAGCATCCAGAAAGCCCAGAACATTATCAGGGAACTGATGGTGACATTGGACATGGATTATGATGTTTCTAAAAAACTGCTTTCTCTTTATGAATATATCCATCAACGGCTGATGGATGCTAACATTAAAAATGAAGGAGAGGCTCTTACAGAAGCGGCTAGTCTCATTACAGAATTGCGTGATACATGGAAGCAGGTCGTGCAATTGGATAGAAAACAAAAATATACCGGGGGTCAGGCTTGATGCGGGGAGCAATCAAAGCCTGCCATGAGGTGACTGAGCAGTTGCACGATGTGGCGATGACGGCCATCAAGGATCCGTCAGGTGAACTATTGGAGCAAATCCAACTATTGCTTGAGGAGAGGGAACAGCTGCTGAATGAAATTGTTCCGCCGTTTTCGCCTGAAGAACAGGTGCTGGGACGTAAAATCATCATTTTAAATAAAGCCATCGATGCCAATCTTCCCGAGATTCGCAAGCAGATCGGGCGGAAAATCCAAGAACTGAAACATGCCGGGCAGTCACTGCCAAAATATAGTGGCTACGGGGTCACGCCGGGGGCCGATGCCTATTTTTACGATAAGAAAAATTGATTGGATTGCAGGTTTTAGAAGTATGCGGTTCTTCTTTTTATAAGGCATCTAGCCCTTTGCGTGAAAGATTTGTGAAGAATCGTGTTCAAGAATTCGACATTATTTTTTTATGTTTCATAGAGGATTCAGAAAGGGTATCATAGAATTAGTTAGTATAGTTTTATTTTTAAAGGAGGACTCACTTATGGATTTTAACATTCGTGGTGAAAACATTGAGGTAACTCCAGCTCTTCGTGAATACGTGGAGAAAAAAATCCGAAAATTGGAAAAGTATTTCACAAACACACCAAATGCTAACGTCTACGTAAACCTTAAGGTCTATAATGATAAAACATGCAAGGTGGAAGTAACCGTTCCAATGCCGAACTTAGTTCTTCGCGCCGAAGAGCGCAATGCGGACATGTATGCTGCAATCGATACAATTACCGATAAGCTTGAAAGGCAGATCCGCAAGCATAAAACGAAAGTAAACCGTAAGTTCCGTGCCGCTCATGACACACCTGAGACTTACACAGAACTGTTCGCGACTAACGATGAAGAAACAGACCCTTCCGATGTTGTTGAGGCGGAGGAACTGGAAATCGTGCGTAACAAACGATTCGACTTGAAGCCAATGGATAGTGAAGAAGCTATCCTGCAAATGAACTTGCTTGGACATAGCTTCTTTGTATATACAAACGCTGAAACGGAAATGACGAATGTCGTATACAAACGCAGCGATGGCCGTTACGGTTTGATCGAACCTAACTAAATAATATGTTTTCCTCAGGCCCTATACTTAGGGCCTGTTTTTTTGTGCAAAGCCTCATCAATCGATTGATTAATGAATGAATTACTTAATTAATGTTCTTCCGGCCTGTAGAGTAGAGCTTCTGTGTAAATATTTTGAAAATAATGTATACTTGTTGAAAAAACGAGGTGATCCTAGTGAATACCGATTATGAATATCATCCGTATTCGTCTCAGCGAAATACCGTGTTCGCCCAGAACGGCATGGTGGCTACGTCCCAGCCGTTGGCTGCTCAGGCCGGGCTCGACATCCTGAAGAAGGGAGGCAATGCAATCGATGCTGCGATTGCCACGGCGGCTGCGTTGACTGTTGTGGAACCAACTTCCAATGGAATTGGCGGCGATGCCTTCGCCCTTGTATGGACAAAAGGCAAGCTGCATGGCCTGAATGCCAGCGGCCCAGCCCCGAAGACTCTTTCTGTGGAGGCCGTTAAAGCAAGGGGCTATGATCAAATGCCCGCTTATGGATGGCTGCCGGTGACTGTGCCGGGAGCTCCGGCTGCTTGGGCCGAGCTTTCCCGTACATATGGTGAGCTTCCGCTTACCGAAGTATTACAGCCAGCCATCGACTATGCGGAGCAGGGATACCCTGTATCACCGACGCTCGGTAAGAACTGGAAAACAGCTTTCTTCCATTATAATAAGGTGCTGAAGGGCCGCGAATACGAATCATGGTTCCAGACGTTTGCCCCGCACGGCCGTGCGCCGGATATCGGGGAAATATGGAGATCTCCTGGCCATGCAGCTACTTTACGGGAAATCGCGGCGACTAAGGCAGACAGTTTTTATAAAGGGGCTCTTGCCGGCCGGATTGCCGCTTTTTCGGAGCAATTCGGCGGTTATCTGACAAAGGATGATTTGGCATCATATCAGCCGGAATGGGTGAAGCCGATTTCATACTGTTACCGCGGCTATGATGTTTGGGAAATTCCCCCGAATGGACAGGGGTTGGTTGCCTTGATGGCGCTCAATATAGTGAAGGGCTTTGATTTCCCCGAGAAAGAAAGCATCGACTCCTATCATCGGCAGATCGAGGCGATGAAGCTTGCCTATATAGACGGAAAAGCGTTCATCACCGATCCGGATGAAATGGAACAAACGGTCGGGGAGCTGCTGTCCAAACAGTATGGCGCATCCAGACGGGAAGAGATCGGCGAAGTGGCAGTTACACCGTCCCGATACTCCCCCAAAAAAGGGGGCACGGTCTATTTGGCGACTGCGGATAAAGAAGGGAATATGGTGTCCTTTATCCAAAGCAATTACATGGGCTTCGGTTCTGGTCTGGTCGTTCCTGAGACTGGCATCGCGCTGCAGAACCGCGGCCATGATTTTTCGCTCAATCTGGGGGACGTTAATGTCCTGAAGCCAGGCAAGAAAACGTATCACACCATTATCCCTGGGTTTTTGACAAGAGCAAATGAGGCAATAGGGCCCTTCGGCGTCATGGGCGGGTACATGCAGCCGCAGGGCCATATGCAGGTGATCATGAACACAATTGATTTCGGTTTGAACCCGCAGGCGGCGCTTGATGCTCCAAGATGGCAATGGACAGAAGCGAAAAAAGTGCAAGTGGAGTCCGGTTTCCCGAAACACATCGCCCAGGGGCTGACACGGAAAGGCCATCAGATCGAAGTCGCTCTCGATCCGGGGAACTTCGGCAGAGGACAGATTATTTGGCGAAATCCAGTGACAGGTGTCTTGAGCGGAGGGACAGAATCTCGCACAGACGGCGCAATTGCTGCCTGGTGATCATCCATATATGAGCATAGCCCCAGCCAAAGCCGGCTGGGGCTAATCGGCTATTTAGCGTTGTTCGCTCCTAAGTTGTTTCCGTGTCGAAGAAGTGATAATATTAAGGATAGGTTATTCTAGGTAATTGGAGGATTCTGGCTCCCTAAAGGCGAAAGATTAAGTAGTGGCAACGGTCATGCTGTTTGCCGATATAATAGTTGATTAAACAAGGATGCTCGTTTTAGACCAGGAAAGAGGAGCGCTGTTAATGCTTAACATATTGAATAAAGTATTCGACGTAAACAAGAAAGAATTGAAAAAGCTTAATAAGATAGCTGATAAAATCGAAAATTTTGCAGAGTCCATGGCCGGGCTTTCTGACCAGGAACTGCAGGCGAAAACAGAGGAATTCAAACAGCGATACCAAAATGGCGAATCGCTTGATCATATGCTTCCGGAGGCATTTGCCGTCGTCCGTGAAGCCTCAAAACGTGTACTGGGCATGTATCCATTCCGTGTCCAGCTGATGGGGGGCGCCGCTCTTCATGACGGCAATATCTCCGAAATGAAAACCGGGGAAGGGAAAACATTGACGTCAACCATGCCTGTATACTTGAATGCCATCACAGGAAAAGGTGTGCATGTCATTACAGTCAATGAATACTTGGCATCCCGTGACGCCAATGAGATGGGCCGTCTCTATGAATGGCTTGGTCTCTCCGTTGGCTTGAACCTGACCGGCCTGTCACGTGAAGAAAAGCAAGCGGCTTACCAAGCGGACATCACATACGGTACTAATAATGAATTTGGCTTCGACTATTTGCGTGACAATATGGTGCTGTACAAAGAACAGATGGTACAGCGTCCCTTGCATTTTGCCGTCATCGATGAGGTTGACTCCATATTGATCGATGAAGCCCGTACACCGTTGATCATTTCAGGCAGCGCACAAAAATCGAACCAGTTGTACATCCAGGCCAATGCCTTCGTCCGTACACTGACTGCAGATCAGGATTACACATATGATGTGAAGACTAAGGGTGTCCAGCTTACTGAAGAAGGGATCACCAAGGCGGAGCGTGCATTCCGTATCGATAATCTGTTCGACATGTCCCATGTGACGCTGAACCATCATATCGGACAGGCCCTGAAGGCCCATGTGAGCATGCATCTTGATGTAGACTACGTCGTACAGGAAGGCGAAATCATCATCGTTGACCAATTCACAGGACGTTTGATGAAAGGGCGCCGCTACAGCGATGGTCTCCATCAGGCGATTGAAGCGAAGGAAGGCTTGGAGATCCAGAATGAGAGCATGACGCTTGCGACCATCACATTCCAAAACTACTTCCGTATGTATGAAAAGCTTGCCGGTATGACCGGTACGGCAAAGACCGAAGAAGAAGAGTTCCGAAATATTTATAATATGAATGTTGTCGTCATTCCGACAAACCGTACGATCGTCAGGGATGATCGTGCTGATCTGATCTACGCGACAATGGAAGGGAAATTCCGGGCGGTCGTTGAGGACATTGAGCAACGATACCTCGTCGGACAGCCTGTGCTTGTCGGGACAGTCGCCATCGAAACATCTGAACTGATCAGCCAATTGTTGACGAAGAAGCGCGTTCCGCATAATGTATTGAATGCGAAAAACCATGGACGTGAGGCAGAAATAATCGCTGACGCCGGGAAAAAGGGCGCTGTCACTATTGCGACGAACATGGCCGGACGCGGTACCGACATTAAGCTCGGTGAAGGCGTAAGAGAACTGGGTGGTCTGGCTGTCGTCGGTACAGAGCGTCACGAGAGCAGACGGATCGATAACCAGCTCCGCGGTCGTTCCGGACGTCAGGGAGACCCTGGTATCACACAGTTCTACTTATCAATGGAAGATGAGCTGATGCGCCGTTTTGGTTCTGATAACATGAAGAACATGATGGCCCGTCTCGGCATGGATGACTCTCAGCCGATCCAAAGTAAAATGGTGACAAAAGCAGTAGAATCGGCGCAAAAACGAGTAGAGGGTAATAACTTCGATGCCCGTAAGCAGCTGCTTCAATATGATGATGTGCTCCGCCAACAAAGGGAAATCATCTATAAACAACGTTTCGACGTATTGGATAGTGACAATCTGCGCGAAATCGTTGAAAAGATGCTGGCGACTTCCGTGGAAAGGCATGTCTTCTCCTTCACAATGGAAGAAGAGCAGGATAATTGGAACCTAGAAGGCTTGGTGGCATATATTCATGGCAACCTGCTACAAGAAGACGAAATCAAAGTTGAGGATCTGAGAGGCAAAGATCAGCAGGAAATCATCGACTTGATCTTGGCGAAAACAAAAGATGCCTACGATGCAAAAGAAAACGAGCTTCATGAGGAACAAATGCGTGAATTCGAGAAAGTCATCGTCCTTCGCGCTGTAGACAGCAAGTGGATGGATCACATCGATGCGATGGAACAATTGCGCCAGGGTATCCACCTTCGCGCGTATGGACAGATTGATCCGCTTCGCGAGTATCAGCAGGAAGGCTTTGCGATGTTCGAGGAGATGATCGCATCTATCGAAGATGAAGTAGCCAAGTATATCATGAAGGCCGAAATCCGCAACAACCTGCAAAGGCAGGAAGTCGTGAAAGGACAGCAGGCCGTCCATCCGAAAGAAGGCGGAGAAGAAGTGAAGAAAAAGCCGGCCCGCAAACAGGAATCGGTCGGGCGCAATGAGCCTTGCCCCTGCGGAAGCGGCAAAAAGTTCAAGAACTGCCACGGACGCGCCTAAGTCCGTGCCGAAGAAAAGAGGAGTGGCATGATGCAGTGCCGCCTCTTTTCATGTATGATACCAAAGGCAGCCGCAGCTGTCTGTCTTATATGGAAATCAGCCATATTGGTCCCGTTGGGGCGAAACAGGGTAACTATAACTAGAGGTGAAAGAACATGGAATTAGCAGAAATCAGATCAGAGCTCGAAAAAACAGCCAAGAAATTGGCGGACTTCAGGGGGTCTCTTTGACTTAGAAGAAAAAGAGGCAAGAATCGCAGAATTGGACAATATTATGACCGATCCGGACTTTTGGAATGATCAGCAAAAAGCTCAAGGCATCATCAATGAAGCAAACGGGCTAAAGGAATTGGTCGAGCAGTTCCATAACATGAACGATTCACATGAGAATCTGGAGTTAACGTTTGAGCTATTGAAGGAAGAACCGGATGCCGATCTTCAGGAGGAGCTTGTCGAAGAGCTGAAGCAGCTGACGGACCAAATGAACGAATACGAACTGCAGGCTTTATTGAGTGAGCCATATGATAAAAACAACGCCATTTTAGAACTGCACCCGGGGGCAGGCGGAACAGAGTCCCAGGATTGGGGTTCGATGCTTTTGCGCATGTATACGCGCTGGGCAGAGAAACAAGGCTTTAAAGTGGAGACCCTTGATTACCTGGCAGGTGATGAGGCAGGCATCAAGAGCGTCACTTTGCTGATTAAGGGACATAATGCATACGGGTACTTGAAGGCTGAAAAAGGCGTACACCGCCTAGTCCGTATTTCTCCTTTCGATTCATCGGGGCGCCGCCACACTTCCTTTGTTTCATGTGATGTGATGCCCGAATTCAATGATGAAATCGAAATCGAGATTCGGACTGAAGATATTAAGGTCGACACGTACAGAGCGAGCGGAGCCGGCGGTCAGCATATCAATACGACCGACTCTGCTGTACGGATCACTCACTTGCCGACCAATGTTGTCGTTACCTGCCAAACAGAGCGTTCACAGATCAAGAACCGCGAACGCGCGATGAATATGTTGAAATCGAAGCTTTATCAGCGCCAAATTGAAGAACAGCAGGCCCAGCTTGATGAAATCCGCGGCGAAAAGAGCGATATCGCCTGGGGAAGCCAAATCCGTTCTTATGTATTCCACCCTTACTCAATGGTCAAGGACCACCGAACAGGAACGGAAACAGGAAACGTGCAGGCAGTCATGGACGGGGACCTGAATGACTTCATCGATGCATACTTGCGCTCGAAGCTGGCTGAATAAGAATGTCCAAAGCCTTGAGGAAAAATCCTCGGGCTTTTTTTGTTGAAGGGACATGAAACGCTGCAATTGGAGAAGCTATTAAAAGGCTTGCTACCTAAATGTGGTTTAATGCTTTACTACGTTATTCGACTGTTATTTACATAAGCTTCCGCCGGGTGCTATACTCATTCCTGGCATTAATGAGAGCTCATATTAAAAAAAGTAGACCTTAAACGGGGGTTATTATGAAAAGAAATCATCAAACATCAGGAGCAGCAAAAAAGGGGATTTTAAATAAACCCGGGCAGAAGGTATGGGAATACCTCCATGTCATCATCGGTGCGGTGATAGTAGGTATCGCATTTAACGTATTCTTATTGCCTAATGAAGTGGCATCGGGTGGAACAAGCGGGATCAGTACCATCTTGAATGCCCAATTTGGCCTGGAGCCGGCCTTTGTTCAATGGGCATTGAATATCCCATTGTTCATTGCTGGCGTGATTTTGCTGGGCCGTCAATTTGGGCTTAAAACATTGGTCGGGACGATATTCCTGCCATTCGTCATTTATTTGACGAATGATTGGCAACCTTGGACCACTGATCCGCTGTTGGGAGCTATTTGCGGCGGAGTTGGTGTCGGAGCCGGACTGGGTATAGTCTTCCGCGGAAAAGGTTCAACGGGCGGTACGGATCTGGCGGCCCAGATCTTGCACAAGTACACACGCATTAGCCTAGGGAAATGCGTTGCCTTCATAGACGGGCTGATTGTTCTTTCGGCAACCTATGTTTTCGATATTGAGCAAGGGATCTATGCTTTGATCGGATTGTATGCGACAAGCAAAACAATTGATATGGTGCAAGTCGGATTTGGAAGATCTAAGATGACTTTGATTATCACAAATAAAGAGTTGGAAATCAGGCAGGCTATCTTTGAAAACATCGACCGGGGTGTCACCGAACTAAAAGGGAAAGGCGGCTTTACGGAAAGCGACAAACCTGTCATTATGTGTGTGGTCGATCAGACGCAATTCACAAAATTGAAACAAGTTGTAGCAGATGTTGACCCGCTTGCCTTTGTCGTTGCCACGGATGCCTCCGAAGTCATGGGCGAGGGTTTTAATAGAGCGTGACGATGGTATAATGGTTGTGTATTCGTTGGATGATAAGGGGGAGTTCATGTGAACAAGAAACTGCTTGCGGTATTAATAGGGACAATGCTTACGCTGGCGGCTTGCGGGGGAGATGACACGGGAGGCAAAACCGATAACGGCGACGCAGTCACCACTGCTGATGCAGGCCGTGAAGAAAAGCTGTACAACAATAAATGTGCCAGCTGTCATGGAGAGAATCTGGAGGGGGCTTTCGGCCCTGCTTTGGAAAGTGTCGGTTCAAGCATGACGCAGGAGGAAATTGAGGCAATCATCGAAGAAGGGAAAGGCGGTATGCCTCCACGTCTTCTGGAGGGAGACGATGCTGCCAATGTAGCTGCATGGTTAGCCGAAAAGAAATAATGAGATGATTTTGACAACGCCTCAAGGTTGACTGTCGCGCGTTTTCAAGACTACTGAAAACTAAAAAATCTTACCATTTATAAACAAAGGCTTTGACAATTGTCAAAGCCCTTTTTATTGGATATGCATGCTCACAGGATGATATATAGTTCTTTATTAATAGGTCTTAGTGCTTGTTTTGGTTGTCATTGTTTGTCGAATCATGAAGTAAAATAATGGGAGTGTAATTGAAAATATTGTTTTCTATGAAATCTAAATGTAATATTTTTAATCTTCATTTGACATTTTTTGATGATATAATAGCTGTGGGGCTGAAGAGGCCGGGCTAAAACGGACAATTTGTAAATTTATGTGAAAAAAGTCTTGTGTTTACTAGATGATTATACATATTAAGGCCAAATACGACAAAATGTTAAAAAGGCTGTATATAGGTGGGTTAATACTATGATAGAAATGGTGGACGTTAATAAGACGTATCCGAACGGCGTTACAGCAGTTAACGGAATCAACGTCAAAATCGACAAAGGTGAATTTGTATATGTCGTAGGTCCGAGCGGGGCCGGGAAGTCGACATTCATCAAAATGATGTATCGGGAAGAAATGCCAACCACTGGAACAATTACGGTGAACGGTGTTAATATAGCGAAGTTGCGGCATACGAAAGTGCCGATTTTCAGAAGAAACCTCGGCGTCATATTCCAGGATTTTAAATTGCTTCCGACTTTGACAGTTTACGAGAATGTGGCATTTGCCTTGGAAGTTATTGAAGTGGATAAGGTTGAGATCAAAAAACGGGTTATGGAAACCCTCGAACTTGTCGGACTTAAGCATAAAGCAAGAATGCTTCCGACGGAATTATCGGGTGGGGAGCAGCAACGTGTATCAATTGCCCGTGCTGTCGTCAACTCTCCGAAAGTGGTGATTGCTGATGAGCCGACCGGGAACCTTGATCCGGAGACTTCATGGGACATCATGGACATCTTTGAAAAGATCAATGCCCAGGGAACGACGGTTATAATGGCGACTCATAATAAAGAAATCGTCAATAATCTGAAGCATCGTGTAATTGCCATCGAAAACGGAACAATCATCAGAGACGAGCAGAGAGGTGACTACGGATATGAGTATTAAAAGTGTCGGTCGCCATTTCAGGGAAAGCTTCAAAAGTTTAGGGAGAAATGGCTGGATGACATTTGCTTCTGTCAGTGCAGTGACAGTGACACTCTTGTTAGTCGGTGTGTTCTTTGTACTGCTTATGAACATGAACAGGATAGCGACGAATGTGGAAAACGACGTCGAAGTGCGGGTGCTGGTCGATACGGTTGCCACCCAGGAAGATATGGACAAGCTTGAGGCGGACCTGAAGGGATTGAAGCGGGTCGAATCGGTTACATTCTCTTCTAAGGATGAAGAGCTTGAGCGGTTAGTTGATGCGATGGGTGATGCCTACTCGCTTCACGAGCAGGACAATCCGTTGAGAAATGTATTCGTCGTTAAAACGAAAACACCGGAGGACGTTTCCGTTGTAGCGAAACAAGCGGAGAAAATGGCGAATGTAGAACAGGCGCAATACGGTGAAGACTACGTAAATAAACTGTTCACATTCGTGGATATATCGCGAAACATCGGGCTGGCCTTAATCGTCGGCTTGCTATTCACAGCGATGTTCCTCATCTCCAATACGATCAAAATTACAATCACTGCCAGAAGGAAAGAAATCGAGATTATGAGATTGGTAGGAGCGACAAACTCCTTTATCCGCTGGCCATTCTTCCTAGAAGGTCTATGGCTGGGCATTTTGGGTGCGGTTATTCCGATTGTGCTGATTGGTGCAACTTACTATAATCTTTATCAATATATGACGCCGCGAATTAATGTGAAACATATTGAGATGATATCTTTCAGTCCGTTTATTTATCAAATTTCAGCGGTACTGATTCTGATAGGGGCTTTAATCGGTGTCTGGGGCAGCATGATGTCTGTCCGTAAATTCTTGAAAGCATAAGAACAAAGGGACAATATGGTACGCTAGGTTTTAAGAGATATTAAGGGACATAGAAAGGTTGATCTGGGGATGGCTAGAAAGAAATTGTTAGTGCTGAACACAGCATTCATGCTGGGTTTAGGGAGTATTCTGGCTCCTGCAATCAGTGCAGAGTCTGTTAATGAACTAGAGAACAAGAAGAAAAGAATTGAAGAACAACAATCCGGCGTCAAATCAGATATTAACGGTCTGGAAAGCAAAATCTCAGATTTGCAGAGCAAACAAGCTAAATTGGAAGCTGAAATCTTGAAGATTGACAAGCAAGTAGCAGAAACAAACGAGAAGATCGAAAAGAAAAATACTGAAATAGAAGAAGTAAATAAGAAAATCGAAGAACTGAAAGCACAGATTCAAGAGTTGAAGGAACGAATCGAAAAGCGTAATGAAGTCTTGAAGGAACGTGCCTTGACTTACCAGGAGAACGGCGGTTCAGTCAATTACCTGGAGGTTGTTTTCGGATCAACAAGCTTTGGCGACTTCATTAGCCGTGTGAGTGCTGTATCCACGATTCTTGAAGCAGACAGGAACCTGATTGAAGAGCATGAGGCGGATAAGGCATCGCTTGAGTCTAAGCAGAAAGAAGTAGAGGACAAGCTGGCGGACCTTGAAAAAATGAAAGCCGAATTGGAAACACTGAAGAAAGATTTGAGCTCACAGAAAGCCAAAAAAGACGAGCTACTGAAACAGTTGGAAGAAGAAGAGCATGAAGCACATAACCATAAGATGGATCTTGAAGAAGAAGAAGCGATCTTAAGTGCCCAGTCAGCTGCAATCGAAAAGGCAATCGCTAATGAGCAAAAGCGTATAGCAGATGAGAAAGCGGCAGCGGCTGCAAAAGCGGCGGCAGAAAAAGCAGCAGCAGAGAAAGCAGCTTCACAAAAATCATCATCCAGCAGCGTGTCTGCAAGCAACAGTTCATCATCCAGCAGCGTGTCTGCAAGCAACAGTTCATCATCCAGTAAAAAACCATCATCCAGCAGCAATGTTTCTGCGCCGGTTTCATCAGGTTCATGGACCAAGCCGGCAGCCGGTTATCTAACATCCGGTTACGGTGCCCGTTGGGGTAAATTGCATGCCGGGATTGATATCGGTGGCCCTGTAGGAACTCCGGTAGTGGCTGCGGCAAGTGGTGTCGTCATTAGATCTTACTTCTCATCTTCATATGGCAACTGCATCCTGGTATCACATTCTATCAATGGTCAAGTGTACACGACATTGTATGCACACTTGAATTCCAGAAATGTATCATCAGGCGCATCAGTAAGCAAAGGACAGCAGATTGGAACGCTCGGCAACACTGGCCGTTCTACAGGACCTCACTTGCACTTCGAATTGCATAAAGGATCCTGGAACGCTTCGAAAAGCAATGCCGTCAATCCTGTAGGCATCGTGCCTTTGTAATACTTAATAGCCAGTTTGATAATAGTTTAAACATAATAAGAAGACATCCTCTTTTGGATGTCTTTTTTGTATGCTGTCGTCTGTGTAATTTTTGGAAGTTAACCAGCGGAAATTATTTTATTGATATAATAAAATAGTAAGTATTTTATAACTATTATGATTAGCGTTTATATTAAAGATTTGGAGGGATTTTAACATGATGTATTATTTGCCCAGCAAAAACCTTGTGGGACGTGGCTGTCTGAATCAACTAGGAAAAGAATTGGTCGACTTTGGTTTTGAGAAGGCATTTATTGTGACTGATAAAGTACTGAATTCAAACGGCATTGTTAAAAAAGTAACAGATCAATTAGACGCAATCCATATACCATATGTCATTTATGACGATGTAAAACCGAACCCTACATGTCAAGAAGTACATAAAGGAACCGACATGCTGAGGGAAGAAGGCTGTGACTTCATTCTATCTGTCGGGGGCGGTTCTCCTCAGGATTGTGCAAGTGCCATCAGTATCTTGATGACAAACGGCGGCGACATTAGAGAGTATGAAGGCGTCAATAAATCGGAGAAGCTTGGCTACCCTACAGTCGCGGTCAATACAACAGCAGGAACATCTGCGGAGTTGACGATCAACTATGTCATCACTGATGAAGACAGAGGGGTCAAGATGGTCTGTGTAGACAAAAACAGCCTGGCTGTGCTTTCTATTAATGATCCGGAATTGATGTTGGATATCCCTGTTGGACTGACGGCAGCTACAGGGATGGATGCGCTGACTCATGCCATTGAAGCAATAGTTACTCCAGGCGCAAGCCCGATCACAAATGCGACAGCACTTGAAGCAGCCAAATTGATCTTCGATAATCTCCCAGCTGCGGTGAAAAATGGACACGACTTAGAAGCTCGTGAGAACATGGCCTTTGCTTGCTTCTTGGCCGGTATGGCCTTTTCGAATGCAGGTCTCGGCTTTGTTCATGCGATGGCTCACCAACTTGGCGGTGTATATGACCTTCCGCACGGAGTCTGCAATGCCATGCTGTTGCCGATCGTTGAGCGGGAAAACGCCAAATATGCACCTAAGAAATTCCGCTTGATCGCATCCAAATTAGGGTTCGAAGGTGAAGGGAAATCTGACGAGGAATGCAGCCAATATGTGCTTAACCGCATCAAATCACTTGCCGAAGAAGTCGGCATCCCTAAATCTCTGAAGGAGCTTGGAGTCGAGAACCCGGATCTGGAACTGCTTGCAGAGAATTCACTGAAGGATGCGTGCGCGCCGGGCAATCCATTCATGCCTACGAAGGAACAAACAATCGACATGTTTAAGGAAATACTATAATTTTAAGAGTGGCAGGCTGAACAGTCTGCCATTTTTATTTATCCTGTCATTTTATGCAGAATGGTTACAGGCTGGGCATAAAACTGCTAGTATAGATGTAGACTGTAATTACTGATTGTTTTTTTTTTGACAGAAGGAGAGGTAACAGATTTGATTACACTTAAATCCAAAAATGAGATAGAAAATATGAGGAAAGCCGGTGAGTTGCTCGCCACTATCCATCAAGAATTGAAATCGATTATTCGTCCGGGGATCACCACGATGGAAATCGACGCCTGGGTGGAAAAGTATATGGAAGAACATGGAGCCACACCTGAACAAAAAGGATTCAGCGGCTATCCATATGCGACATGCGCCTCGTTGAATGATGAAATCTGCCATGGTTTCCCAACCAAAAAGCCATTGAAAAACGGCGATATTGTCACAATAGATATGGTCGTCAACCTGAATGGGGCATTGGCTGACTCTGCTTGGACACACACAGTCGGCGAAATATCAGAAGAGGCAAGAGATCTAATAGAAACAACAGAAAAATGCCTGTATCTGGGGATTGAACAAGCAGTGGTCGGGAACCGGATCGGAGACATTGGACATGCTATCCAGACTTACGCTGAAGAAAAAGGCTATTCAGTCGTACGTGATTTCACAGGGCACGGCATCGGGCCGACACTTCACGAAGAACCGATGATCCTGCATTACGGTAAACCTGGAAAAGGGATGCGGTTAAAAGAGGGCATGGTCATTACAATCGAACCGATGATCAATGTCGGAACGTATCGTGCCACGATGGACAGCAATGGCTGGACAGCGCGAACATTGGACGGGAAACTTTCCGCGCAATACGAGCACACCATTGCCATTACAGCGGATGGCCCACAAATTTTGACGAAACTGTAATACAGCAACCCATTCTTTCATAGTAGTAATAGTAGGGAAAAGACATCACACATACGTGCGATGTCTTTTTTATTCCGTACAATACGCCGTAATTCCGGTGGGGAGGAGATAGATAGATGAAGAAGTGGGTGTTGCCGTCCGCTATGGTTGCCTCGTTGGCTGCAGGAGTGACGGGAGGCATGTATATTGGCCCTGATATTTTCTTGAAGGTCAACCCGCCAAAGGAAAAGGAGCCTAAAGATAAAGCCATCAGTGAAGGAAATCAGGAGCAGCTGAATAAAGTGGCCCAAGCGTATGATCTGATCAGTAAACACTATATAGAAGATACGAATGAGGAAGACCTGTTGTCAGGAGCTATACAGGGGATGCTGACAACATTGGACGATCCGTATTCGGTCTATATGGACAAGCAGACTTCCGAACAATTCAATCAATCCCTTGATTCATCTTTTGAGGGGATCGGAACGGAAATCGGCGTGGATGAGGGGAAAGTTATTATTGTTTCCCCTTATAAGGACTCTCCGGCAGAAAAGGCCGGTTTGAAGCCGAAAGATCAAATTATTTCGGTTGATGAGGAAGATGTGACCGGTATGAATGTACAGGAAGTCAGTGTGAAGATTAGAGGAGAGAAGGGGACGAGCGTCAACATCGGTATCAAGCGCCCAGGGGTCGAAAAGCCGCTTCAGTTTAAAATTAAAAGGGACCGCATCCCGATTGAGACGGTTCATGCTGACCTGAAGGAAAACAAAATCGGTTATATTGAAATCTCTTCTTTTTCCGAAAAGACATCCGAAGATTTCAAGAAACAACTGAAGGAATTTGAAAAACAGAACATCAGCGGACTAATCATTGATGTACGGGGTAATCCGGGCGGGCTGCTTTCAGCCGTAGAGGAAATTCTCGTCGAGTTGGTTCCTGCTGATAAGCCGTATCTGCAGATTGAAAAGCGGGATGGAGAAAAGAGCCAGTACCATACGAAGCTTGCCAAGAAAAAACCGTATGAAATGGCAGTGCTGATCAATAACGGAAGCGCCTCAGCATCCGAAATATTGGCAGGGGCGATGAAGGAAGCAGGGGGATATGCTTTGATCGGCGAGAAGACCTTCGGCAAAGGAACCGTTCAACAGGCAGTACCGATGGATGATGGCAGCAATATCAAACTGACGCTTTATAAATGGCTGACTCCGGACGGGAACTGGATCCATAAAAAAGGTATTGAACCGACGGTAAAGATCAGCCAGCCCGAATTGTACCGAACACATCCGTTGAATATTGAGCAATCGTTGAAGCAGGATATGGCCAATGAACAAGTAGAGTTTGCCCAAGGTATGCTCCGCAGCCTTGGCTACGAACCAGGAAGGGTTGATGGTTATTTCGACCTGAAGACAGAAGTCGCCGTAAAGGCTTTCCAAAAGGCAATGGATATGAAGCCAACGGGGGCCATAGGAGAGAAAACAGCAGCCAAACTGGAAGAAGAGGTACTAAAGGCAATCCGTGATGAGGACAATGATCTTCAATTGAATGCAGCTATCCGCTATCTAACAAGGTAGTGAGAGCAAAAAACTGATATGGGTTTGCTCTCTTTATCCCTTGTCCTGCTAATGAACTGCGTAATTTCCACTGTGACGCACTTTGGCTGACCTGAGGGCTATACGGACTAGATCATGTTAAAAATCTAAACAAGCACAGTGATGCTTGTTTTTTCTTGTTTGCGGGTATAAGTAGGAGGGCAGTGGCTCGATATCAATAGGTAGAGCATATCCTTTCATTATAGGCATCTGTTTTCATCTTTGATAGAATAGATACAATAGGATAAAAATGTACATAACATGAGGATGGTGATTTGGTGGGAATGGATTGGTTAATGGATTTTTTATGGGGAATCGGCAAATTTTTTGTCCTCCCGCTATTTTATTATTCTTTATTCTTCTCTGTCATAATGGGGTATTTTCGTGTCAAACGGGAACGCCGGGATTTTAAAATCCGTGCAGAAGGCGGGTACTATGAATTGAAGAATCTGCTGCCGAGGGGGATCATTGCGGGTATTGTGCTTTCTTTACTTGCGGTGGGCGCCGGAGTCGTCGTCCCGATGTCGGCTATTGTAGTCACAACTGCTGTGGCAATTTTACTGAGCCTGACCTTCGTCTATAGGTGGCTTTCTCCTTCTTACGTTATCGGGATAAGTATCATTGTTTTGTTCATTCTGCAGGAAATGAACATTCAAATACCTTATTTCGGGGATGAACCGGCAACGGATCTATCACTGATCCCTGCGCTTGCTGTCCTGATGGGCCTTTTAATTATGGCTGAAGGCATCCTGATCAGTAAGGACGGGGCAAAAGGGACCACGCCGAGAATCATCAAATCGAACCGCGGCATGATTGTCGGGGCACATTGGTCGCAGAAGCTGTGGCTGGTGCCAATCTTCCTGTTTGTGCCAGGGGATCTTACATCCCCATTTGACTGGTGGCCTGTCTTTCATATAGGTGAACAGATGACAGTCTCTCCGATTCTTGTTCCGTTTCTGATCGGATTTTCCCAGCAGATGCAGGGACGCTTGCCTGAAAAAGCTGTGAAAGCAACAGGTGAACGGGTCTTCGGTCTTGGTTTAATTATAACAGGCCTGGCAATTGCCAGCGTATGGATGCCGATATTCACTGTTGCAACAGCGCTCGTTGCCATTTTGGGACGTGAAAGCATTCATCGCTCTATCATGTCGAAGGAAAAGCAAATGCCTTTCATTTTCTCAAAGCGGGATAAAGGAGTACTAGTTCTGGGAATCATCCCTCAATCGCCTGCAGATAAAATGGGCTTGAAAATCGGGGAAGTCATTTCAAAAGTGAATGGCATGGCTGTCAATACAGAACGAGAACTGTACGAAGCCCTGCAAAAGAACCGGGCATATTGCAAGCTGGAAGTATTTGATGAGCATGACGAGATCCGCTTCGTCCAACGCGCCCTCTATGAGGGGGAGCATTATGAACTTGGCATCCTTTTTGTGGAGGACAAACGCAAGCAGGATGTGGCAGTTTCATAATCTAATAGAGAAGTTGAGTATGTTAAAAGGCACCCTTTTTCGCGGGTGCCTTTCGGTTTTATTTCTATAAGAATATTTTCTTGAAAATCCTTTATCATATAAAAAGTATAAAAGTGCAAAAAAATACCATCTCCATTCATGGAAGCTGAAGAGATGGTATTTGGTAGTAAAGAAGCTTGCATTGGGCTGATCTTATAAAATAGGATGGCGCTTGAGATATGTATAATATACCCAAAGTCAGAAATAGTAAACCAAGAATGTATACAAATCAGTCTGTTCATTACTCTAATGTCCCAGATGTATATCCAACCTCATATGAATAAGTAATTATTTATTTTCCCTGCTGTGAACCAAGCCGCCATAATCCTGGCTATAATAATTGTAATGAACAGCTCCACACTTCTCTTTCAGGAAAATTTCGTTTTGATTTACATGTCTTACAACGAGTGTCATATCCAGTTCTAGGGAAGAATCTGGATGCTGCATTTGTTGAAGAAGAGTTGAATGCCGAAATGCAAACAGGTACGTTTATTGCTGGAGCCCGAAGTGTATTCTTCAGCCCCTATTGACTATAACTGTATACATCTATTACTTTTTCTGAATGTATATTTCAGTTTGTGGATAGGGTGATTCCAAATGGGAATCGCCTTTTTTGGTGGTGGACTTCTGCTTAAATATCAAGTTTTCGATAGTCATTTATGAATTTTAAAAAATAAAAATTGTGTTTTTAATATAAATGTATAGACATTTAAGATAAAAAGAATATAATAATTGATGAAAGCGCTTTTATCTTATTAAGTAAATATAAACCCAGAGGGAGAGGACTATACATGAAAAAAATTCTTTTAGCTTGTAGTTCCGGTATGTCAACAAGCTTGCTGGTTACAAAAATGGAGAGCCATGCTAAGTCAATTGGGGAAGAAGCAAAAATCTGGGCTGTCGGACAGGACAAAGCGAAACGGGAGATGGCTGACGCTGATGTTGTTTTGATCGGACCTCAAATGAGCTTCTTGAAAGGAGAGCTTCAAAAAGAGGCGGACAAATACGGAATTCAGGTTGACGTCATTGATATGATGGCTTACGGGATGGCTGACGGTAAAAAAGCATATGAGCAAGCCTGCTCCTTAATGGAGGGAAAATAATGGAGAAGTTGCAGCTTGACCAGTTAACAGATGAACAAATCAGCTTCCAACTGATACTGCATAGCGGAAATGCCAGGGGAAAGGTCCTTCAAGCCTTGCGTGCATACAGAGAAGGCAATGAAGAGGAAGCGGATGAACTAATCATACAGGCAGAACAGGATTTGGGTGTTGCGCATGACGTACATTTCCAGATGGTGCAGAAAGAAGCATCAGGCAAGCAAACAGCATTCTCGCTATTGCTTATGCACGCGGAAGACCATTTAATGTCCACCCTGACGATGAAGGAACTGGTTAAAGAGTTACTGGAAGTCTTTAAAGTGCGCTCAAAAGACTGAATGTTCCGTTTTGTGGTGGGGAGAATGACATGTCTATGACAGAATTCTAGGGGGAAGAAAAGTGTTTGAAAAAATAAGCAAGCTATTGATGCCGATTGCCGGCAAGCTGAATAACAATAGATATTTAGGGGTTTTACGTGATGCTTTTATGCTGGCATTTCCTTTAACCGTCTTTGGATCAATGGTCGTTGTGCTGTTGAACCTTCCATTCTTGAACTCATTCCTTAGCAAGAGCACAATCAGCACGTTGAATGACACGTTCGGAGTTGCCAGCAGCGCGACGATGAGCATCATGTCGGTGTTTGTTGTGTTTGGTATTGGTTATTACCTTTCCAAAAGTTATGAGGTCGAAGCTGTTTTCGGAGGGGTTGTAGCCCTTGCTTCGTTCTTATTCCTCACACCGTTCGTTATGGTGACCGAGGGCGGAGAAACGATTTCTGGTGTCCTCTCGCTTGACCGCTTAGGGGCGAAAGGGATGTTCCTTGGGATGATCACCGCATTCATAGCTGGTGAGATTTACCGGAAAGCTGTACAGAAAGATTTTACGATCAAAATGCCTGCGGGTGTTCCGCCGGCAGTCTCCAAATCATTCGCTGCATTGATTCCTGCATTCATCACATTAACGTTCTTTTTAATCGTCAATGCGGTCGTAACGCTGGCATTCCATACAAATTTCCACGATGTCATCTATAAAATGATCCAGGAACCTCTGACAGGGCTTGGAAGCGGCTTGATTCCGACATTGATTGTTGTCTTCCTGGTACAGATCCTTTGGTTCTTCGGACTGCATGGCCAAATTATCATGAACTCGGTTATGGATCCAATCTGGAATACACTTGCTTTGGAAAATGTCGAGGCGTTCAAAGCCGGCAGTGAATTGCCGCACATCATCTCAAAACCTTTCATGGACACTTTTACTGTGGGTATGGGTGGAACAGGCATGACCTTGGCTGTAGTGGCAGCTATCCTTGTGTTCGTCAAATCGAAGCAGATGAAGCAAGTAGCAAAGCTCGGAGCAGCTCCCGGCATATTCAATGTCAATGAGCCGATCATATTTGGACTTCCGATCGTCATGAACCCGCTGATTCTCATTCCATGGGTGTTGGCCCCGCTCGTTGTGACAACCTTCACCTATTTCATGATGAAACTGGGAATTGTACCGCCGCCGACTGGTGTTACGGTTCCCTGGACAGTTCCAATCGGTTTCAGCGGATATTTAGCGACTAACTCAATCATGGGCGCGCTGTTGCAGCTAGTTAATTTCTGTATCGTATTCTCAATCTGGCTGCCGTTCTTGAAAGTCATTGATAAAGTCAACCTAAAAAAAGAAGAAGAGGCATTGAATGAGCAGAAAAGCGCCTAGTCTTCCCCTCGCAGGATAACCGAAAGGCTCTGTTCCTTCTCCCTCTATGGGGATACGTAGCAGAGCCGCTATTCAAAATTAAAGGAGAATCCATCATGATAAAGGCGGTAAACGAAACAGTAACATATAAATTTCCGGACGGGTTCTGGTGGGGTTCAGCTGCCTCAGCCACCCAAACAGAAGGCGCAGCCGATGTGGACGGGAAAGGGAAGAATATTTGGGATCATTGGTACGAAACGCAGCCGAATCGTTTTTTTGATGGAGTTGGCCCAAGCCAGACATCTCAGTTTTATTATAAATACAAAGAAGATATTGCCCTCATGAAAAAGATTGGCCACAATACATTCAGGTTTTCAATATCCTGGTCCAGGATGTTCCCGGAAGGCACAGGTGAAGTGAACCCGAAAGCGGTCGAATTTTACGATAATGTTATCAACGAATTGCTGGCCCATGATATTGAACCATTTGTAGGTCTCTACCACTTTGATATGCCGATGGCTATGCAGGAAATCGGCGGATGGGAAAATAGGGAGGTCGTGGACGCTTATGCGAAATATGCCTCATTCTGTTTTGACCAGTTCGGCGACCGTGTCAAAAAGTGGTTCACCCATAACGAACCGATTGTACCGGTGGAGGGCGGTTATCTGTATGATTTCCATTACCCGAACATGGTCGATTTCAGGAAGGCTGTCCAGGTTGCCTATCATACGATCCTATCGAATGCAAAAGCCATCCAGGCATACAGGGAAGCTGGGCAGGATGGCAAGATTGGCATCATTTTGAATCTGACGCCTTCTTACCCAAGAAGCCAGCACCCGGCTGATGTCGAAGCCTCTGTCATTGCCGATGCCTTTTTTAACCGTTCTTTCCTGGATCCATCCGTGAAAGGGGAATTTCCGGCTGATCTTGTAGGGATCCTCAAAGATAAAGGCTACATGCCGCATATCGGGGATGGGGACCTGGATACGATCAAACAGTACACAGTTGATATCCTAGGGGTCAACTATTATCAGCCAAGGCGCGTAAAGGCGAAAGAGCATGTACCAAATCCGAATGCGCCGTTCATGCCGGAGCATTATTTCGATTACTATGAGATGCCCGGCCGTAAGATGAATCGCCACCGCGGCTGGGAGATATACGAAAAAGGCATATATGATATCCTGATCAATCTTCGGGATAACTACGGGAATATCGAATGCTTCATTTCTGAAAATGGAATGGGTGTAGAAGGGGAAGAAAAATACCGTAATGCAGAAGGTATGATTGAAGACGATTACCGGGTTGCTTTCATCAGTGATCATCTGAAGTGGGTTCATGCGGCCATTCAGGAAGGATCTGAAGTAAAAGGCTATCACTTATGGACGTTTATGGATAACTGGTCATGGTCAAACGCGTATAAAAACAGATACGGTTTTGTATCGGTCAACCTCGATAAGGATGGTGAGCGGTCCGTTAAGAAGAGTGGTTACTGGTTCAAATCGGTGTCTGAGAATAACGGTTTCTGAATAAACAGGAGGGACGGAACACACAGCCGTTCCCTTTCTTTTTATGGATTACCAGAAGGTAGTGCTTTATGGACAAACATCTAGACTATTTCTTGTATAATAGTAGACATAAAATATTAAAGGATATGTCCTTATCAAGCAAAATGGCTGAGTATGAGGAAAGCGTATTGTTTAGATAGAGACAGGGTGATAAATTGACAAAATATGAGAGCATATCGACAGAAATGAGAAAACGGATTAAGGATGGCTATTATCCGGTAGATAGTCCGATTCCTGATGAACACAGTTTGGCGAAGGAATTCGGCTGCAGCCGGATGACGATGAAAAGAGCTTTGGACATTCTCGTTGCTGAAGGACTGTTATACAGGAAAAGAGGGCACGGGACATTCATTATCCAGACGTTTAACGGCGATCAAACATTGAATGTCATCAGTGACGAAAGCATCGGATTCTCCAATTTGGTCAAAGGCAAGAAGGTCAATAGCCAAGTGATCGAGCTGAATATTGACTTTCCGTCGCCTGAAGTCGCGGACCATTTGGCGATAGATGTAGAAACGCCTGTATATCACATTATCAGGCTTCGGATGGTCGAGGATGAACCATATGTCATAGAAGAAACATACATGCCGTCGAACTTGATTCCCGGCATCAATGAAAAAGTTCTGACATCATCTATCTATAGCTACATCCAGGATACATTGGAATTGAAAATTGGAGGAGCCCACCGGAAAATCAGGGCTTGCAAATCAAATGAACTCGATCAGATGTATATGGGATGCAAAGCCGACGACCCGGTCCTTGAAGTGGAGCAGGTAGGTTACCTCAACAATGGAGTACCCTTTGAATATTCCTTTTCAAGACATCGATATGACAAGTTTGTGTTCACAAGCGTCACAGTGAAAAAATAGCTGGCATATGGAGGAGTTTCAATGGTATATGGCGCAATCGAAGCCGGCGGCACAAAATTTGTCTGTGCAGTCGGCGAAGAAAACGGAAAGATTCTGCAAAAGACAATCATCCCGACGGCTGATCCTAAAAAGACATTGGGACAAGTGAAGGAGTTCTTTCTCGAATATGAGCCGGATGCCATCGGAATCGGGACATTTGGACCGGCTAATGTAGACCCGGAAAGCGACGATTACGGGACAATCGCTACAACACCTAAGCTGTCCTGGTGTAATTATCCGCTATTGAAAGAATTGAAAAAGACATTCGATGTCCCATTTGCCATCGATACGGATGTCAATGCAGCAGCACTCGGGGAGGCAAGTCTGGGTGCTGCAAAGGGATTGGATAGCTGTCTGTACATCACTGTCGGCACTGGCATCGGAGCAGGTGCGGTTACGGGAGGAAAACTTCTGCATGGGTTATCACATCCAGAAATGGGCCACATACTTGTACGTAGGCATCCGTCCGATTTGTATAAAGGGAGCTGCCCCTACCACGGGGATTGCTTAGAAGGATTGGCTGCCGGCCCGGCTCTGGAAGCAAGATGGGGCGCAAAAGCTGATGCTTTGCATGACCGTCCTGAAGTCTGGGAATTGGAAGGGTATTATTTAGCACAGGCCATCATGCAGTACCTGCTGATCCTGTCGCCTAAGAAAATCATTTTAGGCGGTGGTGTCATGAAACAGAAGCAACTTTATCCGATCATCGAAAAGCAGGTCCGGAGATTGCTGAATAGTTATGTAAAATTTCCTGCTGGATATATAGTGGCGCCGCGGTTGGGTGATGATGCAGGTGTAATCGGGGCACTCATGCTGGCTGTTGAAGCCCATAAACGATGAATCTCAAAAAGGCCCGAATGCTTTCGAATGCATTCGGGCCTTTTTGCACTCATTAGGCAGCCATTTTACGGCATGCTTCTGCACAGCGGAAACAGGCATCGGCGCATTTTTGGCAGTGATCATGGTCATGCCGTCTGCATTCTTCCCCGCATGCTTGGCATATATCGGCGCAAAGCTGGCAGATGCGATCGGCGAATGGACTGTTGGATTGCATACTCTTAATGGCCAAGCTACATATATCGGCACACTCACGGTCTGTACGGATACATTCAGCCATCATTTTTACGTGTTCTTCTTTTAGGCAGGCATCATAGCAGACATTGCAGGCCTCCATACATTCTTGGCAAGCTTTTATACATTCTTGATAATCCATGAAATCCCTCCGTTTTCTATTTCTGTACAACATCTACCCGCAATCTGTAAAGCTAAACAAAAGGATCGGAGTGTATATGATGCTAAGAAAATGTTTTGGTATATATGCAGATTAATGTGAGGAACGGAGTGGGGGATAGTCGTTAGGGTGAAGAGAAAATGAATCATAGAAAAAAGAATCCTACATCCAGTCTTGAAGCAGGATTCTTTTTCTGTAAAGTAAGCGTTTTCTATTGAAGGCTTAAATGGCAACCGCAATCGGTTTTCTGGCCTCATAGCGATATAGGTGGGTGAAGCCGCATCCTTTCGCTAACTCATACCCCTCTTTGATATATTGGCCGACTGTTTCGGCATGATGGGAGTCGGAACCGACTGTAAGCAATTCCCCCCCAAGTTCTCTGTATGTCTGAAGGATTTCCTTGGATGGCATCGTTACGTTCATTTTATTTTTTAATCCGGATGTATTGATCTCGATTGCGATATTCCGGTCTATCGCTTTTTGCAGAATCTCACGGATGATTTCTTGATAGTCCTTGAAGGCATACATGCCGAAAGTCTGGAAGGCATATTTTTTAATTAAGTCCAAGTGGGCAATACAGTCAATATCGGCTTCACATACTAGCTTATATACTTCTTCGAAATAAAGATGATGCATAGACGGTCCGAAGCGCTGCAGGATTTCCCGCACCTTTTCATTTCCGATGTTATGGACAGAACCGAGCACGAAATCCAAGTTCAGTTCTTGCAGCACCAGCCGGTAGATTTCCTTTTGCTCGTGGGGCTCGCATAGTTCAAGGCCGCTTTTGATTGATAGTCTGCCCTCATATGCTGCGCGGCAGCTTTCAATCTCCGCCAAGTACCTGTCGAATTTCATGTGTCCATACGTGACTGTAAACGGATTGACGGAGTAATGGTCAGTGAAGCATATTTCATTGAGTCCTATCTTGATCGCCTGTTCACAAATATCGCTCATACTCGTTTTACTGTCGAATGAATGGTTACTGTGATGATGGTAGTCTATCAGCAAGAAGCAACCCTCCTTGTATCTATAATATTTTTATTATATCAAAATAATTAATTAATATTCAATATAGGGAATTATTGCTCGTATTAACTATATAAATATACTAGAATTTGTAAAGATATTAATTGTTTTGTTTATAGGGATGGAGAACGGATATATATGGAGTGTAAGTTGATTTCCAAGTTTTTTACAGGAGGCGATAAAAATGACGGATAACAAAATGTCTAGAGAAGAGGCCGGTAAAAAGGGCGGAGAAAAGACTGCAAAGAACCATGATAAAGAATTTTTCCAAGAAATCGGCAAAAAAGGCGGGGAAGCCACTTCCCGAAACCACGATAAAGAGTTTTATCAAGAAATCGGGGAAAAAGGCGGAAATGCCCGAAATAGCGACTAACCATAAACTCTATACTAAGAGCTCAGGTAAACAAGAAAGCCGCCTCACTTGGCGGCTTTCTTGTTTTATTGATTATTTTTTGTTTCCATATGGAGTGGGGGAGGGACAAGCCATCCTTTATCTTTCATGATCTGAAGGAGAGTTGCTCCATTCTTCAAATTTTTCGCACATAACTGGGTTAGCATCGTTGCTATATCTTCCCGGATGCATTGCCCGATTAATGCAGTCATGGTAGTCAGGCTGCTTGAAATGTCACGGGAAATGGAATAGGCTACCTGTACATCCTGCATTCTGGCACCTACAGGAATCTGTTCGATATCTACACTTGGTCGTTCGGCAGGGGTAGGGGGAACAACAATGTCATTTGCGACCAGTAATTCTTCCATTTCTTTAATGGAAGGTTTAATGGTGTTCTGTATGACATCAAGGATGAACTCTCTCAAATCTTTGTCGCCTGTATGGTTGTAATACAGTTGATAACCGTCAAGCGAAGCTTTCGCCAATGCCAAATGGCTGAAAACCCCGTAAACTTCACCGTAATGCATAGGTTCTTCTTTTGGATTTCCACTTAAAATACCCATCATGTTTTCCTCCAATTCATTAATAGATGCAGATATAATGTGTGGAAAATTGCCCGTACTTATGTATATTGATGGTATTCTAAATTTTCATGCACCAGCGAAGGAACTGGCTGGGTAAATATGCTACAATAAGGAAAGATCCTTTGGAATAGTTTGAAGATAGGCAGACCGGGTATTTTCTGTATATGCCCCGCAAGTTTATGGACAGAAGAATCAATCTGAATGTAAGGTAAGGAGATGATTTGTATGGCCTGGATACTGGCAGCTATGTTCTTTCCCGGACTATTAGTCTACATTTTTACGAAAATTACCTATAACCACTTTGTTGGGTTATGTTTATCGGTTGCCCTTATATGTGCTTCTGCTTATGCCGGATACACGGATACATGGCCAATCATCATCATTGATGCTTGTTCTCTCACTTTTGGCTTGTGGCTATCCATCAAACTTGTGAAGAAAGAGCAGATTACACACCAGAGCGCTTAAGCTTGGTGTTTTTTTTGATTTCAGATTTTTTACATTTTATGAAAAAACATCAATAACCGAATGGGTGTTCGCTTTTAGTGGTTAGAAATGAATCGTTTGTGGTAAGATGTGTATATATTGAGCAAGTTCCCCGAAAATATTAGTGAAAGTCATGCAGGAGGCCTGTAAGGATGAATGAATTTGAATTAATGTCCAAGTACTCCCCGCAAGGAGATCAGCCGAAAGCAATCGAGTCTCTGGTCAAGGGAGTCAGGAACGGAAAAAGGTATCAAACATTACTGGGGGCGACAGGGACAGGGAAAACATTTACAGTTTCCAATGTGATCCAACAGGTGAACAAGCCGACATTAGTTATTGCCCACAATAAAACATTGGCCGGACAACTCTATAGTGAGTTCAAGGAATTCTTCCCTAACAATGCTGTCGAATATTTTGTCAGTTATTATGATTATTATCAACCGGAAGCCTATGTGCCAAGCACCGATACGTTCATCGAAAAGGACGCCAGCATAAATGATGAAATCGATAAATTAAGGCACTCAGCCACCTCTGCATTGTTTGAACGGAATGATGTCATCATTATTGCCAGTGTGTCATGCATTTATGGTTTGGGTTCACCGGAAGAATACAAGGAAATGGTCGTATCCTTGCGCACAGGCATGGAAATAGAGCGGAACGTATTGCTGCGTAAATTGGTAGATGTCCAATATGAACGGAACGATATTGATTTTAAGCGGGGGACTTTCCGTGTGCGCGGGGATGTGGTGGAAATTTTCCCTGCTTCACGCGATGAGCATTGCATACGGATAGAATTCTTCGGTGAAGAGATAGATCGAATCAGGGAAGTCGATGCACTGACTGGTGAGGTTCTGGGAGAGCGGCAGCATATTGCAATCTTTCCGGCATCCCACTTCGTCACTAGGGAAGAAAAGATGAGAATTGCTATCGGGAATATCGAGAAAGAGCTGGAAGAGCAGCTTGCTTTCTTTAGGGAAGAAGGCAAACTACTGGAGGCTCAAAGGCTGGAGCAGAGAACCCGTTATGATCTGGAAATGATGCGGGAAATGGGCTTCTGTTCAGGAATCGAGAACTATTCGCGCCATCTCACCCTTCGTCCGCCGGGCTCGACTCCTTATACACTGCTGGATTATTTCCCGGAGGACTTTCTGTTAGTGATCGATGAATCGCATGTCACTTTGCCGCAGATCCGGGGCATGTTCAACGGGGACCAGGCCCGCAAGAAGGTGTTGGTGGATCATGGGTTCCGATTGCCATCTGCGATGGATAACAGGCCATTGCGTTTTGAGGAATTCGAGGAAAAAGTCGGTCAGGCTATCTTTGTATCGGCCACACCGGGCCCATACGAACTTGAGCATACGCCGGAGATGATTGAGCAGATCATCAGGCCTACCGGGTTGCTTGACCCTACGGTGGATGTCCGTCCGATCAAGGGACAAATCGATGACTTGATTGGGGAGATAAGGGATCGGATAGTTCGGAACGAGCGGGTGCTTGTCACAACCCTTACAAAGAAAATGTCGGAGGACCTGACAGATTATCTGAAAGAAGTCGGAATCAAAGTGCAGTATCTCCATTCAGAAGTGAAGACGTTGGAGCGTATTGAGATCATACGAGAACTACGGATGGGGAAATATGATGTTCTTGTGGGGATTAACCTGCTCAGGGAAGGGCTTGACATACCGGAAGTTTCGTTGATTGCGATACTTGATGCGGATAAAGAAGGATTCCTGCGCTCTGAACGTTCTTTGATCCAGACGATGGGAAGGGCTGCCCGGAATGAAAATGGCCATGTCATCATGTATGCAGATAAAATCACTAAATCGATGGATATTGCGATTTCAGAGACAAAGCGGCGCAGACAGATACAGGAAGAGTATAACAATGAGCATCACATCACGCCTACTACCATCAAAAAGGATATCCGCGAAAGCATCCGGGCCACTCATGCCGCTGAAGGTCAGGAGGATTACGGTATCGATGTCAAGTTTGATAAGCTAGACAAGAAAGAGCGTGACAAAGTGATTGCGGATATGGAAGCAGAAATGAAAGAAGCAGCAAAAGCATTGAATTTTGAACGTGCCGCCGAGCTGCGAGATCTATTATTAGAGTTGAAATCGGAAGGATGACACAAAGATGGCAATGGATAAGATTGAAGTAAAAGGGGCGAAAGTCCATAATCTGAAAAATATTGATGTCACCATCCCCCGTGATCAGCTGGTTGTTCTGACTGGCCTGTCGGGATCAGGAAAATCATCCCTTGCATTCGATACCATATATGCGGAAGGTCAGCGGCGCTATGTTGAATCGCTCTCCGCATATGCACGGCAGTTTTTGGGGCAGATGGATAAACCGGATGTCGATGCCATAGAGGGATTATCCCCGGCCATATCCATAGACCAAAAGACAACAAGCCGGAATCCCCGGTCGACCGTCGGAACGGTTACGGAAATCTATGATTATTTGCGGTTGATGTTTGCCAGGGTTGGAAGGCCGACATGCCCGAACCACAACATCGAAATAGCATCGCAAACGATTGAAGAGATGGTAGACCGGATAATGGAATATCCGGAACGGACCAAGCTGCAGATATTGGCTCCGGTCGTGTCCGGTCGTAAGGGCATGCATGTGAAAGTATTGGAGGACATCAAAAAGCAAGGATATGTCCGGGTTCGCATTGATGGTGAAATGTACGATGTCAGTGATGACATCACCCTCGAAAAAAACAAAAAGCATGATATAGAGGTTATTATCGACCGTATCGTCGTCAAAGAGGGGATTGAGGCGCGTCTATCCGATTCTTTGGAAAGCGCCCTTAAATTGGGGCAAGGAAAAGCGATCATTGATGTGATCGGTGAAGAGGAGCTGCTGTTCAGTGAGCATCATGCCTGCCCGATTTGCGGATTCTCCATCGATGAGATGGAACCGAGGATTTTTTCCTTCAACAGTCCGTTTGGAGCCTGTCCTGATTGCGATGGGCTCGGTTCAAAATTGGAAGTGGATGTGGATCTGGTGATACCGGATAAAAGCCTTTCTTTAAATGAGGGTGCAGTAGCCCCTTGGGAACCGACCAGTTCTCAATATTATCCTTCGTTGCTCAAGGCGGTCTGTGACCATTATGGAATAGATATGGATATGCCGGTCAGCGATCTGCAGAAGGATGAACTTGACAAGATTCTGTATGGATCGAAAGGCGACAAAATCTATTTCCGGTACGAGAATGATTTCGGGCAAATCAGGGAGAATTATATTCAATTTGAGGGTGTCATCCACAATGTGGCACGACGCTTTAAAGAAACAAGCTCTGACTATGTTCGTGACCAAATGGAAAAATATATGGCTGAGCATCCTTGTCCTACGTGCAAAGGCTATCGTTTGAAGAAGGAAACCTTGGCAGTTTTGATCAACGGTCGCCACATCGGGGTAGTGACAGCCTTGTCAATTGAAGAAGCCCTCCAATTCTTTGACGGCCTTGTTCTGACTGATAAGGAGAGGAAAATCGCTAAACCGATCCTCCGCGAAATCAAAGAGCGCCTTGGATTCCTCGTCAATGTAGGTTTGGAGTATTTGACGCTGAGCAGGACAGCCGGAACATTATCAGGAGGAGAAGCGCAGAGGATCCGTTTGGCCACACAGATCGGCTCACGCCTGACAGGTGTACTTTATATACTGGATGAGCCGTCCATTGGGCTTCATCAACGGGACAATGACCGCTTGATTGATACGCTTAAGAATATGAGGGATATAGGAAATACATTGATCATTGTCGAACACGACGAAGACACGATGTTGGCTGCCGATCATCTGATTGACGTCGGTCCTGGAGCCGGTGTCCATGGAGGCGAAATTGTAGCCCAAGGGACACCCGAAGAAGTGATGGCCGATCCGAATTCGTTGACAGGGCAATATTTATCAGGGAAAAAATTCATTCCCCTTCCTGAAGAACGCCGAAAATCTGACGGGCGCTGTATCGAGGTGAAAGGGGCAATCGAGAATAACCTGAAGAATATCAATGTGAAATTCCCATTGGGCATGTTCATTGCTGTGACAGGGGTTTCCGGCTCCGGTAAAAGTACCTTAATCAATGAAATTCTCCATAAATCATTGGCGCAGCAGTTGAACAGAGCCAAAATAAAGCCAGGTGCCCATCGTGAAATCAAGGGGATATCGCATCTTGATAAAGTAATCGATATTGACCAGTCGCCGATTGGCCGGACACCTCGTTCAAACCCGGCTACGTATACAGGCGTGTTTGACGATATTCGCGACGTATTCGCCAATACAAATGAAGCGAAAGTGCGGGGCTACAAGAAAGGCCGCTTCAGCTTTAATGTTAAAGGGGGACGTTGCGAGGCGTGCAGAGGAGACGGTATCATCAAAATAGAAATGCACTTTTTGCCGGATGTCTATGTCCCTTGCGAAGTTTGCCATGGCAAACGTTACAATCGGGAAACATTGGAAGTGAGATATAAGGATAAGAACATAGCAGAAATATTGGAAATGACGGTGGAAGACGCAGTGAAGTTCTTTGAGAATATCCCGAAAATCAGCCGTAAGCTTCAAACGATTGAAGATGTCGGATTGGGATATATCTGCCTTGGCCAATCGGCGACAACCTTGTCGGGAGGGGAAGCGCAGCGTGTGAAGCTGGCGGCTGAGCTGCATCGCAGGTCGACTGGCCGTTCTATGTATATCCTCGATGAACCGACGACCGGATTGCATGTGGATGATATTTCCAGATTGCTGGTTGTTCTGCAGCGCCTCGTGGAAAATGGGGATACTGTGCTGGTCATCGAACATAATCTCGATGTCATCAAAACAGCTGATTACATTATCGACCTCGGCCCTGAAGGGGGCGCCAAAGGAGGCACCATCATTGCGGCGGGTACACCAGAGGAAATTGTGAAAGTTGAGAAATCCCATACCGGCAAGTATCTGAAGCCAGTACTTGAACGTGACCGCATACGCATGAAAGAGCTGGTCAAAGAGAAGGCAAACATATAAAGGGGCTGTCCGAAAAGTAGCTTTTCAGATGGATCCTTAAGAAAAGTAAAAGCCAGGAATGTTGGTTTAACAGCATTCTTGGCTTTTCAATTTGGTTTCATTTAACTCGCTAATGGACTTATTAGACAGCCCCTATTCTTACAGAATCGGATTGATGGATTTTTTGTTTAGCATTTCTTTCATCATCTCTATAAAAGCAACTCTTTCTTCTTCACTGGAATTCATTATGCCATTCAGCACCTTTTGTTCGAGAAGATTTAAATCACGGCGCAAAGCTCCTTCCAACAGGTCGTTAACTTCCCGGATTGTATCAGTTTTCTCTTCCATGTGCCAAAACCTCCTTTATCTTTTTATAGCCTGATGGAGGCCGGCTAAACCTAAAGGAATGTTTAATAAAACAAGAAAAGGGAAATATATTATATTAGTAAAATATCGTAGAATTTTTAGGAACCTGAAAAAGTATGAAACCTATGGGCCAGGTAAACGTATGATGTATAAGCTAGAAAACAGGAGGAATACATATGGAAAGGAAGGTATTATCAGCTTTATGTTACTTAAGCATTTTAATCGTCCCCTTTCTCGGACCGCTAGTGTTATATTTTGCGATTGATGATCCCGTGGTCAAGAAAGATGCCAAGAGGGGCATGTGGACGCAAGCCATGCCTTTTCTATTCATTCCGCTCATCATAGCTGCTATTTTTGCAGCATCTTCAGATAGTATCCCGCTATTGATGTTCATTTTGTTCGTCTTGTTCTCGATAGCCATGCTTGTGGTAACGATCTGGAACTTGATTCAGGGAATAAGAATTCTCGCAGCCAAGGGAGAATGATGAAGTAACTAAAATAAGGGAGGAATAACAGATGAATGTAGAAAAGCAAAGGATACTAAAACTGGTCGAAGAGGGGAAAATCACATCTTCTGAAGCGTTGACTTTATTGGAATTGCTGGAGGAAGAACAGAAGAACAAAGATTCTAAGGAAAAAGAGATCATCAGTGATTTATCCACAGTCGTCACCTTAGACGAAGAAGAACAGAAGCAGCAAAACGAGGAGAAATACACAGAAAAGAAAGTCGCTTCCGCCAAGGACATGATTTTGGATTTCATGGATAATCTGGTTGCAAAAGTGAAGGACATGGATTTGAATTTCACGAAAAGTTCCGATGTCACCCACATCTTTCAGGATTTAAACAAAGATTTTAAAGACATCAGCATTGAAGCCGCCAACGGAAATGTGGAGCTGCATGTCTGGGACGAGGAAAGCGTTAAAGTGGAAGTGGAAGCTAAAGTTTATCGGACCGATCAGGCAGAGGAAGCTCGTAAATGGTTGCTTGAGGAAATCCATTTTGATGTGAAGGATGACAAGTTAATCTATACAGTCGGACAGAAATGGATGAAGGTCGACAGCAAAATGTTTATCCCGCGCAATCAATTCGATAAGGTTCGGATCCGATTATTTAACGGGGCTATTGTGGCAGACGATTTGATGTTCGGCAAACTGAACGTCAAAACGGCAAACGGGAAAATCAGTCTGAGCAATATGACGGGTGGATCCATCGATGCGGAAACGGCAAACGGAGGCATTGAGCTCGCAAATCTGAACGTGGAAAAACTGGAATGTGAAACAATCAATGGGGCAGTGACAGCCCTCGGATCATTTGAACAGGCGGAGGTCGAGACGTTCAACGGGCATATCCAGTTGAAAGGCTTCGGGGAAGACGCCCAATCCATCCGGGCCAAATCGACTTCGGGAGCCATCACCATCACGCTGCCTGCGGGAGCAGGTGCCAAAGGTGAAATCAGCGCCAACCTCGGAGGATTGCATGTTGAGGTGCCAGGCATGAGAATCTTGGATGAAAAGAAAGAAGTTATCCAGAAAGTGATTAAATTTGACCATGAATCAGAAACAGGGATTCAGATTTATGCCGATTCCAAAACAGGTTCTGTATCCGTCCTGCAGGACAAGTAAAAAAGAGAGCTGTACAGCCTGATATGCTGTCAGCTCTTTCTTTATGCATCTGATTATTGGCCGTTTTCATAGACAATATAAGGGTTATATCCTTGTTCCTTTAGTTCGGCTGCCTGGGCTTCGGCATTCATTTTGTTCCTGAAAGCACCGGTCTGCACTTTATAAAAGCCGGTCATCTTGTTTTCGGCCCGTTTCGGTTGCTTGGCCTTCAGGTTGAACTGTTCTACGACGGCTTTTACGATGGCTTCGGCGCATGCCTTCTGGTATGAGCCTGTATGGAGGAGTTGGCATTCCTCCTTATGGGTCATGAATCCGCATTCGACCAGGATGGCGGGCATTATTGTCTTTTCAAGCACATGGAAGTTGGCTGTCTTAACGCCCCTGTCCTTGCGGCCGGTGCTGATGACTAGATTCCGTTGGGTTCGTTCGGCCAATGACTGTGTCGTTTTGCCTGCCCGCGGATGAACAAATGTCTCTATGCCGTTGGCGCTTGTCCACTGTTTTCCGTCGCCGAAAGCATTGGCATGTATGGAGATATAGCAGTCTGTTTTTAGTGAATTTGCCTTGCTTGTCCTAGTATGAAGCGGTACGTCCTGTTTGTCGCTGTGTACGTAATAGACGGATACATTATTGTATTTAAGGAATTTTTCATTCATGTACTCCACGATTGCCCGGTTGATCACATATTCCCGCAAACCGTCGGGGCTTCTTTTTCCTGCGGTATTGTATCCATGTCCGGCATCCAATGCTATTTTCAATGCGGGCCTCCTCCTTTGCACCTGCTGACTTATCATATGACAGGCAGTCCGAAAAGGAGCATATACGGCCGAAAAAAAGTAATGGCAGTCATGTATTTGGCAATCAATCTTTGGATATGAAAGAAATAATGCTAAAATATAAGCAGTTTAGTTTTATGAAGGAGGACTTTTACGTGCCTAAAGTTCGTGCCAAAGATATACAAGAGCATTTTAATTTGGAATTGAACAGTGGGGAGGAAGGAATCAATAAGCCGATCACGACTAGCGACCTTTCCCGTCCGGGAATAGAGATTGCCGGTTTTTTTGAATATTATCCGGCGGATCGGGTGCAATTGCTTGGAAAGACGGAGCTGACATTTTTTCAGAAGCTGAGCGATCATGAGAAACAGCACCGCATGGACATGTTGTGCACAGATCTGACCCCTCTCATCATCGTCACAAGAGGGCAGGAAGTACCGCAGGAATTGATTGAGGCATCCAACCGTGAGTCAGTGCCTGTCCTGCTTTCTCCGATGACCACCACTCGCCTGTTCAGCCGGCTGACTAATTATTTGGAAAGCAAGTTGGCACCGACGACAGCCGTCCATGGTGTCCTGGTTGACATATATGGAGTCGGGGTGCTCATTACAGGGAAAAGCGGGGTCGGTAAAAGTGAAACAGCACTGGAGCTTGTGAAACGTGGGCATCGTCTTGTAGCTGATGATTGCGTGGAAATCAGGCAAGAAGATCAGGATACGTTGGTCGGCAGCGCGCCGGGGCTGATTGAGCATTTGCTGGAAATCAGGGGACTGGGTATCATTAACGTCATGACGCTGTTCGGAGCTGGTGCGGTCCGAAGCCATAAACGGATCACTTTGATCATTGATCTGGAAACATGGGATAAAAATAAGCAGTATGACAGGCTGGGCCTCGATGACGAAATGCAGCGGATCATTGATACAAATATCCCGCGTTTGACTGTACCTGTCCGTCCGGGACGAAACTTGGCTGTCATCATCGAGGTGGCTGCCATGAACTTCAGGCTGAAGCGTATGGGCATGAACGCAGCTCAGCAATTTTCTACCAAGCTTGCGGGTGTTATTGAAGAAGGAGATCACGAAGAATAAGGGAATACGGAAAGGAAGAGGGGCTAGTTCATGGTAAATCAGATAGAACCAATCAACCGGGTTGCGGTTGACCTTGGCTTTTTGCAGATACACTGGTATGGGGTCATCATCGGCCTCGGTTTGCTACTTGGGTTGTTGCTGGCATTAAGGGAATGCGAGCGAAGAGGGGTACGCAGGGAAGATTTCCTCGATATGATTCTATATGCTGTGCCGATTTCCATCATTTCGGCCAGAATCTATTATGTCATCTTTGAATGGGAGTACTATTCTCAAAACCTCGGTTCCATCTTTGCTATCTGGAGGGGCGGCATCGCCATTCATGGTGCATTGATCGGGGCTGTGTTGACGGCCTTTTTCTTCACGAAGGCCAGAAAGATGTCTTTCTGGAAAGTGGCGGATATAGCCGCGCCGGGTATCCTGCTTGGTCAGGCTATCGGCCGGTGGGGGAATTTCATCAACCAGGAGGCGCATGGGGGCGAGGTCACACGCCAATTCCTGGAGGGGCTTTATTTGCCGGATTGGATCATTAATCAGATGTACATAGAAGTGGGCGGAGAGTTTGCTTATTATCATCCGACGTTTTTATATGAATCACTCTGGAATTTCATCGGAGTCATCCTATTGTTGGTGTTGCGCCGGATCAACTTGCGGAGGGGAGAATTGTTCCTTACCTATGTTATCTGGTACAGCATCGGCAGATTCTTCATTGAAGGGCTTCGGACTGATAGTTTGATCTTGACGGGTGATTTAAGGCAGGCACAGGTTCTATCCATCGCCCTCATTGCCGGGGCCGTATTTACGCTAGTATTCCGACGGTTGAAGGGGTACAGTGAAGAGCGATATCTGGACGCTTAAATACTATGAATATGGAACAAGGGGAGAAGGGGATGAAACAGATTTCGTGGAAAAAAGGGGTTGTTTCCGGTCTGCAGACAACCTGGTTATTGGGGAAGGTCATCTTCCCGGTGACTTTTCTTGTCACCATCCTTGGATTTACGCCTATTTTACAAAAACTGGTTGATCTCATCGCGCCCCTCATGAAGATATTCGGTTTGCCGGGTGAAGCGGCAGTTCCGCTGGTATTGGGGAACTTGCTGAATTTGTATGCAGGTATCGGGGGAATTTTGTCGCTGGATCTGACAGTCAAGGAAGTGTTCATTCTGGCGGTCATGTTGTCGTTTTCACACAATCTGTTGATCGAAACAAGTGTGGCATTGCGTGTCGGAGTGAAGCTTTGTGTGGTGCTCTTGGTTAGAATCGGATTGGCAGCCATATCAGCTGTAGTCATTAATCTTGTCTGGTCAGGCGGCGGCGAAGCGGCCCAGTATGGGTTTGCCCAAATGAGCACAGCCGATCCGGAAGGCGTTCTGGGAATTACTTTGTTTGCGTTCGAGAAGGCTTTCATGGGAGTGCTGCAACTGGCCATGGTTATCATTCCGTTGATGATTATGATCCAGGTCATGAAAGACCTGAAATGGATGGATTGGCTTTCAGCAAGGATGGGGCCGTTCATGCGTTTACTCGGAATGGGCGAAAACACATCTGTGACGATGCTGAGCGGCTTGACGTTCGGCTTGGCAATGGGCGCAGGGGTTATGATACAGGCGGTGAAAGAGGATGGAGTCAGCCAAAGGGATGCGACTTTAGCAATCATCTTCCTGGTGGCCTGCCATGCCGTCGTCGAGGATACGGTCATCTTTATCCCGCTTGGAATACCAGTGTTGCCATTGCTGCTCATCCGTCTTGTCGTCGCTTTTGTGCTTACGATGACAATTGCTTATCTTTGGAAGCGCTCTGATCGAATAGCCGTCCAGAAAGCGGGGATGGCCAAGTGACTAAAGCAAAAGGTGAGGTTGGGGAAGATGAGGAATACGGTTCGCTACCCGGTAAAAGGCGCTAATTCGTTATGGCATGTATATAAGACAGTCCCGTTCTGGAAGGTTGCCAGGAACTTCATCGTCATCCAAACAGCAAGGTATATGCCATTCTTGGCGGCGAAAAACTGGATGTACCGAAAGTGGCTGGGGATGAAGGTCGGTGATCATACATCCTTCGCCCTGATGGTCATGCTGGACGTAATGTTCCCGGAAAAAATCTCGGTAGGGCGTAACACGGTCATTGGTTACAACACGACATTGCTTGCCCATGAATACTTGATTAAGGAGTACCGGCTTGGGGATATCAAAATCGGTGATGAAGTGATGATAGGAGCCAATACTACCGTTTTGCCGGGAGTGGAAATCGGGGACGGCGCGATTGTGTCGGCAGCGACGCTGGTCCACAAGAATGTCCCGGCGGGCAGTTTTGTCGGGGGGAATCCTATGAGGATCATCTACACGAAAGAACAGATGGAAGAACGGAATCAACAAGATATGATCTTGCAATGAGCAGGCGGATTCGGTGTCCGTCTGTTTTTTAATGTTTAAAAAGTATCCGTAACTAAGTCCATCACTTGACTTCAAATATTGGAAGCGATAAACTACTAGTAACTTTATTATATTAGCGAACTAAAGTATTTTAAATATGCAAAATAATTTGTAAAATACAGCAGAAAGTCTAGGATGAATATTCTGGAGAGCAGGTGATCAGAGGATGACGAAGCTGTTTATGTTTGAAAAGCCATTGGGCATGAGGGACACATTGCCTTTACTATATGCTGCTAAACAGAAAGTGCGGGACCGTATGCTGAAGGAAATCAGCTCCTGGGGCTATCGAATGCTTCAGACACCAGCACTTGAATATTACGACACTGTGGGGGAAGTATCCGCCATCGAGGATAGACAGTTGTTTAAACTGTTGGATCAGCAGGGCCAGACATTGGTGCTGAGGCCAGACATGACGACGCCGATTGCCAGGGTGGCAGCTTCCAGGCTATTGAATAAAAGAAACCCGCACAGATTGGCATACAGCGCCACAGTGTACCGGGCACAACAAAGGGACGGAGGCAGACCGGCCGAATTCGAGCAGATCGGGGTCGAGTGTATTGGGGATCCGTCAGTGAGCATGGATGCAGAGAGCATCGCTTTGCTTGTTTCTGTTCTGAAGAAAGCGGGACTTCGGGACTTTAAAATATCAATCGGTCATATAGGCTTTGTCCAGAAGCTGTTTCTGCATGTGTTGGGTAATGAGGAGAGGGCTGAACAATGCCGTAAGCTTCTATTCGAAAAGAATTACGTAGGGTATCGGGAGCATATCGAGTCACTGCAGATGTCCTCCATTGATAAAGAAATGCTTCTCAGCCTGCTTTTGTTGAGGAGTGAAGGGGACATTCTCGAAAAGGCCAAGCAACTGTTGAATAATGAGCAGGGGATTTCCGATATCCGGGAATTAGAGGAGTTATGGGAGCAGCTGAAGGAATACGATGTGCAAAGGTACGTCAGCTTTGATCTGACAGCTGTCAGCCACATGAACTATTACACGGGCATTCTGTTTGAGGCTTATGCGGATAAAATTGGGCAGCCGGTCGCAAGCGGCGGCAGATACGACAATTTGCTCGGGAAATTCGGCAGACAGGCTCCGGCGACAGGTTTTGGCATCATGCTAGATCGTTTGATGGAAACCTTGGGCGATATGACGGAAGAAAAGGATAGCTATTGCATCATCTACAGCCATACACGGCGGAAGGATGCGATTGAACGGGCTGCCGAGTTGCGGAGCATCGGAAACCAGGTGGTCATGCAGGAGATGAGCGGCGTCCGGTTTATAGATGAATTTATGGAAGGATTCAGGGAGGTCGAGTATTTGATTGGAAACAGGGAAGGTAAACTAGATGAATGAAGCTTTGACGGTTGCTATGCCGAAAGGAAGGATTTTTCGGGATGCGGTAGAGCTGCTGCGTCAAGCAGGACTAAATCTGCCGCCGGAATTCGATGAAAACCGGAAACTGATCCTCGAAGTACAGGAAGAGAACCTCCGCTTCATCCTGGCCAAACCTCTGGATGTGGCGACCTATGTTGAGCATGGGGTTGCTGATATCGGCATAGCAGGTAAGGACGTCATGATGGAAGAGGAACGGGATGTATACGAGTTACTCGATTTGAAGATCAGCCCTTGTTATCTGGCGGTGGCAGGTTTGCCGGATACAACGCTAAGCAGTGTGGCCCCAAAGGTCGCGAGCAAATACCCGAATGTTGCATCGAGTTTTTTTCGTGAACAGGGGGAGCAGGTGGAAATCATCAAATTGAATGGTTCGATCGAATTGGCGCCCCTGATTGGATTGGCCGAACGCATTGTGGATATTGTTTCTTCCGGTCAAACCCTAAAGGAAAACGGCCTGGTCGAATATGAAAAAATTGCGGAAATCACGTCGCGCTTGATTGCAAACCCAGTGTCCTATCGCTTGAAGGAAGGACGGATCGCTGAATTGACGAAAAAACTTGCGACAGTCATCCCACAATAGAAATGGAGGTATACCGATGATCATTGAAACATTCTCCCGGAGCCTTTGTTTGCAGCGGTCCGTCGACGCAGGGACCGAAGAACAAAGACAGGCAGTCCGGACCATAATAGAGGCCGTGCGTAATGAAGGGGACAGGGCTGTACAGGCATATACAGAGAAGCTGGATGGAATCCGGCTAGATTGCTTCAAGGTGAAGGAAGAGGAAATCCAATCTGCCTTGGAACAGATGGATCCGGCCATTTTGGCAATCATGGAAGAAGCGGCCGATAACATAAGCAGTTTCCATGAGAAGCAGTGCCGCCATTCCTGGATGGATGCGCAAGATTCCGGTACAATCCTGGGGCAGAAAATTACACCGCTTGATTCGGTGGGAGTCTATGTACCCGGAGGGAAAGCGGCTTATCCCTCCTCTGTTTTCATGAATATCCTGCCTGCCAAAGTAGCAGGTGTCAAAAGAATTGTGATGGCATGCCCACCGGGGAGTGACGGCTCTTTGCCTGCTTCCGTGCTGACGGCGGCCTCCATCGTCGGTGTGGATGAAATATATAAAATTGGCGGTGCCCAAGCCGTCGCAGCGCTTGCCTATGGTACGGACAGCATCAGACGCGTCGATAAAATAGTGGGTCCGGGGAATATTTATGTGGCTTTGGCGAAACGTGAGGTGTTCGGGGACGTCGACATCGATATGATTGCAGGTCCTAGCGAAATAGCAATACTGGCCGATTCATCGGCTAATGCAGCCGAAGTCGCTGCAGACATGCTTTCGCAGGCAGAACATGACGAACGAGCCAGCAGTGTTCTAGTCACTGACGATCTGAAACTGGCAAAGCAAGTGGAGGAAGAAATATATGGGCAGCTTCCGACCCTCCCTAAAAAAGCAATAGCAGAAAGGTCGATAGAGGACTATGGAAGAATCATTGTGGCTCAATCGATGGAAGAGGCTGTGAAGGCCATTAATGGGATGGCTCCCGAGCATCTCGAGGTGATCACCGAAAATCCGATGAGCATCCTTGGGAAAATTCGTCATGCAGGAGCGATTTTTCTCGGCAGGTATAGTTCCGAGCCAATCGGCGATTATTTCGCAGGACCTAACCATGTGTTGCCGACCAATGGGACTGCACGGTTTTCCAGTCCGCTGAATGTCGATGATTTTCAGAAGAAATCGAGCATCATCATGTACAGCGAAGAGGATTTCCGATTGAACGCCGCCAAGGTTGCCGCCTTTGCTAGGCTAGAGGGATTGGAGGCACATGCGCGTGCAGTCGAATCGAGATTACATAACAAAGGATGAGGGGGAACATGATGGAACGGGTCGGTGAAGTGTACAGGAAAACAAATGAAACAGAAATCAAGCTCCGGTATGAAATGGATGGAGAAGGAAATTCCTCTCTTGATACAGGCGTTCCTTTCATGAACCATATGCTGGACCTATTTGCCAAGCATGGCCATTTCAATCTGGAAGTGAAGGCCGATGGGGATACAGATGTCGATGACCATCACACAACAGAAGACATCGGCATCTGCTTGGGGCAGGCTATTGCCCAGGCGCTCGGTGAAAAGAAAGGCATCAAACGGTACGGCAACGCATTTGTGCCCATGGATGAATCATTGGCCCAAGTAGTGGTCGATTTGAGTAATCGTCCCCACCTGGAACTTCGCGGCACCTTTCCGGCACAAAAAGTAGGGACTTTCGATACGGAGCTTGTCCATGAGTTCCTATGGAAACTTGCATTAGAGGCGCGGATGAACTTGCATGTCATTATCCATTATGGACAAAACACTCACCATATGATCGAAGCTGTTTTCAAAGCGTTGGCAAGGGCTTTGGACGATGCCTCCACCGTGGACGGAAGGGTGAAGGGCGTTCCTTCTTCGAAAGGACTGTTATAGATGATAGGGATCGTGGATTATGGTATGGGAAATTTGTTCAGTGTCAGTAAAGCCCTTGAACGGTTAGGGGAGGAATACCTGATTTCCGATCAGGTGGATGAGCTGTGTACGGTGAATGCGTTGATTTTGCCCGGAGTAGGGTCCTTCAAAGATGCGATGGATCTGCTTTGGGAAAAGGGACTGGTTGAGTTCTTACTTAAGTATGCGGCTGGAGGCAGGCCTATTCTCGGGATATGCCTGGGTATGCAGCTTTTATTCGAGCAAAGCGAAGAGAATGGCTTGAGCAGGGGGTTAACCCTGTTGCCAGGCCACATTGTCCGGTTTTCTGGTCTGTCTGAAGCGGGTGAGACGTATAAGGTTCCCCATATGGGATGGAATGGGCTGGAGTACATCAGGAAAGATCCAATAACTGCAGAATGTGAACCGGGACATGTCTATTTTGTTCACTCTTACCGGCTGCAATCAGTTGATCCCGCAGTATGCATCGCCACCGCAGACTATCACGGAAAGGTGCCTGCCATTGTCGGGAAGGGCAATATATACGGCATGCAATTTCATCCTGAAAAAAGCGGGGATCTAGGAATGAGCCTTTTGCGTAACTATGTGAAACTAGCAGAAAAGAGGGTGGAGAGATGAGTGTATTCAACATATATCCAGCCATTGACTTAAGAGGCGGCAAGTGTGTCCGGCTCTTCAAAGGAGATTACAATCTGGAAACCATCTATGGAGATAGCCCTTTTGACATGGCAGCCGGCTTTTCTCGGCAAGGAGCGGAATGGATCCATATGGTCGACCTTGATGGCGCAAAAGCAGGAAGGCCCATCAATCACGAACATATCATAAAAGTTGCCGGTGAGTTGCCTGTCAGCATCCAAGCCGGCGGCGGCATTCGTACAGAGCGGGACATAGATATGTATCTTGAAAATGGCGTTAAACGTGTCATTTTGGGCAGCGTGGCCGTTTCAGATAGGTCTTTCACAAAAAAGATGCTTGCTCAATATGGGGAAAGGATTGCGATCGGCCTCGATGCCAAGGATGGCATGGTCGCTACTCACGGTTGGCTTGAGACATCTTCGGTATCAGCTGTGGAGCTCGGTAAAGCGCTGGCAGAAGCGGGAGCGAAGATACTCATCTTTACCGATATTTCTACCGACGGGACATTGACGGGACCGAATATTGAAGCGACAAAGCAATTGGCTGAAGAAACAGGTATCCCTGTCATTGCATCAGGAGGCATCAGCAGCCTGCAAGATGTCAAATCATTAATTGCTGTGCAGCCGAACGGAGTATGCGGTTCAATCGTCGGAAAAGCCTTATACACCGGCAGATTTTCGGTGAAAGAAGCGCTGGATGTTGTCGGTGGTCAGGAGGGAAATGAATGATCACCAAAAGGATTATCCCATGTTTGGACGTGAAAGATGGACGGGTGGTCAAAGGAGTGCAATTCGTCAGTCTTCGGGATGCCGGGGATCCGGTCGAACTGGCCGCTTTTTACGATAAAGAAGGGGCGGATGAATTGGTATTTCTTGATATATCAGCTTCCCACGAGGGGAGAAAGACGATGATACAGGTAGTCAGGGAAGTGGCAGCCAGCTTGGCCATCCCCTTCACAGTCGGCGGCGGGATCAACAGTCTGCAGGACATGAAAAATATTCTGCGGTCCGGCGCTGACAAAGTATCTCTGAATACGGCAGCGGTCCTGAATCCGGAATTGATTAATGAGGGCAGCCGGTACTTCGGGACACAATGCATCGTGGTCGCGATTGATGCCAAGTTCAACCGGGAATCGGGCAAATGGAAAGTATACACGCATGGGGGACGTATACCGACTGAGAAGGATGTGCTTGTTTGGGCAAAAGAAGCGGTAGAGCGGGGAGCAGGAGAGATCTTGCTTACGTCCATGGATAGCGATGGGGAAAAGGCAGGTTTTGATATTGCTCTTACAAAAGCGGTCAGTGAAGCTGTCACTGTACCGGTGATCGCTTCAGGTGGCGCCGGGAATGCCCGCCACTTTAAAACAGCCTTTATTGAAGGCAAGGCGGATGCAGCTTTGGCAGCATCCATCTTCCATTACAAAGAGACATCTGTAAAAGAAGTGAAGACATTTTTACTACAAGAAGGGGTGAACGTCCGATGAGCCAGTATCCTATCCGGTTCGAAAAAGACGGATTAATTCCGGCAATCGTGCAACATGCTGCCACCAAGGAGGTGCTGACACTCGCATATATGAATGAAGAGTCCTTGAAGAAAACGGTCGAAACCGGTGAGACGTGGTTCTACAGCCGCTCAAGACAAGAGCTATGGCATAAAGGCGAAACAAGCGGGAATACACAGTCGGTAGTGGAAATCAAATACGATTGTGACCAGGATGCCTTGATCGTATTTGTGAATCCCAAAGGGCCAGCTTGCCATAATGGGACAGTATCCTGTTTCAATGACACATTGTACCAATCGGATGAGCGATATCCGGATCAGCAGTTCCTGTTTATGCTTGAGCAGTTAATCGCTGAGCGTGAACAAAATCGTCCGGAAGGTTCGTATACGACATATTTATTCGATGAAGGTGTGGACAAAATACTGAAAAAGGTCGGCGAAGAAGCAGCCGAAGTCATTATTGCGGCTAAGAATCGAGATGCTGAAGAGCTGAAATGGGAGAGCGCAGACTTGCTGTATCATTTACTCGTTCTGCTCCGGGAACAAGGTTTGCCGTTTGCGGCAGTCCTTGAGACATTGAAACAACGCCACTCGAAATGAAATCACCCTGGATAACCTTGCCGGCACCAAAGGCAGGGCTATTCTGTTTAATTTGCCGTAAAAATATGGTATACTCCTAGGGCTAATTAACTTTAAATGGAGGATTTCATGAGTAAAGACTCTAAAATAAGGCAAAGTGCAAAAATTTTGTCTTTTCATCCGACGGGGGAATACTATTTTAATAAAGGGTTAAAAGCGTATCATCAACGCGATTTATATAAAGCTAAAAAATTCTTGGGACGTGCGCAGGATCTGGAGCCCTTTGAGCCGATGATTGCATGCCAGCTGGCGATTGTTTGCACGGACTTAGGAGAATATAGCCATTCCAATACAATTCTTGACACAATTATAAATGACCTCGATCCATACATGTCTGAATGCCATTACTTCCTGGCGAATAACTATGCCCATCTGGGGATGTTTCAAGAAGCTTACAGACATGCCAGCGAATATCTGAAAAAAGAAAAATACGGCGAGTTCGTCGAAGACACTGAAGAGCTTATGGAGCTTATTACGCTTGAAAGCGGCGAAACCGAAGAAATCCTCAGAGAAGAGGACAGCCTGATCACAGAGCAGGATAAAGCCCGTACGTATTTGGAAGCAGGGAATTTCAAAAAGGCAGCCGAGGTCCTTGCGGCAACGATTAAGGAGCATCCGACTTTCTGGTATGCCTATAACAATCTGGCGCTTGCCCAATTCTATATGGGGGAACATGAAAAGGCGTTTGGCACTCTAGAATTGGTCTTGGAGAAAAATCCTGGCAACCTTCATGCAATGTGCAACCTGCTTGTATTCCATTATTACGGGAAAAACGAAGGGGCCGTACAGCAGCTTTCCAAAGCGCTTGAGAAGGTCCGGCCAATCCTGCCTGATCAACAATACAAGCTCGGTGCCACGTTTGCTTTGGTCGGCCATTATAAGCCAGCCTATGAGTGGCTAAAGCAGCTGCAAAAAAGAGGATTTGACGGGGATGACTCTTTTTATTACTGGCTGGCTGCCTGTGCCCATCACCTTGGTTATGGGGAAAGCAGCCGCAGGGCATGGCAGAAGGTAATGGAGCTGAATCCTGATAAAGAAGGCATGGAACCATGGAACGAAGTCGGCGCTGGCCGAGAGGGAATGGAACAGCAGCTTTCGCTTATTCTGAAAAAGTTGGACAGTGAATTCATTGAAGAACGGCTTTTCGGCATGTTTCTTTTTAAACATTGCAGCCGAAGTGAACGGCTATCAAATAAGGATACTTTGATCAATCCAGCTTTCACAGAAACCGAAAAGCAGTACATGGATTTCATCATAAACGGTGCAAAAACCGGTCATGATGTCCAGTTTGCGGATCAGGTTGCAGAGCAGCTATACAGGAGATACAGCCCGATCTCCATGTCTGAAGCCGGCCTATACGTTCTATGGTTTGCCATTTTCGCGGCTGGACAGCAGAACAGGCAGAAGTTCATAAATCCGATGGCCTGGGCAGCTGCAGCAGAGTATGTGTGGCACTCCCTGCGGGAAGAGAAGGTCACACAGAAGGAACTTTCCGAGATTTACGGCGTGTCCCCTTCCACTCTGCGTAAATATGTGAATTTGGTGAACGAATTGCTCAATTGAGCATAATTTTGGACTCCTAACAACCAGTTAATTAGGATAAAAGGTAGGATATACTATAGTATTGGTCTACCTGATTTGTTTATGATAAAAGTATCAACATGGAAGTGAAGGAGTTGTCATAAATGGCAGAAGAGAAAATATACGACGTCATCATCATCGGGGCAGGCCCTGCTGGGATGACAGCAGCTGTCTATACTTCGAGAGCGAATCTTTCGACTTTAATGCTTGAGCGCGGGGTGCCGGGCGGGCAGATGGCCAACACAGAAGAAGTGGAAAACTACCCGGGTTATGATCATATCCTCGGGCCTGAGCTCTCCACGAAAATGTTTGACCATGCCAAGAAATTCGGTGCTGAATATGCATATGGCGATGTAAAGGACATAACGGATTGCCGAGAATATAAATTGGTCAATTGCGGATCCAAGCAATTCAAGGCTCGTTCCATCATCATCGCGGCGGGCGCCCAATATAAAAAAATTGGTGTTCCGGGCGAGAAAGAGCTTGGGGGACGAGGCGTATCTTATTGCGCTGTTTGTGATGGGGCTTTCTTTAAAAATAAGGAACTGATCGTGGTCGGCGGAGGCGATTCTGCCGTTGAGGAAGGCGTCTACCTGACACGTTTTGCTTCGAAGGTGACGATTGTCCACCGACGTGACGAACTGCGGGCGCAAAAAATTCTTCAAAACCGTGCTTTTGCCAATGAAAAGATTGATTTCATCTGGAATCATACGGTTAAGACAATCAACGAGAATGCAGGCAAAGTCGGCAGCGTTACATTGGTGTCCACAGTTGACGGTGCAGAGAAAACGGTGCCGGCGGACGGAGTGTTCATATACATCGGTATGGAACCTCTGACCAAGCCGTTCATGAGTTTGGGAATTACCAATGAGAGTGGATATATCGAGACAAACGAGCAAATGGAAACACGGGTTCCAGGCATCTTCGCCGCGGGGGACATCCGTGAAAAAACATTGCGCCAAATCGTTACAGCCACTGGCGACGGCAGTATTGCCGCTCAAAATGCCCAACATTTTGTGGAAGGATTAATGGAGGAATTGGCAGCGAAATAGGCGAAAGTAATTCGTAACCGCCATTTAACTCCGCTGTAATACAGGTGAAATATTGCTGGGGTATGATTACAAATGAAATTGACCCCCTTTAATTTTATAGAACCGATTGGTGGCGCAGGACCAGTTCCTGTGCCATTTTTTTGCGATGAGCCATATAATAAAGGGAGGTTGCAGGAGGAAGTCTTCTGGCATACTCTTCTTTCGTATTGGGAAGATAAATAGTATAATTAATGGAATATGATTGCGGTAAGGTTTGAGGTGAATGAAGATGCAGCGTGTTACCAACTGTGTTTTACGGAACGGACAAGAAGTACTGCTATTGCAGAAACCGAGACGCGGCTGGTGGGTTGCCCCCGGCGGGAAAATGGAAATGGGCGAATCCATCAAGGATGCTTGCGTGCGTGAGTTCAGGGAAGAAACAGGGATTTATATAAAGAACCCAAAGATTAAAGGGATTTTCACATTCATTATGAAGGAAGGAGATGTAGTCCAATCGGAATGGATGATGTTTACGTTTGTTGCCGATGACTATGACGGCCATCTTGTTGAAGAATGTGAAGAAGGAATACTGGAGTGGAAAAATATCTCTGAAATAAACAGCCTGCCGATGGCTGAAGGTGATAATCACATATTGGATTACATGTTGCACGGGAACGGATTGATATATGGAACATTTACATATACGCCGGACTTTGAACTATTATCATACCGGCTTGATCCGAATTGATGTCTCGGCAAAAAACAGAAAAAAGAGACAATGACTGTCAGGGGGGATTTGCATGGAAATGAAACAGCCAAAGGAAATGAACTTAGTCATCATCACCGGGATGTCTGGTGCCGGGAAGACTGTAGCGGTCCAAAGTTTTGAGGATTTAGGGTACTTCTGCGTTGATAACCTGCCGCCGATGCTGTTGCCGAAGTTCCTCGAATTAATGAAGGAATCGAGCAATAAAATGAATAAAGTCGCTCTTGTGATGGATCTGCGCGGAAGGGAGTTCTTTGACCACTTATTCCAGGTGTTGGATGATCTGGCTGATTCGGCTTCGATGAAGACACAGATTCTGTTCCTTGATGCAGACAATGAAGTGCTTGTCCGCAGATATAAAGAAACAAGAAGAACACATCCGCTTTCCCAGAATGGGCGTCCGCTTGATGGTATTTTGACGGAACGGAAGGTTCTCGAGGAACTGAAAGGAAGAGCCCAGACGATTTTGAACACGACTACCTTGAAACCTAAGCAGCTGCGTGAGAAAATCCATGAGCTCTATAATACGCATAACCGACCGGTATTCACCGTGAATATCATGTCATTCGGCTTTAAACATGGCATTCCGATCGATGCCGACACGGTGCTGGACGTGCGTTTCTTGCCGAACCCTTTTTACATCGAACATATGCGTACGAAAACAGGACTGGAAGAAGAAGTGTCGAGTTATGTGTTTAAGTGGAATGAAACGACGAAATTCATCGAGAAGGTGACTGACCTTCTTGAGTTTATGTTGCCTTACTATAAACGGGAGGGGAAGTCCCAGTTGGTCATCGCCATTGGCTGTACGGGCGGACAACACCGGTCTGTGGCCATTGCTGAGTACTTGGCCAATCAATTTAAGGGCGAATATCATACAACTGTGACGCACAGAGACATTCAACGGAGTAAAGAGCATGAGCACCATTAATATTGCGGGTCAGCCGAAGATTGTCATCATTGGGGGAGGCACCGGGCTACCTGTATTATTGCGCGGGTTGAAGCAGTATCCGGTTGATATCACAGCTATTGTCACAGTAGCTGATGATGGCGGAAGCTCAGGCCGTTTGCGCAATGAATTAAATATACCGCCTCCAGGGGACGTACGTAATGTGCTGGCGGCCCTATCCGATGTGGAGCCGCTTATTGAGCAGATGTTCCAACATCGATTTTCACAGAGTATTGACCTTGATGGGCACTCGCTCGGGAATCTGATACTGGCAGCCATGACGTCCATTACTGGTGACTTTGTCCATGCGATACGTGAGATGAGCAAAGTGCTAAATGTGAGGGGAAAAGTATTGCCTGCAGCTAATCAGGGTGTTCAGCTCCATGCGGAAATGGAAGACGGGACCATTGTCTCTGGTGAATCCCAAATTCCGCAGGCTCTAAAAAGGATCAAGCGGGTTTACCTGACCCCGACAGATATAAAACCCTTATCTGAAACCATCCAGGCTATCAGGCAGGCTGATTTGATCGTAATCGGGCCGGGCAGTCTTTATACGAGCATTTTGCCGAACCTGCTCGTGCCAAGGATTGGCTTGGAAGTCTGCAATGCCCAAGCCCAAAAAGTTTATGTATGTAATCTGATGACACAAGCAGGGGAAACGCAAGGCTATTCAGCCAGTGAACATGTGAAAGCTATTTACGACCATATCGGATGTGCTTGCCTGGATACGATTCTAGTCAACAATAAAGAAGTCCCGAAGGCAGTCAAACTGCGTTATAAAGAGGAATCGGCCCAGCCCGTCCACTTTGATGTAGGTAGGCTGGAGGAGCTTGGGCTAGAAGTGGTACAAGAACAGATTATGACATTTGAGAAAGAGTACATTCGCCATGATACGAGAAAGGTGGCGGAAATCCTTTACCGGATTCTTACGGATAAAGCAGATGCCATGTACGGTTCCTAAGCTCTTTAGGGAAAACTATATGGAATAGGCGCAGAATCGTATATTATGGTAGTAGATAGGTCCAGAGAATGGAGGTGAGAGTGTGTCATTTGCTTCAGAGACAAAAAAAGAGTTAACTGGCCTTGAGCTGAAGACATGTTGTTCCAAATCAGAATTGTCGGCGCTCATAAGGATGAACGGATCGCTCTCATTCACAAACAGAAAATTGGTCATCGATGTCCAGACTGAAAATGCGGCAATAGCTAGACGGATCTATACTTTATTGAAGTCGAACTATAACGTCAGTGTTGAACTGCTCGTCCGCAAAAAGATGAAATTAAAGAAAAACAATATCTATATCGTCAGATTCTCCGAAAAGGCGCAAGCCATACTTATGGATCTTCATATTCTTGGGGAAGGATTTACGCTGCTCCACACAATTTCCCCGGAGCTCGTCTCCAAAAAGTGCTGTAAGCGTTCCTATCTGCGTGGGGCATTCCTGGCGGGGGGATCAGTCAATAACCCTGAAACATCTTCCTATCATCTGGAGATCTACTCCTTATATAAAGAGCATAATGAATCTCTATGTGAGCTGATGAACTCCTTTGAATTGCGTGCCAAGACACTTGAAAGGAAGAAAGGTTTCATTACGTATCTGAAGGAAGCTGAAAAGATTTCGGAGTTCCTGCGTATTGTCGGAGCGAATAATGCCATTTTACGCTTTGAGGATGTTCGTATACTGAGGGATATGCGGAACTCGGTTAACCGGCTTGTCAATTGCGAGACAGCCAATCTGAACAAGACAATAGGCGCCTCATTACGGCAAGTCGAGAACATCAAATATATCGATGAGACAGTCGGCCTCGGCGTTTTACCGGACAAGCTTAGGGAAATAGCTGAATTGAGGGTGGCATACCAAGATGTGACCTTGAAGGAATTAGGGGAAATGGTCACCGGTTCTAAAGTTAGTAAGTCAGGCGTAAACCACCGCCTTAGAAAAATAGATGATATAGCCAATAGGCTAAGAGCCGGAGAGTCGGTTCAATAAAAGGGGGACAAGGGAGAAATGGTCAAGAAAGAAGTGGAAGTTCGTCTGAAATCAGGTTTACAGGCCCGGCCTGCAGCGCTTTTTGTACAGGAAGCCACTAGGTTCCAAAGTGATGTGTTTTTGGAAAAAGAAGGAAAGAAAGTCAATGCGAAAAGCATCATGGGGCTTATGAGCCTCGCCATAGGATCGGGAACAAAGATCACATTGATCACAGATGGAAAAGATGAAGAAGAAGCAATTGCTTATCTCAGTGAACTGGTTGAAAAACAAGCATAAAAAGAGGCCTGCTTTGACAGGCCTTTTTTATATTTTATTTATCTTTTTTATCCAAGGATTGATTACGGGTAATGACATGGTCGATCAAACCGTATTCAAGCGCTCTTTCCGCTGGCATGAAATTATCGCGTTCCGTATCCCTTTGGATAACTTCCAATGTTTGGCCGGTACGTTCCGCAAGTATTTTATTCAACTTATCACGCAAGTACAGGATGCGTTTAGCCGCAATCTCGATTTCAGTGGCTTGACCTTGCGCGCCGCCGAGAGGCTGGTGTATCATAACTTCACTGTTCGGAAGGGCGTAGCGTTTACCTTTTTCCCCGGCAGCCAGCAGGAATGCACCCATAGAAGCTGCCATACCTGTGCAGATTGTGGAAACTTGCGGTTTGATGTATTGCATTGTGTCGTAGATTGCCATACCCGCCGTAATGCTTCCGCCCGGGCTGTTGATATAAAGTGTGATGTCCTTTTCTGGATTTTCCGCCTCCAAGAACAACAACTGGGCAACAATTGAATTGGCCACGTTATCATCAATGGCACTTCCCAACATGATAATACGGTCTTTCAATAGGCGTGAGTAAATATCATAAGCACGCTCTCCGCGATTTGTTTGTTCAATGACTGTAGGTATTAAGTTCATCCGTAATGTTCCTCCTTGTATAGAGAATGATTCATACTTTTCAAATCAGTTATAATCCTATGATACACTTTTTGGTCAAGATAGGTCAAACCAAAAGGGTATAGAGGGACAATATTTTGTTCGACATCATTTGGGCAATGATAAGATTACCGCTGTCAGTATATGTATGAAATGTCATATTCATCTTACCCATTTCTCTTTTATTTAAACGTAGCCGTACAGCTGGGCCTTTCTATAAAAATTATTTAGCAATATTAAATCGCTTCTTGCATTGTAGGCAGTTCTATCCTATAATTAAAAGCGGACTTAATACATGCCCTTGTAGTTTAACGGATAAAACACAAGATTCCGGTTCTTGAGCTGGGGGTTCGATTCCCTCCAAGGGCGTCATATCATTCAAAAAACCAGTGCCTGATCATTTCATGGCACTGGTTTTTTCTTTTTGCTGATTTGTCCAATTGTTTTGATGTTATAACCTCCTTAGTACAGGCACATATTTACAAATATATGGATAAAATGCCTCTATAATGATTCATCTGGAGGTCTGCCTATGCTTTACCATTTAAAGAACTGCAATACCGTGCCAAACCTGAGAGGCCGGATTCGCGAAACAGCTTCAGGAAGGGATAGGCGGTCAATTCGGCGAGATTTCTGTAGCCCTTCAATACCTGTTCCAAGGATGGAACGTCAGGGGAAACGGGATCCATAAATCGATTAATTAAGGGTTCCGCAATATATCAGGGACCTTTTCTATTTTTTTTTTGGTAGCCTACGGCGGGTTCGAGTTTCTTTGACACTCTGGAACTTTGCCTAATTCTGTCATTTAAAGAATCCTTTTGCCAAAACAATCTGATTACGTGTAAAATTGGAATAAGGGAGGGAAGTTTATGGATTTGAGTGCAGGCTTGTATCAACAGCAAACAATGAAACTTTCCATGACACAAGAGTTAAGCCAGGCAATCAGTTTATTGCAAATGTCCAATCAGGACCTGGATGCTTTCCTTGGCAACAAGGCCACGGAAAATCCTCTGATCGCCATTGATCATGTTGATGGTTTCTCGAAGAAAGTGAAAAAAGGGAGCCATAAATCAAAGGCGGATGCAACTTACTGGATTGAGCAGATCAAAGAGGAAGCGGAGATCCTGTCTCCTTACTTACTAGCTCAATTGCCGCCGTCAGGACTTTGTGAACGGACCAAACAACTGATTAAGCACCTGGTCTATAATCTCGATTCCAATGGATACTTACCGTTCACTATGACCGAAATCTGCGCAAGGTTCGGGGAGACGGAGGATTTGGCGGAAAGAGCCCTAAGTATACTGCAAGGGATGGAACCTGCCGGGGTCGGCGCGCGAAACCTCCAGGAATGCCTATTGCTTCAAATAGAAAGAAAACGTACACCAAAATACACTAGAGAAATCATCGAACATCATTTTATGGATTTTGCAGATAAAAAATGGAAAGCGCTTGCAAAGGGATTATCGATTAAAATGAGTGATATTCAATTGGTATCAGATTTTATAAAAACGCTTGACCCGCGACCTTGCTCACGGTTTGCTGTCGAAAAGTCTTCGTTTGTCGTACCCGACGTTATGATTGAATGCTCCTCTAATTCCATCTCCGTAAAACTGACTGCAGATTTGAAATCGAAGGTAAAGCTCGATCATTCAAGCTTTACCAGTCTGAAAAGCGACAAGCAAGCCGGACAATATTTTCAGGAAAAGTATAAAGAGTACATGTGGATAAAGAAGGGGATTGAGCAGAGGGAAGAAACGTTGCTGAGAGTGACCGCAAAAATAGCAGAAATCCAACCGGAATGTATGAGAAAAGGGTTGGCCTATCTGAAGCCGATGACAATGAAAGAAGTGGCCGAGCAATTGGACATCCATGAATCGACCGTCAGCCGGACGGTAAAGGATAAATACGTAAGAGCTCCATTCGGCACGGTTGAAATGAAATCCTTTTTCTCTGCGGCCCTGCATTCTGTGGGCTCCAATGAAGAGGATGTATCAGCGGCGGCAGCTAAAAAAGCGATCCATACTATGATAGAAGCGGAAGATAAGTCGAAACCTTTGTCAGATCAGCTCATTTCGGATAGGCTGAAAGCAGAACAGGCAATCGTGCTATCCAGGCGCACTATTGCGAAATACAGGGAGCAGATGGGTATCCAATCCTCCTCCAAGCGCAAAAGATACTAGAAGTTGGTGAATCGCTTAAGCATGGAACTTATATTATATTCAAAAGAAAACTGCCATTTATGTAATGAAGCAAAAAAAGAACTAGAATCAGTAAAAAGGGTTTTGGATGTAAAAATCAGGGAAATAGATATATATAAGGAAGATAGCCTGATCGAAAAATTCGGGTTGATGATTCCAGTAGTCGAGTACGAGGGACAAATCATTCAGTACGGCAGAATCGATAGCGGCAAAGTCGTAAACTTTTTGAAAAATACAAATTAAAACTGTCATAAAAAGAAGAGTTGAAAAAAAGATTGCCCCTTGTTAAAATAAGGAGCGTAGCAAGGGCGATTTTTTTTTGGCACTGATGGGACAAAAAATGTCACACAGGGACATAAAATGTCCAGGATAGTTTTGCTCAGGAAAGGAAAGAGTAATTCCATGCAAACAATATTGGATATCCAAAAAAAACTATTGCCGGATCTGCTAGACGTCTTGCAAAAAAGATATCAAATACTGAACTACATACGATTCATGCAGCCGGTCGGGAGACGCAACTTAGCGTTAAGCCTTGAGATGACTGAACGCATCCTTCGCAGTGAAGTAGAATTCCTGAAAAAGCAAAACTTAATTGAAGTCCATACGAGTGGAATGACCCTGACCGAAGACGGGCTGGGTATTCTTGATCAATTAAAAAGTGTTGTCAGAGAACTTTCGGGTATAGATACATTAGAAAAGGAACTGCAGGGAAAGCTACAAGTGAAGAAAGTCATAGTTGTGGCTGGAAACAGCGATACATCATCCATGGTTCTTCAAACTCTCGGAAAAGAAGCTGCAATACGAATGAAAAAGTTGATATCCGGAGAAAATACAATAGCTGTGACAGGCGGAACCACTATGGCTGTCATCGCGGATATGTTGACTCCGATGCCTGAAAGCAAAGATCTTCTGTTTGTCCCGGCCAGGGGCGGACTAGGGGAAGATGTAGGGAACCAGGCAAACACGATTGTCGCAAAAATGGCAGAAAAAATGAAAGCATCCTACCGGGTGCTGTATGTTCCTGACCAGGTCAGTGACGAATCTTATGCAACAATCATGAAGGAACCGACCATTAAAGAGGTCATTTCATTAATTGATGCATCAGATATTGTCCTACATGGAATTGGCGAAGCTACCGCCATGGCGAACAGAAGAAAGACATCCGCTGATATCATGGAAAAACTTATAGAAGGACGCGCAGTAGGAGAAGCCTTCGGGTATTACTTCGATGAACATGGTGACATTGTCCACAAAGTAAAAACCATGGGGATTCAGCTGGAGCAATTGCCGAAAGCAAAAGAAGTCATCGCCGTAGCGGGTGGCAACTCAAAAGCGAAGGCAATACGGGCTTACATGAAAAGAGCACCGAAAAACACGACACTCATCACGGATGAGGCCGCAGCAATCATGTTATTAAAGGGATAACCCTTTTATATAAAAAAGGCTTATGCGTTAGCAAGCCGAAAAAAATATGCAGTTCCTAATTAAAAGGAGGAAACTACTAATGGTTAAAATTGGTATCAATGGTTTTGGACGTATCGGACGTAACGTATTCCGTGCAGCTCTTAAAAACCCAAATGTAGAAGTAGTAGCAATCAACGACTTGACAGACGCTAACATGTTAGCGCATCTTTTACAATACGATTCAGTTCACGGAACTCTTGAAGAGAAAGTAACTGTAGACGGAGACAGCATCGTAGTTGCTGGCCAAAAAATCAAAGTTGTTGCAGAACGCGACCCAGCTCAAATCCCTTGGGCAGAACTTGGCGCTGAAGTAGTAGTTGAATCTACTGGACGCTTCACAAAACGCGCTGATGCTGCGAAACACCTTGAAGGCGGCGCTAAAAAAGTTATCATCTCTGCTCCTGCATCTGATGAAGACATCACAATCGTTATGGGTGTTAACAACGAAGCATACGATGCATCTAAACACGATGTAATCTCTAACGCTTCTTGCACAACAAACTGCTTGGCTCCATTCGCAAAAGTTCTTAACGAGAAATTCGGAATCAAACGCGGTATGATGACAACAGTTCACTCTTACACAAACGACCAACAAATCCTTGACCTTCCACACAGCGACTACCGTCGTGCTCGTGCGGCTGCTGAAAGCATCATCCCAACTACAACTGGTGCTGCTAAAGCTGTTGCGCTTGTATTGCCTGAACTTAAAGGTAAATTGAACGGTATGGCTATGCGTGTTCCAACTCCAAACGTGTCTGTAGTAGACCTTGTTGCTGAATTGGAAAAAGACGTAACTGCTGAAGAAGTTAACGCAGCTCTTAAAGAAGCAGCCGAAGGTGAATTGAAAGGTATTCTTGAGTACAGCGAGCTTCCACTAGTTTCTCGCGACTACAACGGAAACACTCACTCTTCTTCTATCGATGCTCTTTCCACAATGGTTATGGAAGGAAACATGGTTAAAGTTCTTTCTTGGTACGATAACGAAACTGGCTACTCTAACCGTGTAGTAGACCTAGTTGACTACATCGCTTCTAAAGGTCTTTAATTCACAGAATTAAATGGGTGTGGAACCCGGTGACCTCCATGAATATTCTGGAATTACTGGGACGCACAGGCTATAATAGGAGGAGATAAAGGGGAGTGGGGAAGTATCCCCCTTCCCTTTTCTTTTGTACTGCAGACAAACAACAAGATGGCCATCTTATTTATGCAAAACAACCTTCTAAAAAGAAACGATTAGATTTACGTTACAAGGGAAAATCTATGTACATAGTTACTATTTTTTCCGAAATCGATCAACACATTAAGGGAGGATATCCTGTCGTGAACAAAAAAAGCATTAAAGACATCGACTTGAAAGGAAAACGCGTATTCTGCCGCGTGGACTTCAACGTACCGATGCAAGAAGGCGTAATTACAGACGACACTCGCGTGCGTGCTGCGTTACCAACTATTCAGTACCTGATTGAACAAGGTGCAAAAGTAATCCTTGCTAGCCATATGGGCCGTCCTAAAGGCCAAGCTGTTGAGGAATTGCGTTTGACTCCAGTTGCGAAAAAGCTAAGCGAACTTCTTGGAAAAGATGTTGCGAAAGCTGACGAAGCATACGGAGACACTGTAAAAGCTCAAATCGCAAAAATGAACGACGGCGATGTACTATTGCTTGAAAACGTTCGTTTCTACCCTGGCGAAGAGAAGAATGATCCTGAGTTGGCGAAAGAATTCGCATCTTTGGCGGACGTATTCGTAAATGATGCATTCGGTGCTGCTCACCGTGCTCATGCTTCTACTGAAGGTATCGCGAAACACATCCCTGCGGTATCCGGCTTCCTTATGCAAAAAGAATTGGATGTATTGGGCAAAGCAATGTCTAACCCAGAGCGTCCATTTACTGCAATCGTTGGCGGAGCAAAAGTAAAAGACAAAATCGGTGTAATCGAAAACCTGCTTGATAAAGTAGACAACTTGATCATCGGTGGCGGTCTTGCATACACATTCATCAAAGCACAAGGCCATGAAATCGGTACATCTCTTCTTGAAGAAGATAAAATCGAATTGGCTAAGTCCTTCATGGAAAAAGCAAAAGAAAAAGGCGTTAACTTCTACATGCCTGTCGATGCGGTCATCGCACCTGAGTTCGGTGAAAATGTAGAAACAAAAGTTGTTGATATCGATGCAATCCCAGCTGACTGGATGTCTCTTGATATCGGACCAAAAACAGTTGAGTTGTATGCAGATGTAATCAAGAACTCTAAGCTTGTCATCTGGAACGGACCAATGGGCGTATTTGAATTCGACAAATTCGCAAACGGTACAAAAGGTGTAGCTGAAGCGCTTGCTTCTTCTGATGCATTCAGCGTTGTCGGCGGCGGAGACTCTGCAGCAGCAGCTGAGAAATTCAACCTTGCTGACAAAATGTCCCACATCTCTACTGGCGGTGGAGCATCTCTTGAATTCATCGAAGGAAAAGAGCTTCCAGGCGTTGTAGCCCTAAACGATAAATAAGAAATCAAATCGATAGCTGACGCATTTCCTGTCAAGGCATGAAAGGGCCCTCATGACCTGTAAAGGAAATGTGCACAGCTGAGCGAAAATACAGAGAGGACGATACGTTCATGCGTAAACCAATCATTGCTGGTAACTGGAAAATGAACAAAACTCTTTCTGAAGCAAAAAGCTTTGTGGAAGAGGTTAAAAGCCTAGTCCCTTCTAACGAGTCTGTTGATACAGTAATCTGTTCACCAGCTCCATTCCTTGGACAACTTGTCGAAGCAACAGAAGGTACAGACGTGAGCATCGGTGCACAAAACATGCACTTCGAAGAAAACGGGGCATATACTGGTGAGGTAAGCCCAGTTGTTCTTGCTGACCTAGGCGTAAAATATGTAATCCTTGGACACTCTGAACGCAGAGAAATGTTCAACGAAACAGACGAAACAGTCAATAAAAAAACATTGGCTGCATTCAAACACGGTTTGACTCCAATCGTTTGCTGCGGAGAAACGCTTGAAGAGCGTGAAAGCGGCAAAACAAATGAATTGGTTGGAGCACAAATCGAAAAAGCACTTGCAGGCTTAACAGCTGACCAAGTAAAAGCAACTGTCATTGCATATGAGCCAATCTGGGCAATCGGAACAGGTAAATCTTCTACTGCAGCTGATGCAAATGAAGTATGTGCGCACATCCGTTCAGTTGTTGCTTCTCAATTCTCTCAAGATGTAGCGGATGCTGTACGTATTCAATACGGCGGCAGCGTAAAACCTGAGAATATCAAAGAATACATGGCTGAATCCGATATCGACGGAGCGCTTGTCGGCGGAGCAGCCCTAGATCCGAAATCCTTCCTACAACTAGTGGAGGCAGGAAAATGAGTAAAGCACCTACAGCCTTAATCATCCTTGATGGTTTTGCATTCCGCGATGAAACAAAAGGGAATGCGGTGGCGCAAGCCAAAAAACCAAACTTCGATCGTTACTGGAATCAATACGCTCATGCTACATTGCGTGCTGATGGCGAGTTTGTTGGTCTTCCAGAAGGCCAAATGGGTAACTCAGAAGTAGGGCATCTGAACATCGGTGCCGGACGCGTTGTATACCAAAGCTTGACACGTGTGAACGTGGCCATCCGTGAAGGTGAATTCGAAAAGAATGATACGTTCACGGCAGCGATGGAGCATGTGAAAAAGAACGGTACAGACCTTCACTTGTTCGGACTGCTATCTGATGGCGGCGTACACAGCCACATCGACCACATGTTTGCTCTTCTTAAGCTGGCTGCTAAAGAGGGCGTCAAAAATGTTTACATCCATGGATTCTTGGATGGCCGTGACGTAGGTCCGAAAACAGCTGAGACGTACATTAAGCAAACAGAAGAAAAAATCAAAGAATACGGCGTCGGCCAATTTGCTACGATTTCCGGACGCTACTACAGCATGGACCGAGATAAGCGCTGGGAGCGTGTTGAGAAATCTTACCGCGCAATGGTGTATGGAGAAGGTCCTACATACTCCACACCTGAAGAATGCGTAGAAGACAACTACAACAACGGCATCTTCGACGAGTTCGTATTGCCATCTGTAATGGTGAAAGAAGATGGTTCACCGGTTGCGACGATCAAAGACAATGACGCTGTCATTTTCTATAACTTCCGTCCTGACCGCGCGATCCAAATCTCAAATGTCTTCACAAACGAAGATTTCCGCGGATTCGACCGTGGCGAAAAGCAACCGAAGGACTTACACTTCGTATGCTTCACGCATTTCTCTGAAACAGTGAAAGGTTATGTTGCATTCAAGCCGACAAACCTTGACAATACAATCGGTGAAGTGCTGTCACAACACAATCTGAAACAACTGCGTATCGCAGAAACAGAAAAATATCCTCACGTCACATTCTTTATGAGTGGCGGTCGTGAAGAGACATTCCCGGGCGAAGAAAGAATTCTGATCAATTCGCCAAAAGTTGCGACTTATGACTTGAAACCAGAGATGAGCGCTTATGAAGTGACGGACGCGTTACTTGAGCAAATCGCTGCTGACAAGTTTGATGCCATCATCTTGAACTTCGCTAACCCTGATATGGTTGGACACTCCGGTATGCTAGAACCGACTATCAAGGCGATTGAAGCAGTCGATGAGTGTCTTGGCAAAGTCGTTGACGCAATCGTAGCTAAAGGCGGAAATGCCATCATCACTGCCGATCACGGTAACTCCGATGAAGTAGTGACACTTGAAGGCAAGCCAATGACTGCACACACAACTAACCCTGTACCGGTTATCGTCACAAAAGAAGATGTAACTCTTCGCACAGACGGTAAGCTGGCAGACCTGGCACCAACAATGCTTGATTTGTTGAATGTGGAAAAACCAGTTGAAATGACTGGATCCACTTTAATCAATAAATAATCCGCTATTATGCGGCAAAACTAATATTTTCAATAAAAAGGAGATACAATACAATGCCTTACATTCAATTCGTATACGGCCGTGAAGTACTTGACTCTCGCGGTAACCCAACTGTAGAAGTAGAAGTTATGACAGAATCCGGTTTCTTCGGACGCGCTCTTGTTCCATCTGGTGCATCAACTGGTGAATACGAAGCAGTTGAGCTTCGCGATGGCGACAAATCACGTTACCTTGGAAAAGGTGTTCAAAAAGCTGTTGATAACGTAAACAACGTAATCGCTGAAGCAATCATCGGCATGGATGTAACAGACCAAGTTGCTATCGACCGCGCAATGATCGCTCTTGACGGAACAGAAAACAAAGGTAAATTGGGTGCAAACGCAATCCTTGGTGTATCTATGGCTGTTGCTCACGCTGCTGCTGACTCTGTAGGTCTTCCATTGTACCGTTACCTTGGCGGATTCAACGCTAAACAACTTCCAACTCCAATGATGAACATCATCAACGGTGGTTCTCACGCTGACAACAACGTTGACTTCCAAGAGTTCATGATCTTACCAGTTGGAGCTCCAACTTTCAAAGAAGCAATCCGTATGGGTGCTGAAGTATTCCACGCTCTTAAAGCAGTACTTCACTCTAAAGGTCTTAACACAGCTGTAGGTGACGAAGGTGGATTCGCTCCAAACCTTGGTTCTAACCGTGAAGCTGTAGAAGTAATCATGGAAGCAATCACTAAAGCTGGTTACACTCCAGGTAAAGACGTATTCTTAGGAATGGACGTTGCTTCTTCTGAGTTCTTCAACAAAGAAACTGGCAAATACGATCTAGCTGGCGAAGGCCGCACTGGTTTAACTTCTGAAGAGCTTGTAAGCTTCTACGAAGAACTTTGCAACGAATTCCCAATCATCTCTATCGAAGACGGTTTAGATGAAAACGACTGGGATGGTCACAAATTATTAACTGAGCGCTTAGGCGACAAAGTTCAATTAGTTGGTGACGATTTATTCGTAACAAACACTAAAAAATTAGCTGAAGGTATCGAAAAAGGTATCTCTAACTCTATCCTAATCAAAGTTAACCAAATCGGTACTTTGACTGAAACATTCGAAGCAATCGAAATGGCGAAACGCGCTGGTTACACAGCAGTAGTATCTCACCGTTCTGGTGAAACAGAAGATGCAACAATCGCTGACATCGCTGTTGCTACAAACGCTGGACAAATCAAAACTGGTTCTATGTCCCGTACAGATCGTATCGCGAAATACAACCAACTTCTTCGCATCGAAGACGAGCTTGGCGAAATGGCTGTATACGATGGCCTTAAATCTTTCTACAACATCAAACGCTAATCTGCGGTTGATCGGGTAGGCTGGATTTAGCCTTACAAGTACGTTTACAAAATCTCAGGACGCTTTCTTCCTTAACAATAAGGAAGGAGGCGTCTTTTTATAATAACGAAAACCCTAGGCTAGGCCTAGGGTTCCAAAAAGCTTATAGC
>JBJFHG010000002.1:0-17683 GCA_051893455.1 Bacillus sp. (in: firmicutes)
TCCGTGATGTGGTAATAGGGGTCTTATTCCCCTCCCACTCAAATTCTTTATATATGGAATAAAGAACCAAACTACAGTTCAGGTCTCTGATAGTTGAGACATACTGACCTATGAAATTCTATCACTTATTAAAACTCATTTCAAGTTTTTTCAGCTTATATTTTTTCCACCTGATCAAAATCAAGCTCGACTTTAGTATCACGGCCGAACATATTGACCATGACTTTCAATTTAGCTTTATCTGTATCCAGCTCCTCGATGATGCCTGAATAAGAAGCAAATGGACCTTCTTTAATTTCCACAGATTCACCAAGCTCGAAGTCAACTTCGAAGCGTTTCTCATCCATTCCCATTCTTTTCAGGATAACAGCCACCTCGTCCGGCAATAGCGGGGTCGGTTTTGAACCAGATCCTGCAGATCCGACAAATCCAGTGACACCTGGGGTATTACGGACAACATACCAGGAATCATCAGTCATGATGATTTCCACCAACACATACCCTGGAAACACCTTTTTCTTTACAACTTTCTTTTTGCCGTTCTTAATATCCATTTCTTCCTCTTCAGGAACAACGACGCGGAAGATCTTATCTTGCATCCCCATCGATTCAACACGTTTCTCTAAATTTGCTTTCACCTTATTTTCATAACCGGAGTACGTGTGTACAACATACCAATTCTTTTCCATTTCATTCAGGACGCTAAGTCCTTCCCTCCCTGCCTTATAAATTCTATATCAGGCCAAAACATTTCTGAGTTGAGCATTTCTTTTTTTCCAAATTAAAAAAGCCTCTTATAGCGGGCTTTTTCCATACATCTCATTTTAGCACTATTATGCCTATTTTACGAATATCTTATTCAGGAAAATAAATCAGCGGCTTATTTACTGACCAAACGGATCAATTCGGATATACCGAGATCAATAGCCATAAAGAAGATAGCCATAACTAACACAGTAGTCAAAACAATCATTGTATAACTAGTAAGCTCTTTTCTTTTTGGCCAGCTTACTTTTCTCATTTCCTGACGGACACCACGGAAAAATTCGGTCACGGTTTGCATGTTCCTAACCTCCACTTATATGAATGCATCGAAAAAGCGATGCTTACTTGGTTTCCTTATGAAGTGTGTGCGCGTTGCATGTCTTGCAGAATTTCTTGATTTCAAGCCGTTCTGTTTTGGATCCTTTACTGCTTTCAGTAGAGTAGTTCCTGGAACCGCAGTTTACGCAAGCTAATGTAACCTTGCTTCTCATTTAGTCAACACCTGCTTAAATATGAGTATACATACCTAAAAATGTATCATGCATACCTATTAAAGTCAATGTCACCATCAAGCTGATGGCGACATAATGAAAGTTAAAAAACACAGTTTGCTATTATTTAAGTGGATACTTCTCTTACTTCCAAGTATCGTTCGAGTTTCCGCTTCACCCTCTGAAGGGCATTGTCGATGGACTTCACATGCCTGTTCAATTCCTCGGAAATCTCTTGGTAGGATTGCCCGTCCAAATAAAGGGCGAGCACCTTCCTTTCCAAATCGCTCAATAGTTCTGCCATTTTCACTTCTATATCATCAAATTCTTCCTGATTGATGATCAGGTCTTCCGGATTCATCACTTTGGTCCCTGTGATGACATCCATCAATGTCCGGTCGGATTCTTCATCATAAATTGGTTTATCGAGGGAGACATATGAATTCAAAGGGATATGTTTCTGGCGCGTGGCTGTTTTGATCGCTGTTATGATTTGCCTGGTGATGCATAGTTCTGCAAAAGCTTTGAATGAACTGAGCTTGTCCTCTTTAAAATCCCTGATGGCCTTGTACAATCCGATCATCCCTTCCTGGACGATATCCTCTTTGTCGGCCCCTATGAGAAAATAGGTACGGGCTTTGGCCCTAACAAAGTTTTTATACTTATGGATGAGGTAGTCCAAAGCTTCACTTTCCCCTTGGTGCACAAGTTCAACCAGAGCATCATCTTCGAGCAGTAAGTACCTTTCACTGACTTTGTGTCCGTGTTGCGCCACAAATGCCACCCCCGACTGAATTGTTAGATAAATACATTATACAGCAGGAAAATTTTTGGAGTCAACAACATTCAGAACTGCCCGCGTCTCCATTTCTCGAATTTTTCAGCCACTTCAGCGCTCAAAGGTATCTTTGACGCGGGTTTCTCGCCCATTTGTTTTTTTACTTTTTTTCCCACTTCATTTGTAATAACCTGACATTCTGTCAACAGTTCACGAGCGGATTTCCGGAGAGCCCCTTGTCCGAAAATGGCCCATTGTTCTGTATAGTCCGATGTCGCCACGTGGATTTGTGTCCTGATATTATTCAGTTCTATAGCCAATTTTTCTATTCTTTCATCCGCTGTCTCATTCTCTCGGGTAAAAATCACATCGATCTTATAGTCCTTATATTTGCGCTCCAATCCCTTCACATAATAGGCATCAAAGACGACAATGACTTCATAACCTGTGTACGCTCTGTATTCAGCCAATATTTCGACCAGCCGGTCCCTGGCCGCTGCAAGATCTTTATCCTTGAGGGTACGCATCTCCGGCCAGGCTCCTATTATGTTATAACCATCCACTAATAGGATATTTTTCATCTTTATTTTCCTAATGGATGACGTTTTCTGTATACTTCGTACATGAGCAGGCTGGCTGCAACAGAGGCATTCAAGGATGTTACCTTCCCGATCATAGGCATATGCACAAGGAAATCGCATTTTTCCTTCAGGATGCGGCTCATGCCTTTTCCTTCACTTCCGATAATGATGCCAATTGACATCCCTCCATCAAGGTTGCGGAAATCATCGCTTCCTTTCGCATCCGTTCCGACAATCCACAGACCGCGCTCCTTCAATTCCTCGACTGTCCTAGCCAAGTTCGTCACACGTGCGACCGGAATGTACTCAATGGCCCCAGTCGATGCTTTAGCGACCGTCGCCGTCAATCCGACTGCTCTCCTTTTCGGAATAATGATGCCATGCGCCCCTGTCGCATCTGCCGTTCGCATGATGGAACCCAGATTGTGCGGATCCTCTATTTCATCAAGAATCAGGAAAAATGGTGCCTCATTCCGCTTCTCCGCTACCGCAAATAAATCATCCAGTTCAGCGTACGAATAGGCGGCAACAGCTGCAACCACTCCCTGATGGGAACCGTCCACCATGGCGTCGATTTTTTTCTTCGGGACTATCTGCGTTAGGACATTCCTTTCCTTGGCCAAGTTGATGACTTGTCCCATTGATCCCTTTTGCGACCCTTCTGCGATCCATATTTTATTGATATCTCGACTCGACCTTAACGCCTCCAACACTGGGTTGCGGCCGATGATGAATTCTTCGCTCATTTTACGTTGCACCTCAATTCTTTCGTTCTGTGAAATCAATAGCTACCTGAATCAGTTCTTCTGCCCTCTCTAGCCGGCCGCTCAAAAACAGATATCCAATCAATGCTTCGAAGGCAGTGGAATAACGGTATGTTTGCACATCCGTATTTTTGGGGACAGTGCCCGATTTAGCATTCCTGCCGCGGCGGACCACACCCGCTTCCTCTTCTGACAAAACGCCCTCCTCCAAAATATGATGGATCACTCTACTTTGCGCTTTAGCTGAAACAAACCTCGTTGCTTCCCTATGCAACAAATGCGGCTTTACAGCCCCCTTCAACAGAAGGTGATGCCGGATATACTTTTCGTATACCGCATCACCCATGTAAGCAAGGGCCAGACTATTAAGTTCCATCGGTTTAATGTCCATTGTTTTTTCCGTCATCTATTATCCTCTTCTCCATCTTGTACCTTGTGCTGTATCCTCAAGCAGAATATTCATGGCTTTCAGCGCATCCCGGATTTCATCGGATTTTTGAAAATCACGGTTTTTCCTAGCTTGATTCCGCTCTTCAATCATTCTTTCGATCTCTTCGTCCAGCAGCTCTTGCTCTGTAAGCTTAAGGCCCAGCACTGCAAACAGTTTTTCGAATAGCTCGCTGAATGCTTTCAGAACTTCCGTATGCGTTTGTTTCTCTAACAGATACAGATTGGCTTGCTTAGAAAGGTCGAACAGGACGGATATCGCATTTGCCGTATTAAAATCATCGTCCATTTCTTTTTCAAATTGCTCTTGCAGCTCTTTGATCTTCTGAAGCCATTGGCTGTTATTTTCGGTCAAGTCTACAGCTGATCCCATTCTATGCTGCAGGTTCTGATAGGAAATTTTCAGTCTGTCCAATGCCGTTTTGGCATTCGACAGCAGTTCATCATTGTAATTGATCGGGTGGCGATAATGTACAGAGAGCATGAAGAAACGAAGAGCCTGTGCATCATGCTGCTTCAGGATATCGTGGACCAGCACGAAATTGCCCAATGATTTGGACATCTTCTCGTTATCTATATTGATATAGCCGTTATGCATCCAATATTTCGCAAACGTTTGTCCTGTAACTGCTTCGGACTGCGCAATTTCGTTCTCATGGTGAGGGAAAGCAAGGTCCTGGCCGCCGGCATGGATATCAATTGTATCGCCCAAGTATTTCTTCGCCATTGCAGAGCATTCAATATGCCAGCCTGGACGCCCTTGCCCCCAAGGGCTATCCCAATGGATTTCCCCTTCCTTCGCTGCTTTCCAAAGAACAAAATCCAAAGCATCTTCCTTCTTTTCCCCTACCTCAATCCTCGCTCCTGAACGAAGGTCATCGATCGATTGGTGAGACAGCTTCCCGTAACCGTTAAACTTGCGTGTGCGGTAGTAGACATCCCCTTCTGATTCATACGCATATCCATTGTCGATCAAAGCCTGTATGAATTCAATGATGATATCCATGTTTTCCGTAACGCGGGGATGCACATCAGCCTTTTGGCATCCTAACGCCTGCACATCCTCAAAATAAGCATCGATGAACCGATTTGCAACAGACGGAACATCTGTTCCTAACTCATTTGCGACGCGGATTAACTTATCATCAACATCAGTGAAATTGGATACGTATTGAACATCATAACCTCTGTATTTCAAGTAATTCCTGACGGTATCAAACACGATAGGCGGTCTAGCATTGCCTATATGGATAAAGTTATATACGGTCGGTCCACATACATACATTTTGACCTTTCCCTCTTCGATCGGTACGAAGGTCTCTTTTTCCCTCGTCAATGTATTATAAATCTTGATTGTCATTCTTCTTACTCCCTTCCTGTAAAAGGATATCTATTGTTTGTCTCATATCATTCAACTCTTCTTCCAGCTTTCGGACCCTGTCACCCATTGGATCCGGTAGGTCCGAATGGTTCAGCCGGTGCTTCAGGCGAACGCCATCCTGAATGACGACCTTGCCCGGTATTCCCACGACTGTGGAGTTGGGCGGCACTTGCTTGAGCACAACCGAACCTGCACCGATTTTCGAGTTCTCACCCACCGTTATAGAACCGAGCACTTTGGCCCCGGTTGCAATCAGTACGTTATTTTCAATAGTCGGGTGGCGCTTCCCTTTTTCTTTGCCCGTTCCGCCAAGTGTTACTCCCTGGAAGACTGTGACATTGTCACCGATTTCGCATGTTTCCCCAATCACGACACCCATTCCATGATCGATGAAGAAACGGCGTCCAATCTTTGCACCCGGGTGAATTTCAACCCCTGTAAAAAATCTGCTTAACTGAGAGATGACCCTCGCCAGAAAGTACCATTTATTTCTGTATAGCAAATGCGCCAACCGATGGGACCAAATGGCATGCAGACCTGAGTATGTCAGTATCACTTCCAGGTAACTACGGGCAGCAGGATCTTGATCAAAAATGATATCTATATCTTCCTTCAATAACTTAAGCATACGCACTCCCCCTCATCTTCACCCTCAATCGCTTGTTACAACCATATCCCTCTGCTCCCCAAAACATAAAAAAGCATCCCTGTCCATCGACAGAGACGCTTAAATACCGGCGCGGTTCCACTCTGTTTGAGAATCGTAAAACACCAATCCCCCAACTCTTTCATGATAACGGTATGACTCCGCTTATATCTACTTGCCGAAGCTTTCGATAAAAAGGCTCTGGAGTGCATTTCGGAGGATGATTGGCCTGACCCGCTTTCAGCCTGGGACGGATCTCTCTAATAAGCTTCATCTTCCTACTTCTCTCCATCAACGCTCAATATCTGTAATCAATTATTACTATATTATATTTTCCCCAAATTGTTAATCCAAAATACTTTGGATACGGTTCTTAACTTTTTCACGTCCGATCAAGGCGATAGCCTGCGGAAGGTCCGGACCATGAGTTTGCCCTGTAGTGGCAACGCGGATCGGCATGAACAGGTTTTTGCCTTTATGCCCGGTTTTCTTTTGAACCGCTTTGATGGCCGCTTTGATGGAAGGAGCATCGAAATTCTCCATAGCTTCGACCTCTTCTAGAAAGGCTTTCATCACTTCCGGTACTTGCTCACCGGCAAGAACCTCTTTTGCTTCCTCATCAAGAACAGGTGTCTCATTGAAAATCACTTCAGAAAGCTCAACGATTTCTGCTCCATAGCTCATTTTCTCCTGGTATAGAGCCATTAGGTCGTGTACCCATGCCTGCTGCTCTTCTGTCAATTGTTCAGGAAGTTTTCCTGCTTTGATCAAGTGCGGCAATGCCAACTCCGTCAAGCGATCGATATCAATGTTTTTCATGTATTGATTGTTCATCCAAGTAAGCTTTTGTTTATCGAAAACTGCCGGAGATTTAGAAAGCCTGCTTTCATCAAAGATTTCAATAAACTGTTCTTTCGTGAAGATTTCTTCTTCCCCGCCCGGAGCCCAACCAAGCAGCCCGATAAAGTTGAATAAAGCTTCCGGCAAATAGCCAAGTGCTTCATACTGCTCGATGAATTGGATGATCGAGCCGTCACGCTTGCTCAGCTTTTTGCGGTTTTCATTAACGATCAACGTCATATGACCGAACACTGGCGGTTCAAAGCCCAATGCCTCATAGATCATCAATTGTTTAGGTGTGTTTGAGATGTGGTCATCACCGCGCAGCACGTGTGAGATTTTCATCAGATGGTCATCAATAACAACCGCAAAGTTGTATGTCGGAATCCCATCTTTCTTAACGATAACATGGTCGCCAATGCCGTCAGACTCGAAAGATACTTCGCCCTTGACCATGTCGTTGAATGTGTACGTTTTTCCCTTCGGAACAGAAAAACGGATGCTCGGCTGTCTGCCTTCAGCTTCCAGTTTTGCCTGCTCATCCGCTGTCAAATGGCGGCATTTGCCTGAATACTGCGGTGTTTCGCCTTTAGCAAGCTGTGCTTCGCGTTCCGCTTCCAGCTCTTCCTCAGTGCAATAGCATTTATAGGCCAGCCCTTTATCCAAGAGCTCCGTATAATATTTTTTATAGATATCATTCCGCTCAGATTGGCGGTACGGACCATATTCACCCGGAACGTCCACACTCTCATCCCAATCCATGCCAAGCCATTTCAAATATTTCAGCTGACTTTCCTCTCCGCCTTCTACGTTTCGCTTCGTATCTGTATCCTCAATGCGGATGATGAACTTCCCGCCATGATGGCGCGCAAATAAATAGTTGAATAATGCCGCTCTTGCATTTCCGATATGTAGATGCCCAGTCGGACTCGGAGCATAACGGACTCTGATTTGTTCGTTCATTGTAATATGCCTCCTAAGCATAGTAGTTCTGTTTGACATACATTACATCTTACCACTGACAGCACCGGGAAGAAAAGTGCCGATGCATCATTTTATGCCTGTATTACGATTGCTTTACGAGCAATACCGCTACTTGCGCGGCAATCCCCTCGCCGCGGCCTGTGAAGCCCAGTTTCTCTGTAGTGGTCGCCTTCACGTTCACTTTAGATTCATCCGCTTCAAGCAACTCTGCAATCCTTGCCCTCATTTGCGGTATATACGGCAGCATTTTGGGTTTTTGAGCAATGATGGTGCAATCGACATTTCCTAGTGCGTATCCTTTTTCTTTCACTATGTTCCACACTTGCATCATCAAAACAGCAGAATCGGCATCCTTGAAATTGGCATCAGTATCCGGAAAATGCTTACCGATGTCCCCTTCGCCGATGGCGCCTAGGCAAGCGTCCGCAACTGTATGAAGCAAAACATCCGCATCCGAGTGACCGAGCAACCCTTTCTCATATGGGATGGTAATCCCTCCGATGATTAATGGCCTTCCCTCCACCAACTGATGCACATCAAATCCTTGTCCAATACGAAACATTCATCTATCTCCTTTACCGCTGATTGCCTTCTTCCCGGAAAGTCCTCCGGATGGCTTCTGCAAAATATAGATCTTCTGGGGTAGTGATTTTTATATTATTATAATCATCTTCCACAATCATGACCGGCTCTCCGATCGCTTCCAGTAAACTGGCGTCGTCGGTCCCAAGCAAACCGCTGTCTGCTGCATACTGATGGGCCCTCTTCAGTAACGGCACACGAAAAGCTTGTGGCGTATGAACCGCCCACAAGCTTGATCGTTCCATCGTGTTGATGACTTGGCCATCCTGCACCTGCTTGATGGTATCCTTCACCTGCACCGCCGGAATCGCCCCTCCCCGTACAAAAGCTAGATTCACCAATTCAGTGATAAGCTCCTGCCTGACGAAAGGTCGAGCTCCATCATGCACAAGCACAATATCCGTTTCAGCTTCATGCACTTTCTTCAAACCATTATGCACGCTGTTTTGCCGTTCTTGTCCTCCCTCGGTCAAAACGACTTCTTTCGTCATCGGGTATTCTCCCAACAAGGCTTCGAAAGCAGAACGATCGACTGGATTGATTGGGAGAATGATCTTCCGGCAAAACGGATCGCTATCGAATACTTTAAGAGTACGGCAGATCAATGGCATTCCCCCTAGGTCTAGGAACACTTTATTTTTTCCTGCATTCATTCGTTTCCCTTGCCCAGCAGCAAGGACGATGACTTCATAGTATAACCCGTCCATTCTTCCGTCTACCTCTCTTATAGCGCCTTTTCCAACAATTTAGGTTTGGCGAAAATCATCCGTCCCGCTGACGTTTGAAGCACACTTGTCACTACGACATCTATTTGTTTGCCAATATAAGTCCTTCCCTCTTCCACAACAATCATCGTGCCATCATCTAGGTAAGCAACCCCTTGATTTTGTTCCTTCCCGTCTTTGATGACAAGAACGCTCATCTCTTCACCGGGAATGACAACCGGTTTGATTGCATTTGCTAGATCATTGATATTAAGGACTGGCACATTCTGGAATTCGCAGACCTTATTCAGATTGAAGTCATTTGTGACTAGGACGCCATCCATGACCTTCGCAAGTTTGATAAGTTTGCTGTCCACTTCCTGGATATCCTCAAAGTCCCCTTCATAGAACTGCACTTGGATGTCGAGCTCTTTCTGAATCCTGTTGAGGACATCGAGACCCCTTCTTCCTCTGTTCCTTTTCAGAACATCAGATGAATCCGCAATATGCTGCAGCTCTTCAAGCACAAACTGCGGGATGACCAGCGTCCCCTCTACAAAACCTGTTTGGCAGATATCGGCAATCCGCCCATCAATGATGACACTTGTATCTAATATTTTTAAAGAAGAGGATGGCTGTTCTTTGGCCGTCTCTTCCTGCTCACTTTCATGGTTCTTTTTCTTATTGCCTTTAAACAATATCAGAAGTTCGTCCCGTTTCTTGAAGCCGACCTGAAAGCCCAGATATCCAAGCATTAAAGTAATGACAATCGGTACAATCGTATTGAGTAAAGGTACATTGATCATTGAGACGGCAAAGCTAATCAGAAAGGCAACTACCAATCCGACAGTCAGCCCTAATGTCCCGAATATCAAATCGGTGATAGGGGCCTTCACAAGCTGTTCCTCTAACCATCTTACAAAATCAACCACATAATCAATTAACCAGAAAGTAAAAATATAAAAGATAAGTGCGCCTAATAAAGCCGTAACATAAGGATTGTTAAGAAATGTAATATCATCAGCCTGCATAAGAATCAAAAGATCTGGGATCAGCAGAGCCCCGAGCGTTCCTCCGATTATTATGAAGCTAGCTTGTATAATACCTTTTAACATCCCTTCACCTCCCTTTCTCACTCATTATCTATTCAATAGCAAAGCTAAAACGGACAGTTCCATTAACACATATGACAACCTTTTCCAACCGGGTTTGTCATGAAATAGACAGTTCTGTGCTCAGTTGGTTTTTCATTACACGTAATCCTTCTCTTATCTTTTTCGCCCTTACTTCCCCGATTCCTTCTACATCATCCAACTCTTCCACCGTAGCATCCACGATATTGGTCAAATTCTCGAAGGCTTCCACCAGATTTTCGATGATATGCGCAGGCAGGCGGGGGATTTTGCTCAACATTCGGTAACCTCTCGGAATGCAAACCTCATCCACAGCCACATAGCCGTTATAGCCGAGCAGCTTAAGGATTTGGGAATCCTCAATGAATGGTTGGTTAGAGAGTTCCGTCAGCTTTTCCAATATCTCTTTGTAATTACCTTCATCCGATTGCATATAGTCGCGCACGATCATTTCACCCTCTTCCTCAAGGGAAGCAATGATTTCGTTCATTTGCAGACGAATCAATCGGCCCTCGACCCCGAGTTCCGTCAGGTAAGAAAGCAATTCATTTTTGATCCTTAGGAACATGATAAAGCGGTGCATGACCCTCAGCAGGTCTGAATAAGTGACACTGTCTTCAAATTCCAGCAGGCCAAGGCTAACAATGCTTTGAAGAAGCACTGTCTTATATTTTTCCATCGTCTGAACTGCCTGGTTTGCTTTAGTAAGGATTACGCCGATATCTTTCAGGGAATAGCGGAAATTCCCCTGGTAGACTGTTATGATCGTTCTTCTTTGTGAGATGGCGATCACCAGAGCCTTCGTCTCCTTGGCGACCCGTTCGGCTGTCCGGTGCCTCATACCAGTCTCCACTGACGAATAGCTCGTATCAGGCACAAGTTGCGCATTGGCGAATAATATTTTATCCGCCTCTTCATTCAGGATGATGGCCCCATCCATCTTAGCCAACTCATACAAGGAACTAGGTGAATACGGGCAACCGATTTCAAAGCCGCCCTCCACTACTTCCTTTACCCTTTCATTATACCCTACCACGATCAACCCGCCAGTATTTGCCCTTAGGACATTATCAATGCCATCACGTAGTGGAGTTCCGGGAGACACAAGCTGTAATATTTCTGATTTTGTTTTGTCTGCCCTTTTTTCACTCATATTTATCCTCCTAATGCGTGTCTCAAAGCTTCTGCAACATGTGATACCCCGATGATTTCGATACCGGCGGGGGGAGTCCAGCCCCCGATGTTATTTTGCGGGAGAATGATCCGTTCAAACCCGAGCTTCGCCGCTTCCTGTACACGCTGTTCAATTCTTGATACCCTTCTCACTTCACCTGTCAAACCTACCTCGCCGAGAATACAGTCAGTAGCTCGTGTCGGCTGATCTCTGAAACTGGATGCAATGCTCACAGCTATTGCCAAGTCGATGGCCGGTTCATCCAGCTTGACTCCTCCTGCAACCTTCAGATAGGCATCCTGATTCTGCAAGAGCAGTCCTATTCTTTTCTCCAGGACAGCCATCAGCAGTGTGACACGGTTATAGTCGATGCCTGTCGCCATACGGCGCGGGTTACCGAAGCTTGTCGGTGAAATAAGCGCCTGTACTTCGACCAGTACAGGCCGTGTACCTTCCATGGATGCCACAACCGTGGAACCGGAGGAACCTTTTGAACGTTCTTCCAGGAAAATTTCAGACGGATTTTCGACTTCCTCCAAGCCTTTTTCCTTCATCTCAAAGATACCCATCTCATTAGTGGAGCCAAAACGGTTTTTGACGGCTCTCACTATCCGATATGTATGATGGCGTTCACCTTCAAAGTACAGGACTGTGTCCACCATATGCTCCAAAAGGCGCGGACCGGCTATGTTCCCCTCTTTTGTAACATGACCCACAATGAAAATTGCTATACCCTTCGTTTTCGCAATTCTCATAAGAGTCGCCGTACACTCCCTGACCTGCGATACGCTTCCTGGAGCCGAGGTGACCTCCGGCTGAAATACCGTCTGGATCGAATCGATGATCACCAGATTTGGATTGACATCCACAATTGCCTGTTCTATAAAATCCATGTCTGTCTCAGAAAAGACATAAAGGTTTTCAGACACCGTCCCGAGCCGATCAGCCCGAAGTTTTGTCTGTTTCACTGATTCTTCACCTGAGACATACAATACCTTCTGACCCTTTTTTGCCAGCTGCGCCGATACTTGCAGCAACAAAGTCGATTTGCCGATTCCCGGATCCCCGCCGATCAGGACAAGGGAGCCATACACAATGCCGCCTCCAAGAGCCCTGTTCAGCTCCTTCAGATCTGTCAGTATCCTTGGCTCCATTACGGTCTCTATGCCTGTGATCGGCTGAGCTTTGACGCGCGTCCCCCCGTCATCACTGTGGGTAAAGGCTCCTTTTCGTGCCGGCTTGGCATACTCGATTTCTTCGGTCATCTTATTCCATTCGCCGCAACCCGGACATTTCCCCATCCATTTCGGGGACTCATACCCGCAGGATTGGCAGATAAATTTCGTCTTTTTCTTTGCCAACACTTTTCCTCCTTCTAGCTTATTGTATTTATCAATTAATCATGTCGGAATTCATCCGCTTGAAAGTCGGTCATCTAGAGACTACCATAATCATTATATCGGACATGTCACCAGGAAGTATTGTTCTGATATCAAATACTTAATATACCAAAAACTACAAAAATACACAGGGTTTGAGTAACAAACCCTGTGTTTGAACTATGCCATTTATTTACTTGCAGCGGCTGCTTCCTGAGGCTTAATAATGATCTCTCCATCCACTGCATCAATGAGGATCTTCTGCCCTTTTGCAATGTTGCCTTTCAGCAGTTCCTCCGAAAGTTGGTCTTCCACATATTTTTGGATCGCCCGTTTCAATGGCCTTGCGCCGTATTCAGGGTCATACCCTTCTTTTGCAATTTTTGCAATAGCTCCCTCGGAAAGTTCAATAAGGATATCTTGTTCACGTAAACGTTTCACCAGCTGATTGGACAATAGCTGGACAATCTCCTCTAAATGTTTCTTTTCCAAGGAATGGAATACGATTGTTTCGTCGATACGGTTCAAGAATTCAGGACGGAAAGCTTTTTTCAGCTCCTCAAGCACTTTCCCTTTCATATCCTTATAATCCGCTGCCTCATCGTGGATATTGAAACCTACGTATTTATTCTTTTGCAGTGCCGATGCACCTACGTTTGAAGTCATGATCAAGATTGTATTCCGGAAGTCGACAGTTCTTCCCTTAGAATCGGTCAGCCTTCCATCTTCCAGCACCTGCAGAAGGATGTTGAAAACATCTGGATGGGCTTTTTCAATCTCATCAAGCAGCACAACTGAATAAGGTTTCCGGCGTACTTTTTCTGTAAGCTGTCCGCCTTCCTCATAACCTACGTACCCAGGAGGTGACCCGACAAGGCGTGATGTTGAATGCTTTTCCATGTACTCTGACATATCAATACGGATCATAGCTTCCTCATCACCAAAGATTGACTCAGCCAATGCACGGGCAAGTTCCGTTTTCCCGACCCCTGTAGGACCAAGGAAGATGAAGGAACCGACAGGGCGTTTTGGATCTTTCAACCCTGCGCGTGCTCTTCTCACTGCCTTTGCCACTGCCTTGACGGCCTCTTCCTGCCCGATGACACGGTCATGCAGGATGCTTTCCATATTCAACAGTTTTTCTGTTTCGGTCTGCGCCAGCTTCGTAACCGGTACCCCTGTCCAGTTCGATACAACGGTCGCAATGTCCTCAACAGTAACTTCAGTGTTTTCTTTGCCTTGTTGTTCTTTCCATGTTTTCTTCGTTTCTTCAAGCTTCTCGCGTAAACGTTGTTCATTATCTCTCAAAGAAGCCGCTTTTTCGAATTCCTGGCTCTGAACAGCTGCATCTTTTTCCTTACGGACTTCCTCCAGCTGAACTTCCAATTCCTTCAGGTTGGGAGGTGTCGTATAAGAACGAAGACGAACCTTAGAACCAGCTTCATCAATTAGATCGATAGCCTTATCTGGTAAGAAACGGTCGGAAATGTAACGATCGGAAAACTTGACGGCCGCTTCAATCGCATCATCATTGATGGATACGCGATGGTGAGCCTCATAGCGATCTCGAAGGCCTTTCAAAATCTGGATGGATTCCTCTGCTGTCGGTTCATTCACTTGGATTGGCTGGAATCTGCGCTCTAAAGCAGCATCCTTCTCAATATATTTGCGGTACTCATCAAGAGTAGTTGCTCCTATGCACTGCAACTCGCCGCGCGCCAAAGATGGCTTCAGGATGTTTGATGCATCTATGGCTCCTTCCGCGCCGCCTGCACCTATCAGAGTATGCAACTCATCAATGAACAGGATAATGTTCCCGGCCTGGCGGATTTCATCCATCACTTTTTTGAGACGATCTTCAAACTCGCCGCGGTATTTAGTGCCTGCCACAACAGTTCCCATATCCAAAGTCATTACACGCTTATCCCTTAAGATCTCCGGCACTTCGTTGTTCACGATCTGCTGGGCCAATCCTTCCGCAATCGCGGTCTTACCGACCCCTGGCTCTCCGATCAGAACAGGGTTATTTTTTGTCCGGCGGCTTAACACCTCAATTACGCGCTGGATTTCTTTGCTCCTACCGATCACTGGATCCAGACTTCCTTCTTTGGCGACAACAGTCAAGTCACGAGCAAGGCTATCAAGTGTTGGCGTACTGGCAGCAGAAGAAGTATTACCTTGGTGTCCAGCCGACTCATTGCTTCCCAATAATTGCAGAACCTGTTGGCGGGCCTTGTTTAAGCTTACCCCCAGATTATTCAGCACACGGGCAGCCACACCTTCCCCTTCACGGATCAATCCTAGCAGGATATGCTCGGTCCCTACGTAAGAATGGCCCAGCTTCCTAGCTTCGTCCATTGAAAGTTCAATGACCTTCTTGGCTCTCGGTGTATAGTGGATCGTCTGTGCACCCTCTTGTCCGCGGCCGATCAGGTTCTCTACTTCTTTCTGGATTTTTTCTGCCCCTAATCCAAGGGAATAAAGTGCCTTTGCAGCGATTCCGTCACCTTCACGCACAAGCCCCAGTAAAATATGTTCAGTTCCTATGTTGTTGTGGCCAAGCCGAATAGCCTCTTCCTGAGCTAAAGCCAATACTTTTTGTGCTCTTTCGGTAAATCTTCCAAACATCATATAAACTGCCTCCTCTACTCTTCGTTTATCTCCATATTTACACGCTTCCTAATAAATGCCGCGCGCCTAAGGTCTCGTTCCTCGGGATTTAATACTTCCCCGGAATAAAGCTGAAGAAACCCGGGTTGAGTCAAAATCAATAATTCGTTCAGTATTGTTTTGGAAATGTCCCCGATGAATCCAAGATCAATGCCCAACCGGACATCCGATAGACATTGCGCTGCTTCCTTCGACTCCATAACACGGGCATATTTCAGAATTCCCAAGGACCGGAATATTCTATCTTCCAATTGTATGTTTGAAGATTGCAGCAATGCATCTCTCGCCATACGTTCCTGGGCAATAATCTGTTCGACCAGTGTTTTAAGGTCCTCGACAATCTCTTTTTCTGATTTACCTAACGTTGTTTGGTTGGATATCTGAAAAATATTCCCGTAGGCTGCACTGCCCTCGCCATACATGCCCCTTACGACAAAGCCCAGCTGATTTATTGCAGGGATGATCCGGCTGATCTGCTGGGTAAGGACCAAGCCAGGGACATGTACCATAACGGAAGCTCGCAGACCAGTGCCGACATTTGTCGGACAACTGGTTAAATAGCCTAGCTTCTCATCAAAAGCATAATCAACCCGCTGTTCTATAAAGTCATCGATTTCACTCGCGACATCAAGAGCTTCGACGAGTTGGAAGCCAGACAATATGCACTGTACCCGCAAATGGTCTTCCTCATTGATCATTATACTGATCTTCTCATCATCCGTTAGCCAGCAAGCCCCATATAATGATTCTTCTGCAAGCAAAGGACTGATGACATGCTTCTCGACCAACACCCTCTTTTCCAAGGGATTCAGATCAGCCATTTTCAAAAAGTCAAATGACTTCTTTTCCTTCAATTCCGAGAGCTTTTCCTCCAGATAACCTATGACCTTTTCCGCCTCCCGGCTATCCATTTTCGGGAAGAAATAATAGTCCTTCAAGTTTCTAGCCAACCGTACCCGCGAGCTTAGAACGATATCCGACTGTGGACCTTCCTCGTTCATCCATGAGCTAAGTGACTTATCCATAAAATGTTCCAGGCTCATCAGGAATCACTCCCTTCCGCAGGAGTGTGATATTCACTTTCCAGCTTACGGATTTCATCCCGCAATGTCACCGCTTTTTCAAACTCTTCCTTTTGGATACATTTCTGCAGTTCTGCCCTCAGTTCATCAATCTGTTTCCGAAGATTGATTCCCCCGGCGATCCGTCCTGGTATTTTTCCTGTATGGGCAGCATTTCCACTATGCAAACGTCTGACGATCGGCTCGAGCTGGGAAGAAAATGTCTTATAACATTCTGCACAGCCAAACTTCCCGATTTGGACAAACTCCTCATAGGTCATATGGCAATTAGGACATTCAACTGCTCCTTTATTGACACGTGGACTATGCTGATTGGAAGGAAAACCCGAATTAACATTTAAGAGCCCTGACAAGAGATTATGGATGGAAAAGCTTTCTCCGTGATTTTTCATAAGCAATCCACTTTTCTCATGGGAACATACCTCACAAAGATGAACCTCTGTCTTTTCCCCATTTAAGACTTTCATAAAGCGGACCGTAGCCGGTCGCTGCTGGCATTCCTCACATATCATTAGCCGTCACCCCTCTATAGCCGTTAGGCAAATTTAAGGCTCGTCAACATGGCCTTAAGTATTCTTGCCCTTAATTCATCTCTTTGCGGCAGTTCCAAGCCGATCACTGTACGATCCATTGCACTCATCATCAGCTTTGCTTCTCTTTCTGTGATGACTTCCTCCTCTACCAGTCTAATAACCATATTCTCCGCAATCTGCTGAGAAACCTTTGTGTCAATTATATTCAGCAACTGGTCAATTAGTTGTGCATGCTCATAAAAACGGACCTTGGTAATTCTGATATATCCCCCGCCGCCGCGTTTACTCTCCACTACGTATCCTTTTTCAGTCGTAAAACGGGTATTGATGACATAATTGATTTGAGAAGGTACACATTGAAACTTATCCGCTATCTCGCTTCTTTTTATAATGACTATTTCCTTCTCACTGCTGCTAAGAACCTGTTTCAGATAGTCTTCAATTATGTCAGATATATTTCTCATAGCCCATCCTCCAATCTGACTTTGACTATATTTGACTAATATTATATGAGAAAAAACACCTGATTGCAACTATGGTGTCTTGTCTTTCTTTCACTATTTTCGCCCATTTTCAGCTGTATTTATACCTGTCGTTTATCTTTACTTTTAATACCCCCACATACTGATTTAAAACTCAGCTTGACGAGGTGACCATCTCTTGGCAGGTACATATTTCCGGAAAAAGAAGCACAAAAAAAAGACCAGCCTTTCGGCTGATCTTCTGTGTTGCCTGGCGACGTCCTACTC
>JBJFHG010000003.1:0-66430 GCA_051893455.1 Bacillus sp. (in: firmicutes)
TCAAAAAACAGGCTTCAAAATGTTGTATAAACTGAACAAGAAAGTGAGTGATCCTGTTGGATCTTCTATCAATTAAGGACCCTTCCTTTTTGAAAAATATGGATACAAAAGAGCTGGAGATGCTCAGTGATGAGATACGGAACTTCCTGATCCAACAGTTATCTGTGACAGGCGGTCATATCGGTCCGAATTTGGGTGTGGTCGAGTTAACCATTGCCCTGCATAAGGAATTCAACAGCCCGAAAGACAAAATATTATGGGATGTTGGCCACCAATCCTATGTGCACAAGATCCTGACAGGACGGGCTGGTCAATTCGATACTTTGCGTCAATATAAAGGATTATGCGGCTTTCCAAAAATGTCGGAAAGTGAACATGACGTCTGGGAAACCGGACACAGTTCCACATCACTATCCGGCGCGATGGGCATGGCTATTGCCCGTGACCTGAAGAAAGAGGATAGTTTTATTATCCCTGTCATTGGCGATGGTGCTTTGACAGGGGGGATGGCTTTTGAGGCGCTTAACCATATAGGGCATGCCAAAACGAATATGATTGTCATTCTGAATGACAATGAAATGTCCATCGCACCGAATGTCGGGGCAATGAAAAATGTGCTTGGAAAGATGCGCACGGCAGGCAAATATAATATGGTAAAGGACGAATTGGAATATTTCCTGAAAAAAATTCCTGCAGTAGGCGGAAAACTAGCGGCCACAGCGGAGCGGCTTAAAGACAGCCTCAAATACTTGGTCGTATCCGGCATGTTTTTCGAGGAGCTCGGCTTCACCTATTTGGGTCCCGTCGATGGGCATAATTATGACGACTTGCTAGAAAACCTCAGGTATGCCAAGAAGACAGAAGGACCAGTCCTTTTGCACGTCATTACGAAAAAAGGAAAAGGCTACAAACCGGCTGAAACGGATACGGTTGGGACTTGGCATGGGACAGGCCCTTATAAAATCGAAACAGGTACATTTGTGAAGTCTGCATCTAAAGGGCCGGCTTGGAGCGCTCTTGTGAGCGATACGGTCACAAAATTGGCAAGGACGGATGAACGCATTGTGGCAATTACGCCGGCAATGCCTGTCGGATCCAAATTGGAGGACTTCGCGAAGGAGTTTCCGGATCGGATGTTTGATGTGGGGATCGCCGAACAGCATGCTGCGACAATGGCAGCAGGTCTGGCGACACAAAATATGAAACCATTCTTAGCTATTTATTCAACATTCCTGCAGCGTGCATACGACCAGGTCGTTCATGACATATGCAGGCCGAACCTCAATGTTTTCATAGGAATCGACCGTGCAGGATTGGTCGGAGCTGACGGTGAAACACATCAAGGTGTATTTGATATCGCCTTTTTGCGAAATTTGCCGAATATAACTTTGATGATGCCTAAAGATGAAAACGAAGGGCAACATATGGTTAACACAGCCATCCAGTATAATGACGGCCCAATCGCGATGAGGTTCCCAAGAGGAAACGGCTATGGGATCGAGATGGATAAAGAGCTCAAAATCATTCCGATCGGAACGTGGGAAGTGCTGAAAGAGGGCGCCGATGCGGCTATTCTTACATTCGGCACCACGATTCCGATGGCGATAAAGGCAGCCGAACTCCTTGAAAAGCAAGGGATTTCTGTCAAAGTGGTAAATGCCAGATTCATTAAGCCTTTGGATGCAGAGATGATGATGAGCCTATTAGACAAGCACATTCCGACCCTGACGGTAGAAGAAGCCATTCTTCAAGGAGGATTTGGCAGCGCTGTGATGGAATTTGCACATGACAAAGGTTACCATAGTGCGGTGATAGACAGGCTGGGTATCCCGGATTCATTCATCGAGCACGGCAGTGTCGACAAATTGTTGGAAGAAGTCGGGTTGACGACCGAGAATATCGTCTGTAGAGTAAAACAAATGACACCACAAAAACAAAAAAGGGCATAAGGAAAGCATGAAGATAAAAAAAGAACGTATAGATGTTCTGCTGGTTGAACAAGGATTAGCAGAAACAAGAGAAAAAGCGAAACGAGCCATTATGGCGGGGCTGGTCTATGCCAATGAAGAGAGGCTGGACAAACCGGGCGAGAAAATCCCGGCTGATACCGTCCTGAATATCAAGGGAAAAGTGATGCCTTATGTATCACGCGGCGGCCTTAAACTAGAAAAAGCCATCCATGAATTCAATATCGATTTGAAGGACAAGGTGATGCTTGATATTGGGGCTTCGACAGGCGGATTTACGGATTGCGGCCTCCAAAATGGCGTAAAACTGTCTTATGCGCTTGATGTAGGCTATAACCAATTAGCCTGGAAGCTGAGGCAGGACGAACGGGTTGTCGTCATGGAACGAACAAATTTCCGTTATGTGACGCCGGCTGACCTGACAGAAGGCATGCCGGACTTCGCAAGCATCGATGTTTCCTTCATTTCATTAAAACTGATCCTTCCTGTCCTGAAGACATTGCTTGTCACGGGCAGCGATACGGTGGCATTGATCAAGCCCCAGTTTGAAGCTGGCCGCGACCAGGTCGGCAAAAAAGGGATTGTGCGCGACCGCAAGATTCATGAACATGTCATCGCAATGATTGTTGAGTTTGCTACGGGAATTGGCTTCCAATGCAAGGACTTGACGTTCTCTCCAATTACTGGAGGAGACGGAAATATCGAGTTCCTTGTTCACCTGCATTGGCCGGGCGAAGGAGTCGAAGCTCCAACAACAGGGTTGCCTTTCCGGATAGAGGATGTGGTGGGCGCCGCCCATCAGGAATTGAAAAAAGCATAGAGTGTCAACTCCAAATGATGCCCCCTCTTGGATAGAGGGGGTCTCTTTATGCACAGAAAGTTAATTTTTATACAATATCAATGTACATTATACATAAAATCAGCTATCATACGAATGAAAGAACCATTTAAACAAACCGATTTTATATACAGTAAACTATTTAGTGAGGTGCACTATGAACAAGGGTCAACGACATATTAAGATTCGGGAAATCATTGCGAATAATGATATTGAAACACAGGATGATTTGGTCGAGGAATTGAAAAACGCGGGATACAATGTCACGCAGGCGACCATTTCAAGGGATATTAAGGAATTGCATTTGGTAAAGGTACCACTTATGGACGGTAAATATAAATATAGTTTGCCCGCAGATCAGCGATTCAACCCATTGCAGAAATTGAAGCGCAACTTAACAGATGCTTTCGTCCGCCTAGACTACACGAGTCACCTTTTGGTAATGAAGACATTGCCGGGAAACGCACATGCTATCGGGGCGCTGATCGATAACCTGGATTGGGATGAGATACTCGGGACAATCTGCGGCGACGATACTTGCCTGATTATCTGCAGAACTCCTGAAGAAACGAAAGTGATTTCACAGCGCTTTTTAGATATGTTATAGAGAGAAAAGGGTGATTTGATTGTTAGTAGAGCTCTCCATAAAGAATTTTGCCATTATAGAACAACTGACTGTATCATTCACGGAAGGCCTGACTGTCCTAACCGGGGAGACAGGTGCCGGGAAAAGTATCATCATCGATGCCATCAATCTGCTTGCCGGAGGGCGTGGGTCATCCGAATTTGTGCGCCATGGCGAGCCGAAAGCTGAGATTGAAGGAATGTTTCTTATTCAGGATGATGATCACCCAATCTATGCCAAGTCAGCTGATTTAGGCATAGACATAGAGGAAGGGGCCGTGATTCTGAGGAGGGATATTTCCCGCAACGGGAAGAGCATCTGCCGAATAAATGGAAAGATGGTCACAATCGGAGTCTTGCGTGAAGTGGGGCAAAGCCTAATAGATGTACATGGCCAGCATGAACATCAGGAATTGATGGACCATCACTTTCATCTCCCTCTATTGGACCAATTTGGCGGCGAAAAGGTCAGCAAGGCTGCTGCCGAATACAGGGAACTGTATGAGCAGTACATGCACTTGCAGAAACAATATGACAGTCTTAACCAAGATGAACGCCAGACGGTACATAGACTTGATTTTCTGACATTCCAGTATACAGAGATCCAAAATGCCAATTTGGTGCTCGGGGAGGATGAGGAATTAGCCGAAGAGAAAAAGAAAATCAATAACTTCGAACGTCTCTATGCGGGGCTGCAATCTGCATATCAGGCTATTAGAGGCGAACAAAAAGCGCTGGATTGGCTGGCGGTAGCCATGAATGAAATGGAGGATGTCGCTGAAGTGGAGGAGGAAGCGAAACCACTGACGGAATCCATATCTTCCAGTTATTATCTGCTTGAAGATACTTCCTTATCGATAAGAAATGCTTTCGAGCGGCTCGAATATGATCCAGAACGGTTGAACATCATCGAAAGCCGACTCAACGAACTGAACCTCCTGAAACGCAAGTACGGAAAAACGATCGAGGAAATCCTCGAATATTACGCTGATATTGAAGCCGAAATTGAGACGCTTCAGAACCGCGAGACCCACTTGGCGAAAATTGAAAAGGAATTGGCATCTGTCAAGGCCGATTTGCTCGTAGAAGCAGTCAATTTATCGAAGATGCGCCAACAGAGTGCAAAGTCTTTGACCGAGCATATTCTGCAGGAGCTGAAGGAATTACACATGGAGAAGACGAAATTCGAAGTCAGGTTCTTAAAGAAACCGTCTCTCGATCGTCAGCCGGCCAGGAATGAAATCCAGAAAATTGGCTTGGACGAAGTCGAATTCTATATCAGTACCAATCCGGGCGAGCCGCTGAAGCCATTGGCCAAAACAGCCTCTGGGGGGGAACTGTCCAGAATCATGCTGGCATTGAAGAACATATTCTCCAAGCATAGCGGCATTACCAGCATCATCTTTGACGAAGTCGATACGGGGGTGAGCGGCCGTGTTGCACAGGCCATCGCTGAGAAAATCCATAAAGTCTCAGTGGATTCGCAAGTGCTTTGTATCTCACATTTGCCGCAGGTAGCCGCCATGTCGGACACGCATCTGTATATTGAGAAACAAACGATAGACGGTAGGACGACGACATCGGTGCATCCTCTCCATTCGGAAGATAAGATTAAAGAGATAGCCCGGATGATCTCGGGGGTTGAAATCACCGATTTGACGAAAAGACATGCAGAGGAGCTGCTAGTCCAAGCGGATCAGCTGAAACGGAATAATATCAAGCAATAGATGGCAAAACAAAAACAGGCACGAAATATTTTTCGCGCCTGTTTTTGTTTACTTCAATATTTCAGTGTCATCTGGTAATGTGTTATGTGTTTTGAGGGGGGCTGGCTTCAGAACTGGTTTTGGAGCCTCCGGTACAGGGTTTTGGACATATAGATATTCACCGTGTCCATCCAATGCTTTTCCGGAAGCCCATCGGCCCTTGCTGCTTTCTTCCCCTTCAGAGAAATTATATAGATTGTAGGCAATGTCCAGACGTTCGTTCTCACGCGGGAATGTACTTGGGACCAGAAGGCCCTCTTTTTCTTCCAGCTCCTGAATGGCTGCAGCCCATTGGTTCTGGTGATATGCATCGCGGGCTATCAAAACAGATAGCATGTCCTTCACGCCGCGGTCATCCGTCATTTCATAAAGGCGCACTGCCTGAAGGCGTCCCTGCGATTCTGCATTCAAGTTGGCGCGGAAGTCAGCAAGAAGGTTGCCGCTGGCAATCGTGTAAGCGGCATTCCAAGGGTTCCCTACACTGTCGGCAGGGCGTGCCGCCAATCCGGATACGATGGCATGCTGAGGATTCATCCCTCCTAAGACCGCTCCAATGACAGGATCTTTTGCCGCTTCTTCCTGATTCTCAAATGGGCTGTCATCCAATAATCTTGCGACCATGGTAGCAAGCATCTCTACATGCCCGATTTCTTCGGTTCCGATGTCTAGCAGCAAATCCTTGTATTTTTCATTGCCACGTAAGCTCCAGCCTTGGAACAGATATTGGACCATAACACTCATTTCACCATATTGGCCGCCGATCAACTCTTGGATTTTCTTTGCTAGGAGAGGGTTCGGACGGTCTGGCTTAGCTTCAAACTGCAATTCTTTTTGATGACGAAACATGTGATTCCTCCTCTAACGTTTATGATTATTCTGCTTTTTGTTTTCCTCTCATGTACAAACCATAAACAATAAAAAAGAAATTCAGGAAGATAGCATCAGCAAGTTGGATATGGGAAACCTTCATGATTTCAGAAGTTGTCCCTTTATATGGGAGCCGTAAAATGCTCCCTTCGGTTATAAACAAACTGTCTCTAGGCAACATTAAGTATGTAGCCATAAAGAGAGTCAAAAGAAACGAGGAGAGTGAATGGATTGAGAAAAATCAACATACGATATTTGATTGGCGCAATTCTCCTTGTTTCGTTTATTTTGTTAGGTATTTCAAACACGTTTAACCAATTTATTTCCATCCCGAAACAGATCATCATATTTGAAGGGCAGAGCTTTGAGATAAACAAATCTTTCCCGGTTAATGCTAAGCTCGTGTCCGGCCATGAAACGGCAACAGTCCATGAGACAAAGGACTCGATCGTATTGGACGGAGAGAAATCCGGTAGCAACCAATTATTATTGGATATAGCCGGTCTCCCTGTCAAGAAGGTGGATGTCCAGATTGTCGAGGACTTCAGAGTCGTCCCAGGAGGGCAATCGATTGGCGTTAAGCTCAACACTGCAGGAGTGTTGGTGGTAGGCCATCATCAGATAGAAACAAACGAAGGAAAGAGCTCCCCGGGTGAAGCAGCCGGGGTCCGGGTCGGCGATATGATTACGACAATCAATGGAGAAACAATCCAGAGAATGGCCGACGTAGCTCAGTATGTTCAGGAGGCCGGCAAAAAGCAACAGGCCTTGAACTTGGAAATTCAAAGAGACAATAAGAAAATCAAAACTAAACTTCTGCCTCAGAAGGATGATGTCGAGGATATTTATAAGCTGGGGCTCTATATCAGGGACCATGCGGCAGGAATCGGTACGATGACCTTTTACCATCCTGGTTCAAAGAAGTACGGGGCCCTCGGACATGTCATCTCGGATGCGGACACGAGAAAACCGATCGCTGTCCGTGACGGAGAAATTGTCTCCTCCACGGTGACGTCCATTGAAAAAGGGAGTACGGGCGACCCTGGCGAGAAGCTTGCCAGATTTTCGTCCAATAAGGAAACGCTAGGGAACATCAAGACGAACAGTCCTTTTGGGATTTTTGGTTCGTTGAGCAAACAGGTAGAAAACGGGGTTGAAGATGAAGCCATCCCAATTACACTTTCCCATCAAGTAAAAGAGGGTCCGGCACATATCCTCACTGTTGTCGAAGGAACGAAAGTGGAGAAATTCGACGTCGAGATCGTCAGCACAATTCCTCAGAAATTCCCCGCTATTAAAGGAATGGTGCTGAAAGTCACGGACGATGCCCTCTTGAAGAAGACCGGCGGCATTGTTCAAGGCATGAGTGGCAGCCCGATTATTCAAGACGGAAAGCTAGTAGGGGCCGTTACCCATGTATTCGTCAACGATCCTACGAGCGGTTACGGTGTCCATATCGAATGGATGCTGAATGAAGCAGGAATTAACATTTATGAAAACAGGAATAAAACACAGTCAAGTTGAAACGGGGCACGATTTGTCCCGTTTTTTCATGGTATACTGACATATTGGCTGTTTCCGAAGAAGAACAAAGTCGAAAAGGAAGGAAAAATACAGAATAATATTATATTTATAGGGCATCTAAAATATTTTAGAATTATAAAAGGGATTCATGTATAATTGTCGAAACTGTCATAATATGATTTAGATGTAGAATTGGACTGCGAACGAGGAGGAAATTCAGTGGGGAAAGTAAAAGTTTGTATTGTGGACGATAACAGGGAACTAGTGCGCCTTTTGGATGACTATATTTCATCACAGGAAGACATGGAAGTGTTAGGGGTGACATATAACGGACAAGAATGTCTGAAGATGCTGGAGACTGCCGAGCCGGATGTTCTTTTGCTGGATATTATCATGCCGCACCTTGACGGATTGGCCGTACTCGAGAAAATTCGTGAGCTTCCGAAGCAACCGAATGTAATCATGTTGACTGCCTTTGGCCAAGAAGATGTAACGAAAAAGGCAGTGGAACTTGGCGCCAGTTATTTTATTCTGAAACCATTTGACATGGAACACTTAGGGAACACAATCCGCCAGGTGAGCGGGAATCCTTCATCGACCAGCCGTACACAATCCTCATCTCAGGGAACGTATCGTACTGCTTATGACAATAAACCAAAAAATTTGGACGCCAGTATCACAAGCATTATCCACGAAATCGGAGTGCCGGCACATATCAAAGGCTATCTGTATCTGCGTGAAGCCATTTCAATGGTCTATAATGACATTGAACTGTTGGGCTCCATCACAAAGGTGCTGTATCCGGACATCGCCAAAAAATACAATACGACGGCAAGCCGAGTGGAGCGCGCAATTCGCCATGCGATCGAAGTGGCCTGGAGCAGGGGGAACATCGACTCGATTTCATCGCTCTTCGGCTATACAGTATCCATGTCAAAAGCAAAACCGACCAACTCCGAATTCATAGCGATGGTCGCAGACAAGCTACGGCTGGAGCACAAAGCTTCTTGAAAGGGCTAGGGGCAAGGGTTCCTATTGGGACTTAAGCCAATAAACTTTTGAAATATGAACTGGATTATCATGATGGTAAACCTATAAACTTTTGGTGGAATTGCCGATAAATCTTTTTGGTTTATTGGCTATTTTTTTTTGGGAGGGATATATGGTGAAAATCAACGATCATATAATTGGCTGCGATATTTAACCGGTTCCAACCAATGTTGTTATAACTGCTACTTTAAATTTATTTAACAAGGAGTTTGGGATTTGTGTTAAAACATGGTGGGAGTTGCGTATGAAAAAAGGAAAGAAATATTTATGTATTATCTTATTAATTCTAACAGTTGCTTTAACAGCTTGTACTTCAAGTCCAAATTTCGAGCTGTATAAAGGAGACCTTTAAGAATAGCAGTGGTTGGAAAATCACCAGAAGTAAATGAGGAACAAGTTGTATTTACAGAAGTTTCATTTGATGAAATGACAAGTGAAGAACTGAAGTCTTATGGTGCAGTCTTTATTAGGGAAGATAATCTTTCAGAGGCTTCTGAAAGCCAATATGCAGATGTTTACTTAAATTCAACAATTCCATTTTTCTTTATCGGAACTGATAACTATGTTCCTTTTACTGAAAAAAATTTGGAGTACGACGGGACTTCGGATTGGACTGCTGGTGTTAGTTATGCTGTTGGCGTTCTCGCATCACAAGAAGATGACACATTAAAGAAATGGGAATATAGTCTGTACAATGATGAAAAAACTGATGAACACATTAAAGAAATGTATTCAAGAATCTTCAAGACAATTGATGAACTAAATCAACAATGAAAAAGGGAGCATAACGATTATGCCCCTTTTTATTGCTATTTTTGTTGCTAATTAAGGTACGAATTTGCAACAAATTGACTATCTTTTTTGCTGTTATTTATCTTTATCCGGGGATTAGTCGTTGATGAGCTGCAAAAGAAATTTCGCTTTATCATTTCACTGGTTTTGCAGCCGCTGATATTCATTTGTATTCCAATTGCGTAGGCGTCATTGTCGTCCATATTCTTTGGTGAACCATTTGCCATTGCGATCGATCAATTTAGTTTTGCTCATAATGTTTGGGATTGCCTTGCAGCTATATAGGAGGTACACAGGTACAATATGGATGAGCATCATTTTTCATTCTATTGATGATTGATAAGCGGAAAAGAGTTCAATGAAGAGGAGCTTGCACAGAATAAAGTATAGAAATACCTCTCAGCGCTTGTAAAGTGATATACTTTTTTTGCTGGTTAGCTAACTTAGAACGGAAAGAGGCAATAATATGAAGATTGAAACTCCCAAGATTTCACCTGAGCTGGATGTTAGGCATTTTAGTGATGTTTTTTTTGAAGAGGATCCTATTCTTGAAATGTGCCTCATCTCGGACTCTGATTTTATAAATGAATCAATAGAGAGGGTCCGCATATACAATTCGGTCATAAAGAATTGCAAGTTTAACGATACAGATTTCAACAAGATCGATCTTGTTGATGTGCGTTTTGAAAACTGTGATTTGTCAAATGTCAATATGATCCATTCTTCGATACATAGAGTTGAATTCATCAACTGTAAGTTACTGGGCTGCCAATTGCCGGAGTCTTCTATTTGCAATGTTACATTCAATAACTCAATATTGAACCTTTCTGCATTTGGGTATTCAAAGATTGAAAAGGTAAGGTTTAAGGAATCCTCCCTGCAAAGCGCGGATATTTATGAGTGCAGACTGAAACAAGTTGAATTTCTTTCATGCAATCTTAACGGTGCCAGTTTTGAACAAACATCATTAAAGGGCGTAGATATCAGCTCCTCCCATTTCGAGTCACTCATGGTTTCTGTCGATGATTTGAGTGGCTGTATAGTTTCATCACAGCAAGCTATACAGTTTGCAGCTTTAATGGGGTTGATTATTAATAATTAATCGGTTTATATCGGTCGGGGACAGAAATGCCAAATCCATGAAAATGGAAAATTTTCAAGCGCCCGGTCATAATATAAGCAGGAAGCCACATGCTTTGGGATAGTCAGGAGGGAATTTATTGGGGACATTGGGGACGATGATATTTGCCCATAGGGGCTCAGCAGGTACGCATCCTGAAAATACGATGACTGCTTTCCTTGAAGCGGAAAGGGTCGGAGCAGACGGGATTGAGTTGGATGTACAACTGTCCAAGGATGGGGAACTGGTGGTAATCCATGACGAAAAGCTGGACAGAACAACAAATGGGAAAGGTTTCGTCAAAGATCATTCATTGAGGGAGCTCAAAAGGCTGGATGCCAGCCATTCTTTTTCCGGCAAGACAGGTTTTGCCGCTATCCCCACTTTGCGTGAAGTGTTTGATATGCTGAAGCAGAACCGGATGCTATTGAATATTGAACTGAAGAACACGAAGTTTTTTTATCCAGGGATGGAGGAAAAAGTCCTCCAGCTGATTGATGAATATGGCTTTCAGGATAGGATCATCATCTCTTCATTCAATCATTATAGTCTGGTTCACATGTATCAATTGGCCCCGCATATCGAAACGGCTCCGTTGTATACGGAGGGGCTTTATATGCCGTGGGTATATGCAAAGGCAATCGGGGCACAGGCGATGCATCCCCACTTCAGGGCGGCCCCTGGGCCGATCATACAGGAAGCTTTGAGAAATGGGATGCAGGTCAGGCCCTATACAGTTAATAAGCAGGAGCTGATGGAGAAGTTGTTTAATCTGGAATGTTCCGGATTGATAACGGATTATCCGGGGAAAGCAGTGAAGATAAAAAAGAAAATGAAGAGGGCCAGGTGAAGGCTGCTCTTCATTTTTTTGGGAGGAAGCGTTGCTGCACATTTTTCTTCTTTCGGTCGCGGTGAAGGATGAAGCCCGCAACAAAACCGATTCCCCCGACCATCAACAAGAAGCCTGCGCCGAATTGAAGCATCAGCGATGGGAACGGTTCATGAAGAATCCCGAATACCATATCCCTCATTAATTTAATTCCCCATACGGCCAGCAATCCCGGTATGAACAAGATGATAAAAGCGATGAAACGCGCCACTGTGAAAACCCCTTTTTCTTATGTTGTCCGAATTTTTTTCTATATTTTTGTAAGTAATCGCCAGATACAGTATGATGAATCTGAAAACTAGTAACGATTCGCGCCACTTTGACGCGGACAAGCCACTTACATTATAAACCAATATTGAAAGAAATGGGTGAAAACATGCAAAAAGTGATGATTGTCGGAGCCGGCAAGGGAGGCTCATACATACTGAGATTGATGATGGAGACTGATTTTTTGCACGTTGGAGCTTTAATTGATCATAATTTAAAGGCGGAAGGCATAGAGGTAGCGGAGAAATACGGCATTCCGTTCGGAGCAGACTGGCGGGATTTTTTGGATGACAGCTATGATATCGTCTTCGATGTGACAGGCAAGGAAGAGGTTTTCACCTGTATCAGGAAAGCCAAAGCCCCCCATACGGTCCTCGTGCCTGGAACAGTAGCTTATATCATTTCCCGGTTGCTTGAAGAGAAGGAAATGTTGATCGACAGGCTCCGTGATGAAACGAACCGCAGCCATCTGATTTTCAATTCAACCGATGAAGGGATGGTGGTGATTGACCGGTGCGGCACTATCACATTGCTGAACAAGAGTGCCGAAGAAATGATCGGTGTCCAACAGCACGAGGTTATGGGGAAAGAAGTGAATGAGGTCATCCATAATAGCAGGCTCCCTATTGTGATGGAGACTAAGCGAATGGAAATCAATAAGGAGCATCTGCTCGCCAATGGTATGCGCATCATCACATCCCGGTTTCCGATGCTGAATGAACATGGAGAAGCCATCGGAGCTTTCGCAGTTTTTAAGGATATAACGGAAGTCGTCAATTTGGCAGAAGAGATCACTAACCTAAAAGAAATACAGACGATGCTTGAAGCCATCATCCAGTCGAGTGACGAGGCGATATCCGTTGTTGATGAAAAAGGGAGGGGAATACTTGTCAATCGCGCATATATGAGAATAACGGGTCTAAAAGAGGAGGAAGTGATCGGGAAACCTGCAACTGCCGACATTTATGAAGGCGAGAGCATGCATATGCAGGTGCTGAAGACAAGACGGCCTGTGCGCGGAGTACAGATGTTGGTGGGCCCTAACAAAAAGCAAGTGATCGTTAATGTTGCGCCAATCATCGTAGATGGGGTGCTGAAAGGAAGCGTTGGTGTCATTCACGACGTCTCGGAAATCAAAGAGCTTACTCAAGAGCTTCATCGGGCGAGACAAATTATACGGACACTAGAAGCCAAATACAGCTTCGAGGACATTATCGGCAACTCAGAGGAGATGATGTTAGCGATCGAGCAGGCAAAGCTCAGCGCCAAGACGCCAGCGACTGTACTGTTGAGGGGGGAATCGGGAACCGGGAAGGAATTATTCGCCCACGCCATCCATAATGCCAGTGACAGGAGGTTTAATAAATTCATCCGTGTAAACTGTGCTGCCATTTCGGAGACCTTGCTGGAAAGTGAACTGTTCGGGTACGAGGACGGGGCATTTTCAGGTGCGAAACGGGGCGGGAAAAAAGGGTTGTTTGAAGAGGCGGATAACGGCAGTATTTTCTTGGATGAAATCGGGGAAATGAGCATGGGAACTCAGGTGAAATTGCTGCGTGTCCTGCAGGAAAACGAAATCGTCAAAGTCGGGGGCACAAAGCCGATTCCGATCAATGTCCGGGTCATAGCAGCGACAAATGTCAATCTGGAAAAAGCGATCGTCAACGGTGAGTTCAGGGAAGATTTGTATTATCGCCTAAACCGAATGCCAATCTATATTCCGCCGCTTCGGCAAAGAACAGAAGATCTGCCGTTGCTGACCTATCATCTGCTGCAGAAGCTTAATCTCGAATATGGAAGGAAGGTGGAGGATGTCACAGATGAAGCCTTTCTGAAATTAGTGGAATACCATTGGCCGGGGAATGTCCGGGAGCTAGAGAATGTGCTGGGGCGTGCCTTAATTTTCATGTCCTATAATGAAAAAACCATTGAGACGAAACATATTCCCGATCTTTCTAAGCAATCTTTGCAACCGAAGGAGCCTGCCGTCGAGCAAGGAGAAGGGGCAACCGGCGATCTGCAGAAGAATTTGGAACAGTATGAAAAGAAACTGATTCTGAGCACCCTTGCAAAGAATGCAGGGAACAAGACCGCAACGGCGAGACAATTGGGGATATCGGTGCGAAACCTGTATTATAAATTGGAGAAATATGTAGAAACTGAGAGAACCATGCAATAAATAGCCTGCAAAAAATATCATACTATGCAATTTTCTTCACGCTTCTTATGCGATGGAATCCTTTTGTCATGAAAGGGTTCTTTTTTATATATCTATATTTGGTTAATAAAACGCTTTCATGTCAAAAAAAGTTACTGATTGACATGAGAGGAAAATAAGTTGGCACGGAATATGCATAAGAGAATAATGGCATATACCTCTCGAGGAAAGGTCTGACGCACATGACATTGCAACGATTAATCAAACAAGCCGGAGAACGGCGAAGGAATAAGGTGGCAATTGCCGGCGCCCATGATTCAGAAGTGCTGGCTGCCGTAAAAAAGGCTATAGAAGCCGGTTTATCTGACTTTTTGCTTTTCGGTGAGAAGGAACAGATAGAGAAGGGGCTTGCTGGACTTTCGGCTGAAACAAGGAATCATTTCATACAAGTATTTGATGCCGGATCAGGCCAACTGGCAGCTGAAGCAGCGGTGAAGGCTGTCCATTCAGGTGATGCGGATGTCCTGATGAAAGGGAATGTACCGACGGCCGTGATCATGAAAGCTGTCCTTGACAAGGAATATGGCCTCAGGACAGGCAATGTCCTGTCGCATTTGGCATTATTTGAGATACCAGGTTACAAAAGGCCTGTATTTATTACGGATGCTGGGATGAATATAGCTCCTGATCTGGAGCATAAGCGTCAAATCATCGAGAATGCAGTCACAGTCGCCCGCGCGATCGGCATTCAGGAACCGAAAGTGGCATGCCTTGCAGCGGTTGAAACCGTCAATCCGTCCATGCCGGCAACAACGGATGCCGCTGAGCTACAGGCAATGAATGAAAAAGGGAAAATCCAAAACTGTATTATACAAGGTCCGTTGGCTTTGGATGTAAGTATATCGGAGCAAGCCGCCCTCCATAAGAGGGTCGGCGGCGCGGTGGCAGGCCAAGCAGATATTCTGCACGTGCCGACCATCGAGGTCGGGAACGTCCTGTACAAATCACTTGTCTATTTCGCGCACGCAAAGGTGGCATCCATTATAGCTGGAGCAGCTGCTCCAATCGTGCTCACATCGCGAGCTGATTCGGCGGACACAAAGCTATATTCGCTCGCTTTGGCAGTTGGAGCATCAACACATAAATGATCATTAGAGAAAGACAAGCAAAAGAGGGAGGAACAAAGGATGGAAATTTTCAAATATATGGAGACGTACGATTACGAGCAACTACTATTTTGCCAAGATGAACAATCAGGCTTGAAGGCCATCATTGCGATACATGACACAACGTTGGGGCCAGCACTGGGCGGAACACGTATGTGGACTTATAAATCAGAGGGGGATGCCATCGAAGACGCCTTGCGTCTCGCAAAAGGAATGACATATAAGAATGCTGCCGCAGGATTGAATCTTGGGGGGGGGAAGACCGTCATCATCGGTGATCCGCGAAAAGATAAAAATGAAGAAATGTTCCGCGCCTTCGGTAGATATATTCAAGGGCTGAACGGACGGTACATTACGGCTGAAGATGTCGGCACTACGGTCGAAGATATGGATCTGATCCATGAAGAAACGGATTATGTCACAGGCATTTCACCTGCTTTCGGTTCTTCCGGAAATCCGTCACCGGTCACCGCTTACGGAGTCTATAGGGGGATGAAGGCTGCCGCCAAGGAAGCATTCGGCAACGACTCTCTTGAAGGTAGGGTGATCGCCATTCAGGGGGTAGGAAATGTAGCATATAATCTTTGCAAATACTTATACGAAGAAGGGGCATCACTGATCGTAACAGACATCCATAAAGAAGCTGTCCAGAGGGCGGTTAATGATTTCAGAGCGAAGGTAGTCGATCCGGATGAGATTTATTCTATCGATTGTGACATTTACGCACCTTGTGCACTAGGTGCTGTCATCAATGATGATACAATCCCTCAGCTGAGAGCAAAAGTGATTGCCGGAGCAGCCAATAATCAGCTCCGGGAAAGCAGGCATGGTGACCTCATCCACGAGATGGGCATACTGTATGCACCGGATTATGTGATCAATGCCGGAGGAGTCATCAATGTGGCTGATGAGCTGTATGGTTACAACCGTGATCGGGCCTTGAAGAAGGTAGAAGGGGTCTATCAAAACATTGAAAAGGTAATTGAAATAGCCAAACGGGACAACATCCCGACATATATGGCCGCAGACCGGATGGTCGAGGAACGGATAGAACGAATGAGGAATTCCCGTAGCCAATTCCTGCAAGATCCGAAGCATATTCTGAACAGAAGGAAATAATTCCGTTGAACAAATGGACCGAGAACATACGAACAAACGGGGGTTGCACAGTTGCCAGCAGAAAAATACCGCATTTTAGTGATAAATCCAGGGTCTACTTCTACGAAAATAGGCGTCTATCAAAATGACTTGCCCTTGTTGGAGAAGACAATTCGCCATAATGATCGGGAGTTGGGGAAGTATGGTGAAATCATCGAACAATATGAGTTTAGAAAACAGGTCATTCTTGAGGAATTGGACGAAGAGGGAATCAATGTATCGAAGCTGAATGCCATTTGCGGAAGAGGAGGCCTTCTGCGTCCAATTCAGGGGGGCACATACGAGGTGAACGGCAGGATGATTGAAGATCTGAAAACAGGGTATAGCGGGCAGCATGCATCGAACCTAGGAGGGATCATAGCCCATGAGATTGCCAAGGGGCTCAATATCCCGTCCTTCATAGTCGATCCCGTAGTGGTGGATGAACTCGAGCCAATCGCCCGGGTCTCTGGATTTCCAGGAATTGAGAGGAGAAGTATCTTTCATGCTTTGAACCAGAAAGCCGTAGCCCGGCGAATTGCCAAGCAAAGCGGAAGACCGTATGAACAGATGCGCTATATCGTTGCGCACATGGGAGGCGGAATCACGGTCGGTGTCCATTGCAACGGAAAAGTAATCGACGTAAATAATGGGTTGAATGGCGATGGTCCCTTTAGTCCGGAAAGGGCGGGGACCGTGCCTGCAGGGGATCTGGTCAAGTTATGCTATTCGGGTGATTACTACAGGGAAGAAGTGCTGAAAAAGCTTGTCGGGCAAGGCGGACTTGCCGGCTATCTGGGCACCAGTGATGCCGTAAAGGTTGAGAAGATGATAAAGGCAGGCCATAAGGAGGCAGCACTGCTGTACGAAGCGATGGCCTATCAGGTTGCAAAGGAAATAGGCTCCGCGAGCGCTGTGCTCCAAGGGCGCATAGATGCCATCATCTTGACCGGCGGGTTAGCGTACGGAAAGGAGTTCGTCCGGAAAATATCTGAACGGGTGGACTGGATTGCTGACGTCATTACCCATCCTGGGGAAAATGAACTTCAGGCACTGGCCGAAGGGGCCTTGCGTATCCTGCGGGGGGAAGAAAAAGCGAAAATATATATGTAATTTAACGGAGGGGGTTTGTGCGATGGCTACAGAATATGATGTTGTAGTACTGGGAGGCGGTCCGGGCGGTTATGTTGCTGCAATCCGTTCGTCCCAGCTAGGCCTGAAGACGGCAATCGTGGAGAAGAAGAAACTCGGGGGAACGTGCCTGCATCAAGGCTGCATTCCGTCGAAGGCTCTTCTGCGCAGCGCAGAAGTGTACCGTCAGACGAAAAAAGCGCTGGAATTCGGGGTTGTGGCAGGAGAAGTGAGCCTGGACTTCATGAAGGTGCAAGAAAGGAAAAATGGGATCATCGATACCTTGCACAGAGGGATCCAGCATTTGATGAAAAAAGGGAAAATCGATGTGTTCGAAGGAACCGGCCGGATTTTGGGGCCTTCCATCTTTTCGCCGATGCCAGGTACGATATCGGTCGAGATGAACGATCGTAGCGAGAATGAAATGCTCATACCGAAAAATGTCATTGTCGCAACCGGATCGAGACCCCGCTCGTTGCCGGGATTGTCTATTGATGGTTCCAACATCATGACATCGGATGAAGCCTTGTCGATGGAAACACTCCCGAAAAGCATGATCATCATAGGTGGAGGTGTAATCGGGATCGAATGGGCGTCACTTTTGAGTGATTTCGGAGTTGATGTGACAGTCATTGAGTATGCTCCAGCCATTCTGCCTACAGAAGATGAAGAGATCTCTAAAGAGATGCAACGGCTTCTTAAGAAGCGTAAGGTCAAAATCGTCACAAATGCAAAAGTATTGCCTGACTCGGTTTCTGTATCGGGAGAAGGTGTGACCTTAAATGCGGAAGTCAATAATGCCGAGAGATCCTTCTCTGCCGAGCGTGTGCTGGTCAGTGTCGGCAGGCAAGCGAATGTGGAAGGAATCGGCATTGAAAATACAGATATTGAAATAGACGGCGGCTTTATTAAAACGAATGATGTATATCAAACGAAGGAATCACATATTTATGCGATCGGGGACTGTATTGGCGGCCTGCAGTTGGCCCATGTGGCCTCGCATGAAGGAGTCACCGCCGTCGATCATATCGCCGGGAAGGATTCGCACCTGTTGGATCCCCTCACAATTTCCAAATGCATTTATTCTAGCCCTGAGGCTGCCAGCGTCGGATTGACGGAGAAGCAGGCCAAAGAAAAAGGCTATCAGGTGAAAGTCGGGAAGTTTTCCTTTAAAGGCGCAGGGAAAGCATTGGTCCTCGGGGAAAGCGATGGTTTTGTGAAAATAGTAGCCGATGAAAAGACGGATGATATCCTGGGCATCCACATGATCGGTCCGCATGTGACAGACATGATATCGGAAGCCGGCCTTGCGAAAGTTCTTGATGCAACACCGTGGGAAATTGCCCATACCATTCATCCGCATCCATCCTTATCTGAGGCAATCGGCGAAGCAGCGCTTGCTGTCGACGGTATTGCCCTTCATTCTTAAAAAGAAGTAAAACAGGGGGAGTTAATATGGAAAACCTTCATGATCAATTAGGGCTTTCGAATGATATGTTGCTGGAAATGTATAAAACGATGCTGCTGGCAAGGCGCATCGATGAACGGATGTGGCTGCTGAACCGTTCCGGAAAGATACCGTTCGTAATCTCTTGCCAGGGACAGGAGGCGGCACAGGTAGGGGCGGCATTCGCCCTTGACAGAAGCCGGGATTACGTCCTTCCGTATTACCGGGATGTCGGTATTGTCCTGACGTTCGGTATGACAGCTAAGGAATTGATGCTGTCCGGATTCGCCAAGGCGGAAGATCCGAATTCCGGAGGGCGGCAGATGCCAGGCCATTTCGGGCAAAAGAAAAATCGGATTGTCACGGGCTCTTCGCCGGTGACGACGCAGGTCCCTCATGCAGTAGGCATTGCGCTTGCGGGGAAAATGCAGGGGGAGGACCTTGTCACATTTGTAACCTTCGGAGAAGGTTCCAGCAATCAGGGGGATTTTCATGAAGGGGCCAATTTTGCCGGAGTCCATAAATTACCGGTCATCTTCATGTGTGAAAATAATAAATATGCGATTTCTGTGCCGATTGAAAAACAATTGGCCTGCGAGAAGGTGTCCGATCGGGCAATCGGATACGGTATGCCGGGCGTAACGGTCGACGGAAACAATCCTCTAGAAGTCTATAAAGCTGTGAAGGAAGCGGCGGAGAGGGCTCGTAACGGAGAGGGGCCAAGCCTGATTGAGACGGTCTCTTACCGTTTGACTCCGCATTCCAGCGATGATGACGACCGGGCTTATCGCGCCCAAGATGAGGTGGCTGAAGCGAAATCGAAGGATTCACTTGTGACATTCGCGGCTTATTTGAAACATTTCGGCGTTATGACCGAAGCAATCGAAAAAACGATCCAGGATGATGTGATGAAAGCAGTCAATGAAGCTACGGATTACGCAGAAGCTGCCCCATACGCGGCTCCTGAACACGCTTTAAAATACGTATACGGTGATCGTTAAGGGGGAGTAAACATGCCTGTTATTTCATATATTGATGCCGTTACGATGGCTATCCGTGAAGAAATGGAAAGAGATGAAAAAGTGTTTGTTCTTGGGGAGGATGTCGGCCTAAAAGGCGGCGTCTTCAAAGCGACCCATGGTTTATATGAGCAATTTGGAGAGGCGCGTGTCCTTGATACACCGCTTGCGGAGTCAGCGATTGCCGGAGTGGGGATCGGCGCGGCTATGTACGGGATGAGGCCGATCGCGGAGATGCAATTTGCCGACTTCATCATGCCGGCAGTCAATCAAATCCTATCTGAGGCGACACGGATCCGTTACCGCTCCAATAATGACTGGAATTGCCCGATTGTCATCAGGGCACCATACGGCGGCGGTGTTCATGGAGCCCTGTACCATTCCCAATCAATCGAAGCCATTTTCGCGAACCAGCCTGGGCTTAAAGTCGTCATGCCTTCGACTCCATATGACGTGAAAGGGCTATTGAAGGCGGCTATCCGAGATGATGACCCAGTGCTCTTCTTGGAGCATAAGCGCGCTTATCGTCTAATTAAGGGAGAAGTACCGGCGGATGATTATGTGCTTCCAATCGGGAAAGCCGATGTGAAGCGTGAAGGAGAGGACCTCACCGTCATCACATACGGCTTATGCGTCCACCTCGCCCAGCAGGCGGCGGAGAAACTGGCGAGCGAAGACATCTCTGCCCATATATTGGACCTCCGTACCGTCTATCCATTAGATCAGGAAGCCATCATCGAGGCAGCTTCCAAAACCGGCAAGGTCTTGCTCGTTACTGAGGACAACAAGGAAGGGAGCATCATCGGAGAAGTGGCTGCCATTATCGCCGAGCATTGTCTCTTCGAACTGGATGCTCCGATTAAACGGCTGGCTGGGCCGGATGTACCGGCTATGCCTTATGCGCCGTCTATGGAAAAATACTTTATGGTGAACAGCGATAAAATCGAGAAAGCCATGCGGGAACTGGCGGAGTTTTAAATAGATGACAGGTAGAGGAGGAAGCATATATGGCTATTGAAACGATGACAATGCCCCAATTGGGAGAAAGTGTTACGGAGGGGACAATCAGCAAATGGCTTATCAAACCCGGTGATTTCGTGAACAAATACGATCCGATAGCTGAAGTGATGACTGACAAGGTCAATGCAGAAATTCCTTCTTCCTTCACAGGGACCATTAAGCAATTGCTTGCGGAGGAAGATGAAACACTGGCAGTCGGGGAAGCGATTTGTTCCATCGAGGCGGAAGGGGCAGGCAAAACGGAAGAGAGCGGTACTGATCGGGAGGAAGAATCGGAACAGAAGTCTCCTGAAACGGCAGCGCAACAGCCTGGGCAGGTAGCCCGTTTTTCACCGGCCGTTCTGACTTTAGCTGCGAAACACGGCATCGACCTCAGAACTGTCGCCGGCTCTGGTGCCGGAGGACGAATCACCCGTAAAGATATACTGAAGATGGCGGAGGCCGGCGAGATAGCCGCTCCTAACAAAATGGATAATCAGCAGGTCGCTAAAGCAAACAAACCGGCGGAATCTATGCCCAAACCGAAACAATCATCAGCTCAAAAAGTGCCGGCGCTGTCAGCCGGTGATGTGGAGATTCCGGTCAATGGCGTACGTAAGGCAATCGCGGCCAATATGGTACGGGCTAAGCAGGAAATCCCGCATGCCTGGATGATGGTTGAGGTTGATGCCACAAAACTTGTGAGCTACCGCGATGCTGAAAAAGTTGCCTTTAAAGAAAAGGAAGGTTACAATCTGACCTATTTTGCTTTCTTCGTGAAAGCAGTGGCACAGGCATTGAAGGAATTCCCACAGTTGAACTCCACATGGGCAGGGGATAAAATCATCCAGAGGAAAGCCATAAACTTAAGCATTGCTGTCGCCAAAGATGAGTCTTTGTTTGTTCCGGTCATTAAACATGCTGATGAGAAAACAATTAAGGGGATAGCAAGGGAAATCACTGAATTGGCCGCTAAAGCGAGAACTGGCAAACTGAAGCAGGAGGACATGCAGGGCGGAACCTTCACGGTCAACAACACAGGGTCCTTCGGTTCTGTCCAATCGATGGGTATCATAAACCATCCGCAGGCGGCGATCCTACAAATCGAGTCGATCGTCAAAAAGCCAGTCATCATCGATGGCATGATCGCGGTCAGAGACATGGTGAACCTCTGCCTATCACTCGACCATAGGGTGTTGGATGGTCTTGTGGCAGGGAAGTTCCTTACAAGAGTGAAGGATATTATCGAGCATATGTCGAAGGATACGATATCGATCTATTGAACTGTTTGAGAAAAGCCCTGTCCGTTTGTAGACAGGGCTTTTATGTTATCTGTGACCGAACCTGGACTGCATAAAGTAAAAAGGAAAGGATTTGCAGGGATGGATTCCGTGTACTAAAATGTAAATAGTAGTCTGGTTTATTCGACTAAAACTATCTCAGAGGGGAGGAAGCGTTCATTTGAAAGCCTGGCTCCATGAGTGAACACGCAACGATGAAAATGCTTTTAAGAATGCAAGTCAATGAATCTGCAGAAAACAAAAGATATTACTTTTCCGAAAGCTTCAATGGAAGATTGGCAAAAGAAAGCTTCAGAAGCCCTGAAAGGAAAACCATTAGAAAAGCTTTACACCGATACATATGAAGGAATCAGATTAAAACCCGTTTATGTCAACGACATAAATACGAAGGGCCGGGAGTTGCCCGGCAGTTTTCCGTATACAAGGGGGATTCATTCCGTGCCATATAGCCATAATCCTTGGCTGGTCGCCCAAAAAATTCCGGGTGCAAGTGCGGAAGAAATCATCAGGCACTACCGAAAGGCCCAAGAGCGAGGGCAAAATGTGATGGCAATCTCCTTTTCGCAAATGACCGAAATGAGTCCTGAGCAGTTGACGGAACTATTCCGTTATGTGGCTCTTGAGCAACAACCGGTTCATTTGGATACAAGAGGGGGCCAAAGGGCTGTTTTCTGCCGGCTAAAAGATCTTCCGGAAACAGAAAAGAAAGCGCTTCATGGGGTGATTGCGGAAGATCCGATTACTGAAGGGAGTCTCCAAGGCAAAGGAATCAAAGGTGAGTTCCTGCCCTCCTGGTTAAAAGGGCTGGCGGAGAAGGCAGTTGACTTTCCGGAGCTGAAAACCGTACTTGTGAAATCGAGCGCTTTCCATAAGGCGGGATGCACAGCCGTACAGGAACTCGCAATAGCAATGTCGATAGCTGTGGAATATTTGCAACAAGCAGAAAAAGCCGGAGTTGATTTGGCGGAGCTGGCTAGCAGAATGGTGTTTGCATTTGCAATCGACTCAGAATTTTTCATGAATTTGGCTAAACTCAGAGCTGCAAGGAAACTGTGGGCGACCATTGGCCATGCATACGGCACAGAGGAATTCCGGATGTTCATTCATAGCGAGACTTCCGACTTCACGAACACATTATTCGATCAGCACGTCAATCTACTCCGTACGGGGAATCAAGCTTTTGCTGCCATACTGGGCGGGACCCAGTCATTGGAGATTTTTCCGTATGATAGTGCATCGTTGGAATTCAACCCGTTCTCTGACAGGGTTGCGCGCAATATCCAATTGATTCTGAAAGAAGAAACACTGGTGGACAAGGTTGTCGACCCGGCGGGGGGATCCTTTTATGTGGAAGCATTGACGGATGAATTGGTCCACGAAGCTTGGGGGCTATTCTTGGATATGGAGGAGCAGGGAGGAATTATTGCCTCGCTAAGAACGGGCTGGCTCCAGCAGCAAATCACCGAATCGGCCGCAGCCAAAAAAGGCGATCTTGCAACAGGAAAAACCAGTCTGGTAGGGACGAATGTATACGCCGATCTGTCAGATGAACCGAAATCAGCTGTGACTGCAGAAATAGAGGCGGCATTGCCTTTTGAGGCAGAAATAATTCCGCCGATCAGCATGGTCCGCCTGGCGGAAGACTATGAGGCATTCCGACAGGCTTCCCTGCAATTCAAAAACAAAACAGGGACGCTCCCGCAAGTGGTGTTAATCTGTCTCGGGGAATTGAAATCTTATAAGCCACGGGCAGATTTTATCAAAAGCTTCCTCGCTGCCGGCGGGATTGAAGGGGTCGAAAAACCTTGCCGAACGCTTTTGGCAGCGGTAGAGTCCATGCAATCTTCAGCAATCCGTCATTATATATTCTGCGGACAGGATGAAGAATATTCTGAGCAGCTTTTGCCTTGGCTGGAGGAATGGCAGGCAATACAGAAGGAGTCTGTATTCTATGTGGCCGGAAAGCAAAGGAAGGACACGGAGGAACAGCTTATGAACTGCGGGATTGACCGGTTTATTTTCTCCGGCTGTAACTCGACAGAAGTCCTGAAAAGCATCTTGAAAGACTTGGAGGTATTGTGATGGGCGGCAGAAAAGATTTTGCAGGCGTAGACATCGGCAAAATGAAAGGCATAAAGCCACAGGAGGTATCTCAAGCCGATATAGATGAGCTGTTTTTTGAGACAAATGAAGAGATTAAAATCAAGTCTCTGTATACAAGTGAAGATATTGCCGGTTTGGAACAGCTTGATCACCTTCCTGGAATTGCGCCTTTCACCAGGGGGCCGTATCCGACTATGTACGTGAACCGTCCTTGGACCGTGCGGCAATATGCAGGTTTTTCGACAGCAGAAGAATCGAATGCCTTTTATCGCCGTAATCTGGCTATGGGTCAAAAGGGGCTCTCCGTCGCATTCGATTTGGCCACGCACAGGGGGTATGACTCCGATCATGAGCGTGTCGTAGGGGATGTCGGCAAAGCAGGTGTCGCTATCGATAGCATAATCGATATGAAGCAATTGTTTGATGGGATTCCATTAGATGTGATGTCTGTTTCCATGACGATGAACGGGGCAGTGCTGCCGATTATGGCTTTTTATATCGTCACTGCTGAAGAGCAGGGTGTCAGCAAGGAACAGTTATCAGGTACAATCCAGAACGACATCCTAAAAGAATACATGGTGAGGAATACGTATATTTATCCGCCGGAAATGAGCATGAAAATCATTGCCGACATTTTTGAGTATACGTCAAAATATATGCCGAAATTCAACAGCATTTCGATTTCCGGCTATCACATGCAGGAAGCGGGAGCGCCGGCGGATATCGAGCTGGCATATACATTGGCGGATGGGCTTGAGTATGTCCGGACAGGAATGGCAGCCGGGATTCCGGTTGATCAATTTGCCCCGCGTCTATCGTTCTTTTGGGCAATCGGCATGAATTATTTCATGGAAGTAGCCAAAATGCGGAGCGCGCGTTATTTGTGGGCCAAGCTGATGAAACAGTTCAATCCTAAAAATGAAAAATCGATTATGCTGCGCACCCATTCACAAACATCGGGATGGAGCCTCACTGAGCAGGACCCATTCAATAATGTGACAAGGACATTGATTGAAGCACATGCTGCGGCAATGGGCCATACGCAATCGTTGCATACAAATGCACTGGACGAGGCAATTGCCCTGCCGACCGATTTCTCTGCACGGATTGCCCGGAATACACAGTTATATTTGCAGGAAGAGACAGGCATTACAAAAGTAATCGACCCATGGGCGGGATCTTATTATGTCGAGTCGCTGACGAATCGTTTGGTTGAAAAGGCCTGGTTGCATCTGGAAGAAATCGAGGGTCTCGGAGGGATGGCGAAAGCAATCGAGACAGGGATACCGAAAATGCGTATTGAGGAAGCGGCAGCCAAGCGCCAGGCGAAGATCGATTCCAAAGCGGAGACGATTGTCGGCGTCAACAAATATCAGCTTGAGCAACAGGAGCATCTGGATATTCTGGATATAGACAATAGTGCAGTAAGGGCAAGCCAGCTTGCCAAATTGAGGCGCCTGAAAGCGGAACGGGATGAAGAAAAAGTGGCAGCTGCACTGGAGTCCATAACCGAAGCTGCTGAAACAGGAAATGGGAATCTGTTGGAGCTGGCGGTTGAAGCGGCGAGGGCCAGGGCTACGCTTGGCGAAATCTCGATGGCAATCGAACGGATAGCCGGGCGCCATTCTGCAGTAATCCGTTCTATCAGTGGTGTTTACAGCTCAGCTTATGGGGAAGCCGGGGACATCAAAGAAGTGAAGGCCATGACTGCAGAATTTCTAGAGCAGGAAGGCAGAAGGCCGCGTATTCTGATGGCCAAAATGGGGCAAGACGGTCATGATCGTGGTGTAAAGGTTGTATCAACAGCTTATGCCGATCTCGGATTCGATGTCGATATCGGTCCATTATTCCAAACACCGGCAGAGACAGCCAGGCAGGCTATCGAGAATGATGTCCATGCTGTCGGGGTCAGTTCGCTTGCTGCCGGGCATAAAACGCTCGTACCGGAGCTGATCGGAGAGCTGAAAAAACAGGGACGTGAGGATATCGTAGTCGTTGTCGGAGGCGTTGTGCCGCAGCAGGATTATGAATTTCTGCTGAACAACGGGGCATCTGCGATATTCGGGCCAGGCACTGTCATTCCGCAGGCAGCCAAAACATTATTGAAGGTTATCTACCAATCACTAGGATATGAGGAAGTGTCCGGCTGATGGAGGAAAAATCATCGGGCATGAGATACGTTAAAAAGAAAAAAGCCAGAATTGACGTGGATGGACTGGCCGAAAAATTACTCGCAGGGGACCGGAGTGCGCTTGCAAAAGCGATAACACTTGTAGAAAGTAATGCTCTTCATCATTTTGAGGATGCGCAAGCCTTGCTACAGACCGTTCAGCCGCATGCAAAGGATACGATTCGAATCGGCATTTCCGGTGTACCGGGGGCGGGGAAAAGCACATTCATTGAGCGGTTCGGCTGCGAGCTTTGCGAGCTGGGGCATAAGGTGGCGGTATTGGCCATCGATCCCAGCTCAACAATAAGCGGAGGCAGTATTCTTGGCGACAAGACTAGAATGGAGAAGCTTTCTGCTAAGGCACAGGCCTTTATCCGTCCTTCCCCCTCGGAAGGGACTCTCGGGGGTGTTCACCGAAAGACGCGGGAGAGCATTTTGCTTTGTGAGGCAGCCGGATTTGATGTTATCCTGGTGGAAACGGTCGGAGTCGGACAGAGTGAAGCCATTGTAAGATCCATGACCGATTTCTTCCTGCTGTTGGTCTTGACCGGAGCCGGTGACGAGTTGCAGGGAATGAAAAAAGGCATTATGGAATTGGCTGACGCCATCGTTGTAAACAAAGCCGACGGCGATAATATAGAGAAAGCAGAAAAGACAAGGGCAGAGTATAATCAATTTATGCATTACCTCCAGGCTGCGACCCCTTCTTGGACCACAAGGGCGTATACATGCTCAAGCCTGACCGGGGAAGGAATCCGGGCTATCTGGGATGTGATCGGATCTTTTCACGATCATGGAAGAGAAAATGGTTTCTTTGCGGATCGGCGAAAAAGTCAGGCAAAGGAATGGTTGAAGGATTCCATTCTTCAACAGTTGAGCCGGGCATTTTACAATGATGAACGGATCAAGCGATTAATGCCGGAACTTGAAAGCGAAGTCCTATCCGGGGAGATTCCTGTCAGTAAAGCAGTCATGAAATCAATGGAATGCTTTTTCGGAAGATAAAAATACGCAAAAAAGAGGATAGCTGTTGGCTATCCTTCTTAAGGGAGTATAGGGGTAGTCTGGGTTGTATTTGTATATTTCCCGGTTTTTGGGATTGTAAACATCCTAAAATGTTGATTGCCGGCACGCCAATTGTTATGATGGTGTTAAATGACATATGATTGGGAGAGAAACATAAATGAACATGGACTTTAATTTTTTCATGAATGATGTTGTCGCTACGGCGCGAAAAGAAATAAATGCGGCCGGATATATAGAGCTGAAAACACCAGAAGAAGTGGACGTGGCATTTGCAAAGCCAGGTACGACACTGGTCATGATCAATTCGGTCTGCGGTTGTGCAGGCGGCATCGCCAGACCGGCAGCAGCCCATGCTGTCCATTACGATAAAAAGCCGGATCAACTGGTCACTGTTTTCGCGGGCCAGGATAAAGCTGCGACAGAGCGTGCGCGGGAGTACTTCGATGAGTATCCACCATCATCCCCATCATTCGCCCTGTTGAAGGACGGTAAAGTGATGACAATGGTTGAAAGGCATGAAATAGAAGGCCATTCCCCGGTTTCTGTTGTGAACAAGCTGCAGAAGTACTTTGATGAATACTGCGAAGAAGTGTAATAGAAGAAGGCCCCTCGATAGGGCCTTTTTTCATTTGGAAAGGGAAAGCATATCAGGTGAGTATCGAAGAACAGGAGCACTCGCCTAAATAAAGTATGAAATGAAAGTTGATCAAAATTTATAGAAGCCAGACATACACCTATACATAACTTGGATAAATACATACATTGCTACAAACAAATAATCTTTAAGTAAAGGAGAGTTTTTTATGTTCGTTCCTATGTTCAGACAAACAATGCCTGTACAACCAACAATTTATTTACAGAATCAAGCACCAACATATACATTTCATCCGCAAACAACCATTCAACCCCAAGCATTCATTCAACCGGGGAATTATAATATAGCCGGCCAAGAATGCCATGTTGTAGGATGCACTATTGATCCACCGGGTGTCAGCACATATTGTACAGTATGTCATCCAGTATTTAAATAAAAAGCTCTATTAAAGTTTAGTCTTGATATTAACATAAAAAAGAACTTCCATTATTGTGGGAGCTCTTTTTTATGATATTTTATTAAACTGATGCACACCAGTCAGAATTACACTGTTAGAAATATCACCAAATAACTCTGCTGATTTTCGAAGAGGTTAACTCTCTATCGTACATTCAATAAATTTAATCCGATAATTGAGATGACGAGTTCTATATAATACCGTTGGTAAGGTCAGGGAAAGTCATTCTACAAACTATACAGCGATAACACTTCTTCACTCCTTTACCGTCCACGATGCAATATGATCTGACTCGCAATCAGAACAGCGATAGCCATCTTTGATTAGTCCTCTTGAAAAGTGTTTTTCTGAATGGGATACTGTTAGGGTAAAGAAACTAAAACAAACAATATTTGAAATAAAGGATAGAGGCGGAAGATTATATATATGGCTAGATTCAGAATCGGTTATCGAACGATAAAAACGGCAGTCGGAGTGGCAATCGCGATAAGTTTGGCACAGCTTTTCGGTTTAAACAGCTTCCCTTCAGCAGGAATCATCACCATCCTTTGCATTCAGGTCACAAAGAAGAAATCAATCAGGGCGGCTTTCAGCAGGTTTGTTGCTTGTATGATTGCAATGGCATATTCCAGTCTATTCTTTGAATTGATTGGCTATAATCCATTGGTGATCGGGTTGATGCTTCTGGTGTTCATACCGACAGTGGTCATGGTAGGAGTACAGGAAGGAGTAGTCACAAGCAGCGTTATTATCCTTCACATTTATTCAGCAGGAAATGTGCAGCTTGATTTGCTCTTGAACGAAACAGGCCTTATTACAATTGGGATCACAGTGGCGCTTCTCATGAATATGTATATGCCGAGCAATGATAAGCAGCTGACATTGCTAAGGGATCAGATTGAACAGGATTTCACCGTCATTTTCAGCAAATTGGCTCTTTATCTGCGTGAATCGAGGACGGATTGGGACGGCGAGGAGCTGATGGATGCGGTCAGGAATATTAAGCGAGCAAAATTATTAGCCTTCCGCAATCTAGAAAATCATATGATCAAAATTGATGATCTGTATTATCAGTACTTCAAGATGAGGGAAAAACAGCTGGAAAGCATCGAAGAGATGATTTCACTTGTTTCTAGAATACCGAATACGACCCCATTCAGCGGGCAACTTGCTGATTTCATTGATGATCTTGCACAACATGTTCATCCGTACAATACTTCCCATATTTACTTAGGGAAATTGAACAAGATGAAGAGTGAGATGGAAAAGATGATCTTGCCCGAGACGCGAGAAGAATTTCACATCCAGGCGAGCCTGTACAGCCTGATTGATGAGTTGGAAAAATATTTAATCCTCAAAAGCGTGTATAAGGGATTATCGCGGGACCGGAAAGGAATGAAAAAAGCGGCAAGCATATAAACTAAGGAAAAATGGCAAGGTGGTTATCGAATGCGGATTTTCCTGATCTGTTTAATTGCCCTTTTTACGGGAAACGTCCATGCCCAAGCGCAGCAGGGTGATGCGCCCTTCCTGATTGTAAACAAGGCCAATAATTTATTGGCGGTCGTGAAGGACGGGAAGGTACAGGAAAAGATTCCTGTCGCAACCGGAAAGACCAATGATCTGACCCCGGAAGGGCTATTCACTGTCACAGTTAAGGCAGTGAATCCATATTACCGGAAGAAGGACATCCCTGGGGGTGATCCGAGAAATCCGCTAGGGACAAGGTGGATCGGTTTTGATGCGTTAGGGACAGATGGCAGAACGTATGGTGTCCATGGAACAAATCAACCATGGTCGATCGGTAAATATATATCAAACGGCTGTATCCGAATGAATAATAAGGATGTTGAAAAATTGTATGGTCAGGTGCCGATCGGAACAAAAATCCTGGTGACGTTGTCAAGCAAAAGCTTTGCAGAACTTGCCAGGGAACAAGGTTATATAAAATGAAGGCTTGCTTTTATACGGCTCATGGCAAATATAAAACGCTTGGATGAACAACCTAAGCGTCTTTTGCTGCGTCCCTTTTTCGTGTTTATGGATTACGTGGCCATCATTTCCATATGATAAGATGAATAGGTGATATATTCTGTTAACTTCGAGAGGGCGATTATATGGGGATAGGCGTAACAATCACTAGGGATTATGAGGCCATTGCTTGGCTGAATCAGTTTGTGCACAATATGCATGTGAAGTTATATCCGGATTACTTTAAGGAATACGATTATGAGGGAAGCAAAGCATTTTTCAAAGAGATGGTCAATCGGCCGGATATTCTTTTTTTATTGGCTGAGGAAGAAAGGGAGAACATCGGCTATGCGATGCTCGAAAAAAAGGAATACCCTGATACTATCTTCAAGAAGCCATACAGGTCTTTATATATCCATCAGATCAGCGTATCCGATCGTTATAAGAATAAAGGGTACGGAACAAAACTGCTAGAAAAGGCCTGTTATTTGGCGAAAGAAGAGGGGATCGATAAAGTGGAGCTGGATTATTGGCTGGGCAACAAGGAAGCTGAAGAGTTCTATTTCAGGAAGCAATTTAAGCCTTATCGGCAAGTGGTCATGCGGGAGCTTTCGTAGGCAGACAAAAAAAGAAAAAGTACATCACATCGGTGATGTACTTTTTTGCATTCTGGTGATTGTTTTTAAAAGAGGAATGATACTCCTGCCAATAGAGTGGAAATCAGCATAATAGCAATGATCATGTAGACGACGAACTTTTGCATTGTTTTAGAACCCATTTGGAATCTTCCTTTTTCTTAAAGTTAATTATCATTTTACCTTAGATTAAGCAGGAAAGACAAGTATAACCATCCAAAAGTGAAGGGGAGAACAGTAATATTCTTCTCTCTAATCAGTTTTAATATTCCAAAAACTTTAGTACAATATATGGTATGGCTATTCCATATTATGAAATTATAGTAAAATACTTCAAGGGAAGCGGAGGGGTTAGTTTGATCAAGAGTATCGACCACATCGGCATAGCAGTCCAATCGATTGAGCGTTCACTCACATTTTACTGTGATGTTCTTGGTTTACAGCAGGAAGGGATGGAAACGGTCGAAAGCCAAGGGGTGAAAGTGGCTTTCTTGAATGCAGGTAATACGCGGCTCGAACTATTGGAACCGCTTTCTGGTACAAGCCCAGTTGCTAAATTTATCGATAAACGCGGAGAGGGCATCCACCATCTGGCGCTCGGAGTAAACAGTATAGAGGAAAGGATAGCTGAAGTGCGAGAGAAGGGCATCAAAATGATCAATGAAGAACCGAAAAAAGGTGCGCATGGGGCAAAGGTGGCATTTCTACATCCGAAAGCTGCGGGGAGTGTGTTATTCGAATTCTGTGAGCGGACCGAAGGAGAGGGAACAAAATGATAGATATGTACGATAAGATTAATGACCTTTATGACCGGAAGCGCGAGATAGAGCTCGGCGGCGGGGACAGCCGGATTGAGAAGCAACATGAAAAAGGCAAATTGACGGCGCGGGAACGGATTGACCTGCTGGTGGATCCAGGCACATTTGTGGAGCTGAATCCATTTATTGAGCATCGATGTAATGATTTTGGTCTAGATGGCGTCAATGGACCGGGAGATGGGGTCGTTACAGGCTATGGGCAGATAGAGGGAAGGGATGTTTATCTGTTTTCACAGGATTTCACTGTTTTTGGCGGGGCGTTAGGCGAGATGCATGCCAAAAAGATAGCCAATGTGATGGATTTGGCGGCAGAGAATGGCGCGCCTTTTATCGGATTGAATGATTCCGGAGGGGCCCGGATCCAGGAGGGTGTTTTGTCCCTTGATGGATATGGGCATATATTCTACAGGAACTCGATCTATTCGGGGGTGATCCCGCAGATTTCCGTCATCATGGGACCTTGTGCCGGAGGTGCTGTCTACTCGCCTGCTATCACGGACTTCGTGTTTATGGTGGAGAAAACGAGCCAAATGTTTATCACTGGTCCAAAGGTGATCGAGACAGTCACCGGAGAAAAAATCTCCCCGGAGAATCTGGGCGGGGCAAAAGTACATAATAGCATAAGCGGCAACGCGCATTTTAAAGCAGCATCGGAAGAAGCAGTGCTCGAGGATGTCCGGCGTTTGGTCCGTTATTTGCCGCAGAACAATCAGGAAAAGGCACCTAAGCTCTCCTGCGGACAGGGGGACGATTATCGGCCGGATTTGACCGATGTAGTCCCGACAGAAAGTACAAGGGCTTATGATGTCCGCAAAGTGATCGAGCAGGTAGTCGACGAGGGCAGCTTTATGGAAGTCCAGAAGGATTTCGCCCGCAATATAGTAATTGGCCTGGCGCGTATAAAAGGCGAGACGGTCGGTCTCGTGTGCAATCAACCGAAATATCTTGCCGGAGGGTTGGATATAGATTCATCTGATAAAGCTGCCCGTTTTATCCGTTTTTGTGACTCGTTCAATATTCCGCTGATCACCTTTGAGGATGTAACAGGGTTCTTTCCCGGCATCAAGCAGGAGCATGGCGGAATCATCCGCCACGGCGCGAAAATTCTTTTTGCGTACTCGGAGGCGACAGTACCGAAATTGACCGTCATCCTGCGGAAAGCTTATGGAGGGGCATATGTAGCGCTTAACAGTAAGTCAATCGGCGCCGACATCGTCTATTCCTGGCCGAACGCAGAAATAGCCGTCATGGGTCCTGAAGGGGCTGCCAATATCATTTTCGCCAGGGAAATCGCAGGCAGTGTAGATCCGGAAGCAACGAGACAAAGGAAGATCCAGGAGTATCGTGAGAAGTTCGCCAACCCGTATGTCGCGGCCAGCCAGGGAATGGTCGATGATGTCATCGATCCGCGGGAAACGAGGATCAAACTCGCTCAGGCATTGCATATGCTCCGCAACAAAAAAGAGTCAAGACCGGTCCGAAAGCACGGAAACATACCGCTATAAATGAGAAGGATACCGCTTGATACGGTATCCTTCTCATTCGTATCCCCGAACATGCCAATTTGGATAGATGTTCAGGTGGTAACTCAGCTTGTCTTTATGTTTGATCATCATTCGTGCGGCAAACCGGTTTGCATCCCGTTCAATTGCTGAGCTTTTGTATCGGTAGTCCCCGACTTCATAGCTGAACACCTTTCTACCTTGCCATTTATGGGCTTGATGGTTGTATTGGTAATAGTGCCTCAACTCATGGTATATCGTATGGATGACATTGATTTTGTAATAGCGGCTCTGTGTGCGGTGGTTAAATAGATAAATATGGATCTGATTATCCCCTCCGCGGTATTGCCCGGCCGTTTTCCCTTTAAACACTTTTTTTATGTGCTGAAGATCGGTGAATCTGTTCTTCAAGGTCCATTTGGCGAAATCTAAAAACGTATGGAAAATATGGACTTCACCAGCTTGATAATCCGGGTGCAGTAAGCTGATGCAGCGACCTATTTCTTCTTTCGTGATTTTTTCTGTTTTCATTTCCCTTCTCTTTCCCCTTATGTGCATATTCCGTTGGCTGGTGGTCCATTACATCGGGATAGTACCTATTCTATCCTTAAGGCAGGGACAGTATGATCTTTATTTCCAAACAATTCCTGGTATATAGTGAAAACTGGGAACATATAAAAAGACCGGAGATTGGGATGTTAGTGTGGTATTGAAGGGAAGCGATTGTGGAATCATCCGGTAATAAGTGATACTGTTATTAGGGATATGATGGGATGTTCAGCGTTGCAGTATTACATATAAGCAATCAGGAGGCGATTAGACTGATTACCTCATTTCAACCAATCATTGATGAAAGCAGCAGCATTTTGGTTGTCGGCTCGATGCCGAGCGTGGAATCTTTGCGTAAACAGCAATACTACGGAAATCCGCGGAACCACTTCTGGACAATCATGTATGCCATCTTTAAGGAGCCATTCGAGGAAGACTACAAGGAAAGAGTCGATTTCTTGTTGCGGCATGGGATTGCCGTCTGGGATGTCATTGCTTCATGCGAAAGGGAAGGGAGCCTCGATGCCAATATTCAAAATGAAGTGCCGAATGATATTCCCCTCTTATTGAAGAGCTACCCGAACATACGGAAGATCGTCTGTAACGGCACGAAGGCATATCAGGTATTTAATCGTCATTTTTCTTCCAGTATTTGTGATGTTGAAGTGGTGAAGCTGCCGTCCACCAGTCCGATACCGGGCAGGTTCAATAAAACATTGGAAGACAAGCTTGTGATATGGCAATCTGCCCTTAGTTGAATCTGCATGCTGTAAGGAATTACTTGGAAGAACACTCAAAAAAATGTGTTTGCGCCCAATTGTACGTTATGGGTATACTATTGTTGGCAGTACATAGACGGAGGTTAGTATAATGATCAATAATCAAAGATTGCTTGATGAATTTTTAGAATTGGTGCAAATCGATTCGGAAACAAAGCACGAAACGGCTATTTCAAAAGTTTTGAAAGAAAAATTCACGGCCCTTGGCCTAGAAGTATATGAAGACGATGCGGCGGCCAAAACAGGTTTTGGAGCAGGCAATTTAATCTGCACGCTTCCTGCGACAAAAGAGGGCGTTGATACTATTTATTTTACTTCCCACATGGATACGGTCGTGCCGGGGAACGGTGTGAAACCTTCTATCGTCGATGGCTATGTAGTGACGGATGGAACGACCATTCTTGGCGCTGATGACAAAACGGGACTATCCGCCATGTTTGAAGCGATTCGGGTGCTGAAAGAGCAAAACATTCCGCACGGCAAGATTGAATTCATCATTACAGTAGGTGAAGAGTCCGGACTTGTTGGAGCAAAAGTGCTTGATCCATCCCTTGTTACAGCTAAATATGGGTATGCTTTGGACAGTGACGGAAAAGTCGGGGAAATCGTGGTGGCTGCACCGACTCAAGCAAAAGTCAGCGCAACGATCAAAGGGAAAACAGCCCATGCCGGTGTCGCTCCTGAAAAAGGCGTGAGCGCCATTACGATTGCAGCAAAAGCAATCGCGAAGATGCCACTAGGACGCATCGATGAAGAAACAACCGCCAATATCGGGAAATTCCAAGGTGGACAGCAAACGAATATCGTTTGTGACCATGTTGAAATCTTAGCGGAAGCCCGTTCACTGATCGCTGAGAAAATGGAAGCTCAAGTCGCGAAAATGAAGGAAGCGTTTGAAACAACTGCAGCTGAAATGGGCGGAGAAGCAATTGTGAATGTAGAGGTCATGTATCCTGGATTTAAATTTGGGCATGGTGACCATGTTGTCGAAGTAGCGAAAAAAGCAGCTGAAAAAATCGGCCGCACATCTTCCCTCCAGCATAGCGGTGGCGGAAGCGACGCCAATGTAATTGCCGGATTCGGTGTACCGACGGTGAACTTAGCGGTAGGGTATGAAGAAATCCATACGACAAAAGAAAAAATGCCGATTGAAGAATTGAACAAAATCACTGAGATGGTCGTTGCGATCGTCCAGACTGTAGCTGAATAAGGACTACTAATGCTGTATGAATAACGAAAGGCAGAAACGTTGCCAGCTAGGTTAACGTTTCTGCCTTTTTCATTTGTATTAGGTCTTACCAGATGTCTTTGATTAAGCGAATCATTATTCTCGGAATAAACGTCAGTATCTTCCATAATAATTCAGAGATAAAGAATTCTCCGATTTCATGCATAATTCTCTTAAAGACGTTTTTTCTCTTCAATTTGCACTCCTCGCATTCATCATTTGTCCTTATTTTTCATGGTGCGTCAATTCAGCTCAGATCAGAGCGATGACTCTTGTCGGGCGTGCAAGCGTTCATATTCCGTAACGACGGTCAATGTTGCGAGCATCTTGTGAACCACTTTTTCTTGGTTGTTGTTTAAGCAAGCAATCTGGATCCAATTCCTGTTCAGCAAGTAAGAGCTTTCATAGTGAAGAATGTATCCTTGATCTCGCATTAGATCCCCAATTGTTTGAGAAGATAGAAAGTCGGGGAATTCGATCGTCACAATCACATATGATGAAGCCGTCTTATCCACGACCGGCCGGAACCCGTTTTGGATGACTGTCCTATAGATCAAATCAAATGTTTTGGCAATTTGTTCGTATCGTTCCGCATCCGTTTCATCAAGGGCGGCCGATAGGGCTGAAATCAGGTTCGATGTCTGGGAGTAAGGGATGCTATTGTTCTGAAAATAACTGCCGAGATCAAGGTAACGGGGAATCTGGTCAGATGGATACAGCGGACTGTAGTGGAAGATGAAAGAAAGCCCCGTTAAGGAGCCGACTGCTTTCCCGCTTACTCCGGTCGCCATATGGACTCCTGTCAAATCAATAGGAATCGCTCCAATTGTGCTGATGCAATCAAGACATAGGAGCACTTCATTTTTGGCACACAATGATTGCAGCATTCCTATATCATTCAATACGCCTGTTGAGGTATCACAATGGACGGCCCAAATCCATTTCGTCTCAGGAGTAAGGTGTTTTACGATGTCCCTTTCGGAAAAAGCTGTTCCCCAATCTTTTTCGACAGTCCTGAAACTCAAGCCGAAACGCCTGGCGTGATCACAAAGCCTTTCCCCGAATTCTCCGTTCGATAAGATCAATCCTGAGCCTTTTTGAAGAGAAAGCTGGGCTGCCACTGCATCATTTGCCAAAGTGCCGCTTCCGAGCATCACTTCCGCATATCGAGCACTCGTGAGCTGGCACAGCTTTTCCCTGACCTCCTGCATCGTTTTGACGAAGTGATGGGAACGGTGTGAAATGGCAGGCTGATTGAGGGCCTCTATGACTCTATTTGAGATAGAGATAGGTCCCGGCAGAAAACATGATGAATCATGTGCCGTCTTTTTGGCCAATCCTTTCTCATAAACTTGTTTTTCCAAATACATTGGCTGAAACATGGCATCGTCTTTTCCAGTCAGATCGGCAAACGGAACAAAACCCATTTGGTTGTACAGCTTTAATTCCCTCGTCGTTGCCGATATGACAGCGGCGTCATATCCTTGATTCAGGCAATGGGAAATAAGAAAGCGGAGCAGGCCGATCAATACCCGTCCGTTGCGGTATTGTTTTTTGACGGCCAATAGGCGCACTTCGCATAATTTGCGTGCCTTAATCGGGAGCAATTTTTCTACCTGGCCGATCTTTTCATCAAGAGAGAATGGACGCTCATCGCGTACAGCAATCATCCCAATCAGTTTGCCGTCTTTTAGGCAAATCAAATACGTATTTTCTTCGTGGAACCGATCGACAAGCATTTGATCTTCTCTTTTGCCATGCTGCGGAATTTCGCTTGCGAACGTATCGTGGTTCAGTTGATGAATCTGGCGAAATTCCATTTCACGGTCGGCGATTTTATAGATATATGTATGGTTAATTGACATGGGGAGTCACCCTCTCCAATTTAGTCTTCCTGTGCGCTAGCGCCACAGACAGGACAATCAGTAGACAAAGACCACTGCCGATGATATCTCCGGTCCTGTAATAGAGGAAAACGGGAATGCCGAAAAAAGAGGCCAGGCCTGCAATCGTAAAGCTTCTCCTGAATAGATAGATTGTGAAGAAGCCAGCTATGATAACGACGGCTGCCCATGGATCGACCGCCAGTATCCCGCCGATAAAGGTGGAGACCCCTTTTCCCCCTTTCCATTTCAAAAAAAATGGTTTCATATGGCCCAGGACGGCCATCGCAAGGCCAAGCATTTGCCATGGGATCGAAAAGTGGAGCAAACCACCCGCATACACAGCCAATGCGCCTTTGAGGGCGTCGGCTAAAAAGGTGAGGACAAACATGCCCTTTCCGTACAATCGGCCAGCATTTCTGGCGCCGAGATTTCCGGATCCGCGGGTTGCCAAGTTTTCTTTGTAGAGAAACCGAGAAAACAGGTATCCGCTCATGATAGTGCCTATTAAATAGGCAAAAGCCAAATAGAAAAGGATTGTCATACGCTTTTCATCTCCGTCTTAGTCATCTTCCATCATTATACATTGTATTTTTGCCGGTACATCCCTCTTTGGAGAAAAAATATTCAAAATTTTAAATACAAAGTTTATAATGATTTCATTGATGAGAAGAAGGGGCAGAGTGCATATGGAATGTGGACAAGTGTTGTTGAAGCTATACGAAGCAAAATACAAGGAAGAGGTTTGTTCTTACGTTCTGCCTCTTGGACAAAGCGAATTCACAGCCTTGCCGTATGATGCGCTTGAAAGGTTCGGGAATCACCCGCATGCTGTCGGAGTTGTGATTTTGCATAATGATGAAGCGGTCGGATTCTTTGTACTGCATAAGGCGAATGATGCCATGGAGGACGGTTTACAGCATCAGCTGCTGATCCGCTCCTTGTCTATCAACCCGGAATATCAGGGGCGTGGTTTCGGCACCCGGGCGATGGAGTTGCTGCCTGCTTTTGTGAGGCGGATCTATCCGGAAACGAAGGAATTGTTCCTGATGGTGAATGAAGGGAATAAGCATGCCCAAAAAGTTTATGAAAAAGCAGGTTACATAGACCGGGGGATGAGGCGGATGGGGCCGAAAGGATGGCAGAAAGTCCTTCATTATGCTCTTTAGGATGGTTGGTAAAAAAGACCGCTCATTCATTCGAACATCAATTCTGTTTTTTTGTTAAAATACTCAATAAAGAGATTAATGAATTTGGTGATGAAGAATGAAAGAGATGTATCCGGCTAATGGGCGAGTGATCCTCCATGTGGACATGAACAGTTTTTATGCTTCGGTCGAAATGGCCTACGATACGAGTCTGAAGGGAAAGCCGCTGGCGATTGCCGGAAATCCGAAAGAGCGCAGGGGAATCATCGTCACTTGCAGCTATGAGGCCAGAAAAAAAGGGGTCCGGACGACTATGCCTATTTGGGAAGCGAAGAGGCTGTGTCCGGAGCTGATTATCATGCCCCCGGACTTCGAAAAATACCGGACAGCATCAAAAGCGATCTTTCAATTGCTTCGTTCTTATACAGAGGTGGTGGAGCCTGTTTCCATTGATGAAGGATATATGGACATCACAGAGTGTTCCCATCTTGGTTCGCCGGTCCAGATAGCGGAAAGCATCCAGCAGAGGATTCTGGAAACGATGGATCTTCCTTGCAGTATCGGCATCGCCCCGAATAAGTTCCTGGCGAAAACCGCTTCCGATATGAAGAAGCCGATGGGGATCACGATTCTAAGAAAGCGGGATGTACCGCATGTATTATGGCCGCTTCCTACTGGTGAGATGCATGGGATCGGGGAAAAGACGGCCGCTAAACTGAAGACAATCGGAATCGAAACAATCGGGGATTTGGCTAATACGGATGAAAGGCGGCTTCAGGCGTTGTTGGGAATCAATGGTGTACGTCTCTTGCAGAAGGCAAATGGCATCCATCATTCGCCTGTCGACCCTGAATCGGTCTTCGATTTCAAAAGTGTCGGAAATTCGACCACGCTGCCAAAGGACATCACCAACCAGCGAGAGTTACTGGCAGTGCTGGAACGGTTGTCCGGCAAAGTGTCTTCACGGCTAAAGACAAAACGGCTGCTCGGCACAAAGATCGGCATCACAATCCGCTATCAAGACAGGAAAACCATCACCAGAAGCAAGACGATGGAAAATCCCTTCGTCGAACAAGAAGACATTTACAAACAGGCGATGCAATTGTTCGTGAAAAACTGGAACGGCAACGCTGTGCGTTTGCTTGGGGTGACAGCCCATGATGTCATTGAAAAAGGGGAGGCGATTAAACAGCTGGATTTGTTCACCTTTGAACAAGATGCCAGGAAAGAGCCTTTAATGAAGACCGTGGAATCGCTGAAAGAAAAGTACGGGAACGAGATCATCCAGAATGCGGCTGATACGGATCAGGCCAAACTAAAGAAGTCCTTTTCCGAGACAAGCTTCAGCAAGGATGTATTTGATGACTTTAAAGATGATTTCTGAACGATTAAAGAGAATGCTGTTTTATTGAAGAACCGATGAATCACTGGTACAGTTATATTGACACTATTAATATTCAGCGGGATAGAAGGGAAGTTTCAATATGCAACAAATTGGAGTTATTGGACTTGCAGTAATGGGTAAAAATTTAGCGTTCAACATTGAAAGCAGAGGATATACTGTTTCAATCTATAACAGATCTCGCGGGAAAACAGACGAGATGATGAAGGAAGCAATGGGACGTAATGTCGTTCCAACCTATACATTGGAAGAATTCGTGACTTCTTTGGAAAAGCCGCGTAAAATTATGCTGATGGTGAAAGCTGGCGCCGCCACCGATGCGACAATCCAACAATTAAAGCCACTTTTAGATGAAGGAGATATCGTCATTGATGGCGGGAATACCTTCTTTGAAGATACAATCAGGCGGAATAAAGAACTTAGTGAGCTGGGCATCAATTTCATTGGAACAGGAGTGTCCGGCGGTGAGGAAGGCGCGCTGAAAGGACCGTCGATCATGCCTGGCGGACAGAAAGCGGCCTATGAATTGGTCGCGCCGATTTTCGAGAAGATCGCCGCAAAAGTCGAAGGGGAAGCTTGTACCACATACATCGGGCCTGATGGAGCCGGGCATTATGTCAAGATGGTCCATAACGGAATTGAGTATGGGGACATGCAGTTGATCTCCGAGTCCTACTTCCTCATGAAAAAACTGTTGGGATTAACGGCAGAGGAGTTCCATGAAGTCTTTTCTGAATGGAATAACGGGGAACTGGATAGCTACCTGATCGAAATCACAGCCGATATTTTCAAGAAATATGATGAAAAGACTGGAAAGCCGATGGTGGATGTCATCCTGGACCGTGCCGGCCAAAAGGGAACGGGCAAGTGGACGAGCCAAAGCTCGCTTGATCTGGGGGTTCCGCTTCCGATTATCACGGAGTCTGTTTTTGCCCGATTCCTGTCAGCTATGAAGGAAGAACGTGTAGAGGCAAGCAAAGTATTAAACGGGCCGAAAACCGAAGCGTTCCAAGGGGACAGAAAATCTTTGATTGAGTCAATCCGCAAAGCATTGTTCATGAGCAAAATCTGTTCGTACGCCCAAGGCTTCGCACAAATGCGCGCAGCATCCGAAGAGTATGGCTGGGATCTGAAGTACGGCGACATCGCGATGATTTTCCGCGGTGGCTGTATTATCCGTGCAGGTTTCCTGCAAAGCATCAAAGAGGCATACGACCGAAACCCGGACCTGAAAAATCTGCTTCTCGATCCTTACTTTAAAGATATTGTGGAAAGCTATCAGGCCGATCTGCGGAATGTCATTTCCCTGGCAGTTCAAAATGGAATTCCGGTTCCATGTTTCTCAGCGGCCCTATCCTATTATGATAGCTACCGATCTGAAGTGCTTCCTGCCAATCTGCTTCAGGCGCAACGCGACTATTTCGGCGCCCATACGTATGAGCGTGTGGACGAAGAAGGCGTGTTCCATACTGAATGGCTTAAGTGATTGATTTATAGAGCGGCCGGACTTACATGCCCAGCCGCTTTTTCGTATATATGCAGTCATAGGTTCATATACTCTCTACAGTAGCTCTGTTTATCCGGAATCGAATAGGGGAATAGAGCTACAGTAAGGAGTGACTGCTATGAAAATATGGATTATTGTCCTTATTGTCCTTTTTATATTATTGGTCGTGGCAGAAACTGCTGTCCATTTATTTCTGAATCGTGAAAACCAGCGAGGAATCAAGTTTCCTATTAAAAAAATCTTCCGGAAGCGAAAAAAAGATCAGGCCGTCTCTAGCGGATCTCAACGAAGGTAGAATAATTAAGTGAAGAATAAGGCACCTGCCGAAATTTGGCGGGTGCCTTGCTATATTCAACATGGGCCGATTTCGAATTTCTCAATTGGCCACCAGATGTTTCCATCTTCAGCGAGCAGGCGATCTGCGCTTTCAGGTCCCATCGTGCCAGATTCATAGTTTGGGAAATTCTCAGCTTTCCTTGTTTCCCAAACATCTGAAATAGCATCGACAAACTTCCAGGACAATGCCACTTCATCCCAATGGGTAAAGTTGGTGGCATCTCCCCTCATACAATCATAAATCAATCTCTCATATGCCTCCGGCGTGTTCATCCTGTCAACGCTCTTATTTGAATAGCCGAGAAATACAGGCTTGGTCGAAAGGATTTTCCCCCCTGAGTTCTTTACATTCAAGTGCAAGGAAATCCCTTCATCAGGCTGGATGTGAATGACAAGCAGGTTTGGTCTCAATTCTGTAGTGGGCTCCTCATATAGATTCATAGGAATATCCTTAAATTGGACAACGATTTTCGTTGATTTGGCAGCCATGCGCTTACCGGTCCGGATGTAGAACGGAACCCCTGCCCATCTGTAGTTATCAATCTTCAATCTTCCAGCTACGAATGTCTCAGTATTAGACGTATCCGGCACCATATTCTCCTGCCTGTATCCGGATAAGGAAAGGCCATCCTGCTGAGATGGACCATATTGTCCGCGCACGAAATTCTTCACCACTTCGTCTGAAGAATATGGGCGAAGTGAACGAAGAACCCGTACCTTTTCGCTGCGAATTTCCTCGGTGGTCAGCTTGATTGGAGGTTCCATTGCGAGCAACGCTACCATTTGAAGCATATGGTTCTGCACCATGTCGCGCAAAGCGCCGCTTGTGTCGTAATAACGGCCGCGCTCTTCCACACCGAGCGTTTCACTTGATGTAATCTGTACATTGGAAATATACCGGTTGTTCCATAACGGTTCAAACATCATATTGGAAAAACGAATGACTTCAATATTCTGCACCATTTCTTTTCCAAGATAATGATCAATCCGATATATTTCATTTTCTTCAAATGATTGACGAATCATATTATTCAGTTTTTCGGCAGTCTCATAATTTTGTCCAAATGGCTTTTCGATGATCACACGTTTGTACCCTGTTGTTTCTGTCAGCCCTTCAGATTTAAGGTGTGTTGTGATTTGGCCGAAGAATTCTGGCGCCATGGCCAAGTAAAATAGCCGGTTTCCTTCCAATTTATATTGATCGTCCAGCTGGTTCGCCAATCGTTTCAATTCTGCATAAGACTGGTTGTCTGACACATCATGAGAATGATAGGTGAAATGTTGGACAAAAGTATCCAATTCACTTTGCGAGACTTGATCAAGGGAGGATGTGATAGAGATTTTGATGTTCTCTCTATATTGTTCCTGTGTCAATGCCCGGCGAGCAATCCCGACCACTGCAAACCGATTCGTGATTCGGCCTCTTCTGTACAGACGATATAGCGAAGGATACAGCTTCCTGTTGGCTAAATCACCTGTAGCCCCGAATAACATAAGAAGTGCTGCAGGTCTTTGTTTAATTTCCACCATCAAACCCCTTTTCTAACTTGTATTGAAAAAATGCTGTCGTATTTTACCTCTTCATAACAATTATATATCTTTATTGGAATAAAATAAATTTTTGCACTTTACCAGTCCGCAATTTCTGTTTGGGCCAAATTTAAGAAGGAATTTCCGGCAATGGATTTCGAAATAGGGGAAAGATGTGATAATCTAGTGTTATAAGCTCTGGCCTTACATATGCCAATGGGGGGATAACATGGGCAGTATGCATATACCGGATGGCTATCTATGGGCGGCAGTCGTTGTCTTGGTGGTTTTTATTCTATTTTGTGAATGGTGGACAAGGAAGTAAGTATAAATAGTTAAGTTTTTGCTGGAGGATTTACTGTGAATTTATTATTTTTAGGTACTGGAGCTGGCGTGCCCGCGAAATCAAGGAACGTGACATCGATTGCGTTGCAGCTGCATGAAGAACGGAATGCGGTCTGGTTGTTTGATTGCGGCGAGGCGACTCAGCACCAGATTTTGAATACGGCCCTGAAACCCGGGAAAATAGAGAAGATTTTCATCACCCATTTGCACGGGGACCATATTTATGGACTTCCGGGATTGATCAGCAGCCGCTCCTTCCAAGGGGGGAGTACCGAGCTGACCATCTATGGTCCGCCCGGCATCGAACAATATATTAGGATTTCCCTTGAGATCAGCAAGACTCACCTTAAATATCCGCTTACAATTGTGGAAATAGAAGAGGGAACGATTTTCGAGGATGACACATTCACTGTTGTAGCCGGATTGCTTGATCACGGTGTAGATAGTTATGGTTTCCGCGTCATCGAAAAGGATCTGCCGGGGGAATTGCAGGTAGAGGACCTTCAGAAGCTAGGAGTCAGGCCTGGGCCTGTCTACAGAAGACTGAAAAATGGTGAGACGGTCACCCTAGAAGACGGCCGGGTATTGAGTGGCGCCGATTATGTCGGAAAGCCGAAACAGGGGCGTATCGTGACGATTCTGGGGGATACCCGAACATGCGAAAATAGCCTGAAGCTGTCCCGGAGCAGCGATTGTTTAGTGCATGAAGCAACCTTTGCCCGAGATGCCGAGGGGATGGCGTACGATTATTTTCATTCAACGACCTCCCAAGCTGCCCGGACAGCGGCAGAGGCAAATGTGAAACAGCTGGTCCTTACGCATATCAGTTCCCGTTATATGAAAGAGGACATGAAACAGCTGGCGGAGGAAGCCAAGGCGATTTTTTCCGATACAGTCATTGCAGAAGATTTCATGAGCATCGAAATCAAACGGCAAAGATCATGATGGGAGGCATGGATAAGTATAGTCCATGCCTTTTTGCATTGGTTCTTAATCTTAAAAAGATTAAACTTCCCTGAACTGGGTAACAGACATATATAGGCAAAAAACTAAGAAAGAAAGAGGGATGTTCATTGAGTAAGAAAATAGCGGTAGTTTTGACAGATTTGTTTGAAGATGTAGAGTTCACGGAGCCGGCGGATGCGTTCAAGGAAGCCGGGCACGAAGTGGTAACGATTGAAAAGGAAGCAGGCAAGATGGTTAAGGGGAAAAGCGAAGGGGTTCATGTACAAATCAATAAAGGAATCGACGAAGTAAGTCCCGAAGATTTCGATGCCCTGTTGATTCCCGGCGGCTTTTCTCCTGATCAGTTGCGCGGGGATGACCGGTTTGTTTCTTTCACCAAAGCATTTGCCGAAAGCGACAAGCCAATCTTTGCAATTTGCCATGGTCCTCAACTGTTGATTACAGCAGATACACTGAGAGGAAAGAAAGCGACAAGCTATAAATCGGTAGCTGTTGATTTGAAAAATGCAGGAGCTTTATATGAAGACTCAGAAGTGGTGGTCGACGGGAACTTGGTGACAAGCAGGGAACCGAAGGACATTCCAGCCTTCAATCGTGAATCTTTGGCGCTCTTGAAATAAATGAAAAAAAGCCGCCTTCTTTCAAAAGAAGGCGGCTTTTTCTGATTGCATATCTACAGATCGGCTATATTTTTTATGTGACTTGGATTCATTTTACCAGGCTCGATCGTACTGAACGGGCACTTCGATATCAACGCCGAGTTCGTGTGCAGCTTTTCTTGGCCAGTATGGATCCCGCAGAAGCTCGCGGCCAATGAAAACAAGGTCGGCGCGCTGGTTCTGGATAATTTCCTCCGCTTGGAGCCCGGAGGTGATTAAGCCGACGGCGCCTGTCGGAATGTAGGCCCCATGTTTGATTTTTTCACTCAAAGATACCTGATAGCCGGGGAAGACCGGGATTTTTGCCGGCGCCACAGCACCTGAGCTGACATCAATCAGGTCTGCACCGTCTTCCTTCATCCATTTTACGAATTCGATATAGTTTTCCACGGTCAACCCTTGCGGCAAATAATCGTTGGCTGATACACGGACGAATAAAGGACCTTCCCATTCTTCCCTTACGGCTCTCAATATTTCCTTCAAGAAGCGGTACCGGTTTTCAGCAGCCCCTCCATATTGATCTTCGCGCCTGTTTGCTACAGGGGATAGAAATTCATTAATCAAATATCCATGTGCACCGTGGATCTCAATGATATCGAATCCGGCTTTTTTCGCCCGTACTGCGCCTTCCTTGAATGCCTGTACGGTCTCTTTGATTTGGTCGATCGTCATGGCTTCCGGTGTCTTTGATTGTTCGTTGAATGCCAAAGCGGACGGAGCAATAATCGTGCCGTCAACCGTAGCCTTTCGGCCGGCATGCGCAATTTGGATAGCGGCTTTGGCGCCTTGTTCATGTATAAGTGCTGTCAATTCTCTTAGACCTTCAATATGGTCATCATTCCATATGCCCAAATCCCTGTTGCTGATGCGGCCTTGTGGAGTGACTGCTGTCGCTTCTATCATAATCAGTCCCGTTCCCCCAACTGCTCGGCTTCCGTAATGAATCCGATGCCAATTTTGGACCTTACCTTCCTCTGTGGAACTATACATGCACATCGGGGACATGACGATACGGTTTTTTAAGGTAACACCTTTTAAGGAATATGTAGAAAACAATGCTCTGTTCATCCAATTCCCTCCATCTTTTTAGTTTGCATCCAGTATATCAATAAAGTTTCCCGGAAAAAAACAATACGTTTGGGAGAGGCCAAAACGAAAATGAGGCCCCGTAAAACACAGGCCTCATTCCAATCCTCTTTAAACGGAGATGGACTGGTCTGTAAGATCGCTGGCCAAGTTGTCGCCTAACCGTTTGGATTGTTTTGTCGCCTCGACGATGCATTCGATGAAAGCCTCCTGCACAGCTTTGGATTGAAGGACCTTCAATCCGGCTTCTGTTGTTCCGCCAGGCGACGTTACTTCATGACGCAATGTTGCAGAAGTCTTGGTTGATTGTTGCAGCATGCCGGCTGCCCCGAATAGAGTCTGCAAAATCAACTCTTTGGCAGTCTTCTGGTCCAACCCGATCTCCCGGGCGGAGTGTTCCATCGCCTCTACCATGTAATAAATGTAGGCAGGTCCGCTGCCGGCAAGGCCGGTAACGGCATCCAATTGTGCCTCTTTCACTTGGGTGACTGTCCCAATTGTCTCCAACAGCTTAACGGCCGCGTTCAGCTGGTCTTTTTTGACGAGCGAATTAGAACTGCAGGCAGTGGCTGAGCGCCCGATAGCCGCCGATGTGTTCGGCATAGAGCGGATGACAGCGATATCATGTCCTGCTATTTTGCCGATCATCTCCATTGAGACACCCGCAACGACAGATAAAAGCAGGATATTATTAGTCAAGTAAGGACGGATTGCTGTTAGGGCTGATACGACATCTTTTGGCTTGACAGCTAGGACGGCAATGTCCGCATTGTTTAATGCGTCTTTGATCGATAGGGTGCGCTGGATTTTGTATTTATCGTGTAAAAAGTCCAGTCTTTCGTGATTACTGCGGTTGATGACCGATATATGGCCGGGGGCCAATTCACCTCGAGCCGTTATTCCTGATATCATAGCTTCCGCCATGGAGCCTGCACCTATAAAGGTAACTTTATGCATTCAGAAAGACCTCCTTCTCAACTTGATTTGCAGAAAACAAAAAAACCTTTCATCCTCTAAAAAGGACGAAAGGTTCTGCTTCCGTGGTACCACCTTTGTTCATGCCGCAAGGGGCATGCACTTTTCACCGTTAACGCCGGATCAAGACGGTCAAGTTTTCTTGACAGCTCGTAAGGTAGGTTTCAATAAAACAGTGGGCTGTGAAGCCTTTCAGCCTATGGGCTTCCCTCTCTTTTAGCCATCTTTTATCTACTGGCCTTACTCAACGCTTTTGTTCTAAATATTTCCATCATTATGGACTGTTCAGATTGTGTTTGTCAAGGATTATGTAAAAATATTTATTTAATGGGTCTGATGCCTATTTTAAAGACATGACATAGCGGTCACTTAGTAGTAGACTGAAATCAGCATCAAATGAATGGTTATTCATAAACTATAGAGTATTGGGTGATAAAAATGGCAGAATGGAATAATAATATAGCAAGTTTTGCGCTTCCGACCCCTTTCCCGGTAGGAGACGTCAATGTGTCGGTCATAAAAGGGGAGGCGCTCACACTGGTGGATGCCGGCGTACATACAGAAGAAGGAAAGCAGGCTTTGGAGGAGGGGTTGAAGGAGCTTAAACTTAAACTGTCCGATATTGATCAAATTATATTGACGCATCATCATCCAGACCATGCCGGAGGAGCGGACTTCTTTTCACCGAATGTGCCTTTGATTGGCCACTTCCATAATCGGTTTTGGCTTAACCCGAAAGAAAATATGGCATATATACGAAAAGTCTTTTTGCAGTACGCTCAAGAAATGGGGGTACCTGAGGATTTCCTCGGATATATCAGTGAAACGGAGCGAAATATGCAATTTGGCCCGAAAAGCAGGGATACCTTAAATGCTGAGCTGAAGGAAGGGGATGAGGTGCCGGGATTGCCGGGATGGAAGGTGTATGAGACACCTGGGCATGCAAGTACACATATTGTGCTTTTCAACGAGAGGGATGGAGCCATGATCGGCGGGGATATACTGTTGGAGAAAGTATCGCCGAATCCGCTGCTGGAACCCCCGATGAAGGTTGGGGATGTGCGACCGAAATCACAGCTGCTATTGAATGCTTCTTTAAAGAAGCTGTTCGGGATGCCGATCAGGAAGGTTTATGCTGGTCACGGCAATCCGATTGAAGAGCCTCGTGAATTAATTCGTATGCGCCTTCAGGCTCAGCATGAGCGGGCAATGAAGGTAAAGTCGATGCTTACGGAACAGCCAGCGACCACTTTTGAAATCTGCCAGGCCCTTTTCCCGAAACAGTTCAGGAAAGTATTGGGGTTGACGCTTTCAGAAAGCCAAGCACAGCTTGACTATTTACTCGATTTAGGAGACATTAAAGAAGAGAAAACAGAACAAGGAATCTTATACAGTGTTCTGACTTCATGAGGTGTAATCTTGAATAAATTAGAAAATAAAATTGTTGTGATCACGGGTGCTTCAACGGGTCTGGGGAAAGAGATAGCAATCCAGTCTGCCAAGGCCGGCGCTCTTGTAATTATGGTTGCGCGGAGCATGGACAAAATGCTGGAGGTCGCCAAGGAAATTAAATGGCTGACTGGCCAAGAAGCGCACGCACGAAAATGTGATGTATCGGACGTTGCCGAAGTGGAACAGGCCTTCACAGAAATCTTGGAGACATTCGGTCATGTGGATGTGCTTGTCAACAATGCGGGCTTTGGCTTGTTTGAAAATGTAGAGGATATGAATCTTGCCGAAAGCAAACGCATGCTGGACGTGAATGTTTTCGGTGTTATGGCTTGTTCTAAAATGGTATACGCTTCAATGGCCGACAGAAGAACCGGACACATTATCAATGTCGCTTCACAGGCGGGAAAAATCGCTACGCCGAAATCCAGCGTTTATGCGGCTACAAAGCATGCTGTTCTTGGCTTCTCTAATGCACTCCGCTTAGAGGCTTATGAATATGGCGTTTCGGTGACAACTGTGAATCCGGGACCCATTAAGACCAATTTCTTTGACATCGCCGACTCAACAGGTGCCTATGTGAAAAATGTCGAGCGGTTTATGCTTGAGCCTGATTACGTCGCCCGTAAGGTCGTTGATGCGATGCTCTCCAATAAACGGGAAATTAATTTGCCGGGGTGGATGGAAGCCGGATCGAGATTTTTTGCTGTTTTTCCAAGAACCTTTGAGGCTGTAGGGAAGAAATTTTTCTTCAAAAAATGAATCTTCACGCCCTGAAGAGGTGCTTGTCTATGAAGAAGCTTTTTTGCCTTCTGTTGTTCACCATCGTACTTGCAGGTTGTGATGATTTCAGCATCACAAAAGGAACCGAGGGTTTCGTGACGCAAATTATCTCGGAACGCCAAATGTTGATAGGTAACGAGATTTGTATTCTGTCTTCTAGTTCAATGATACAGGATACTGCCGGGAATCCCATAAAAAGAAGCGAACTGGATATAGGCATGAAAGCCCAGGCGTTTTTTGAGAGCGGAGTAACCGAAGGGCAAGTGCTGACGGAAGGTCATGTTCATTTATTGCTTGTTTTCGAAGATGATGAGAGTCTGAGAGAATCAGAGATGATCCGGGCTGTCCTTACCCAATTGAAAAAGACAGAAAGCCAAAACTTCATCATCACAAACGTTGAAAAAGATACAGTAGGCGGTGTATACACAATGGACGTCATGTCGCGGTCCAACCTTGACATTGGCTATACCATTACCGTGGATGCCTATACATATAAGATATTACATAGGGAAGCATGAGCTCCCTGAAAGAGCGGGGGTGATTCTCCGGCTCTTTTTCTAATTAGGCATAATGGACAGCGAAAGGATGAGAAACGATGAAGAGCCTAACTTTAATGGAGTTGCCGAAGGTGGAAAAACCGGAATTTGTCCTGTTTTGTGACTTTGATGAGACCTATTACCCCCATGAGATGACGGAAGAGAGGGCGTTGGATATCCACAGGCTGGAGGACCTGCTTGTTGAGAAAAGCAGAGATTCGTACCTTTTGTTCGGCATTGTCACGGGAAGCGGCATTGATTCTGTTTTGGGGAAAATGCAGAAGACGGGTTATCGCTTCCTGCCTCATTTCATTGCGGCTGACCTTGGGACGGAAATCCACTATTTTAATGGCGGCACATACCGCGGGTGCGACCGATCATGGAAAGAGATGATTTTGGCTGGCGGATACTCGACGGAGGCGGTCGACAAGCTGGTGGCGGATTTATCCGATAACGGAATCCTGCTGACGAAACAGCCGCAAGCAACTATGCCAGTCTACAAACGCAATTACTATTTTATTTGTCAAAATGCAAAAGAAGATGACGAGAAACTGGAGACGATCAGGGTATTATGCGCCCTCCGTCAAATTGGTGTGAATATCAGCCGTTGCAATCCGTTGGCAGGCGATCCTGAGAATGCCTACGATATCGATTTTATTCCGTTGGGAACGGGCAAGGCGGAAGTGGTTGCGTACATTCTTAAGAAGTTCGCGGTCCCGAGAGAGAGGGCAATCGCTTTCGGGGACAGCGGAAATGACCTGGAAATGCTGCAGGCGGTGAAGCAAGGCTATCTGTTGGGGAATGCGACAGAAGAGGCAAAGAGTAGGCATGGATGCGTGGCTGATGGAGCTTATTCGAAAGGAATCAAGTCGGTTCTTGAGCAAATAGTATAAAGTCTGAACCTATTTGATGGATTCGTTTACCTGCTTGTCTCTGATTTATGGATACATCGTTTGTTGCTTCCATAGGTCAGAGAGCCGCAATAGAGAAATGTTTTTTGTTTTGCTATTGCGGCATCGAGGTAAGTGGGGTATAAATACTAATGGTGAATTAGTTCGAATTGAGGTGCTGGCATGAAAGAGCAGGAACAATATGATGTGATGGAAGTCTGTGCGTTGGCTGGTAAAATCCTGCTGCAGAGCGGGGCCGAGACAAACAGAGTGGAAGATACAATGGTACGGATAGCGATTGCTTTTGGTGTCAAGAAGTGTGAATGCTTCGTAATACCGACGGGGATCATTTTTTCAGCAGGTGTGAATGTGAGTCAAAGGACTAAGTTGGTTAGGGTTTCGGAGAGAACAACAGATCTTGAGAAAGTTGCCAAGGTCAACCGGATTTCCCGGGCAATCAGTGCTGGTGACTTGACGGTCAATGAGGCATATAGCTGTCTGAAAGAGATTGCCGCCGCGAAATCCACCTTCTCCCCGGCCACACAAGTGTTGGCTGCAGCTTTATCAAGTGCCTGCTTTGTCATCATGTTCAGAGGAAGCTGGCAGGATTTTTTCCCTGCACTTTTGGCGGGAGGTAGCGGCTATATCGGTTTCTTATATTTCAACTGCATTATGTCAGTTAAATTTGTATCGGAGTTCTTGGCGTCTATCATCATCGGTTTAGTGGCCGTTTTGCTGGTTTCAGCGGGCGTAGGCCAAGAAATTGATAAAATTGTCATCGGGTCAGTGATGCCTCTTGTCCCAGGACTTTTGCTCACTAATGCAGTCCGCGATTTGCTTGCCGGCCATTTGGTATCCAGTTTGTCAAAAGGGGCGGATGCATTTCTTACTGCAATCGCTATTGGCGGAGGAATCGCCGTCGCACTCACTTTGATTTAGAGGATGGTAATAGAATGGAATACATAGCACAGTTAATCACCAGTTTTATCGGTTCTGCCGGATTCGTCGTCCTTTTTAATGCCCCGAAGGAATCTTTGGTCAAATGTGGATTTGTCGGAATGGCTGGCTGGATCTGTTATTATGTCCTTTCGGATTTGGGCATGAATCTCATCCCGGCCACAATCATTGCTGCAACGCTGATTACTGTCATCAGCCAGTCCTTTGCGAGAATCTACAAGACGCCGATGATTATCTTTATTGTAGGCGGCATCATTCCGCTTGTTCCAGGAGGGACGGCCTATGATGCGATGAGGAATTTTGTTGAGAACGATTATAATACGGCTGTAAATCTGGCTGCAAAAGCATTTCTGGTTTCAGGTAGTTTAGCGATGGGAATTGTTATTTCGGAAGTGTTGTTTCAAATCTATAACCGGGTCTTGGCAAAGAAAAGAACAATATAAACGAACGCCTTCTGTGTATGAGACAGAGGCGTTTTTTTTAACGGAACTTATGGAGGAGGATATAGCCTGTGGTAAAATCAGGATATGATATCCTGTATAAAATAGCCGATAAGACGGGGTGGGATTATGGGAGTAATCACAACGAAGGAGACGGTTCGTGCTTTTGATATGCTTGATGCTTCGTTTGTGCAAAAAAGAATGTCCGGCATCGAAGGCACGGAAATAAAGGCTTTTGGGCATACGCTAGCTTTCTTTGCGAAGGAGCAACCGCGGAATGAACAGTTCAATTCCATTAGAGGTTTCAGACAGGAAGATGCAGAAAGATTGGCCGAAATTTTCCTTTTCTATAAGGAAAAACAGCAAAAGGTCAGAATGGATCTTTTACCAGGCGAGGTGAATGTGGATGTAGCGAAACAACTAAAAGCCCATGGGTTGCTGCACACGGATTTTCAAACAGTGTTTTTTAGAAGGAATCTTCCAGATGAGAAGGGATTCCTGCATCCGCATGTATATGCCAGAAAAATCGGAAAAGATGAGCTGGAAACATTTTTGAGGGTTTATTTGACAGGGTTCGGAATACCTGGACATATGCTATCTGTTGCAATGGAGCAACGATATTTTTGGAAAGACATTCCGGAATTCCATCTTTACTTGGCTGAGAAGGATGGGAGAGCTGCTGCAGCTGCTGTTCTTCATGTACAAGGTATTTATGGTTATATGGCCGGGGCTTCCACACTGCCGGAATATCGCGGTTCTGGTTGCCAGCAAGCGTTGCTTCATGCAAGGATGAATGATGCTGCCCGAAATGGATGTAAGCTGTTCGGTGCTGAGGCTCAATTTGGCTCTGCAAGTCATCGGAATATAGAACGTCTTGGGTTTCAGGTGGCATATACAAAAGCGATTTACAGGCAGGTATGAATTAATAGAGCAGGAATAATAGACAAAGCCGAAATCAATTTTGATTTCGGCTTTGTCTATTATAGAAATGATTTTTATGGTCTGCTTCGAATGAAGCGGGAACGTCGTCCATCTTCACCACCTAGTGTACTTCGCTCTTTTTACTTGCGATAAGTCAACGTCGAATCACTCACCTTGTTCGGGTATCCTTTATCATAGTTGAAAGGATCCGGTCTAACCGGCACCGAACGCGGGGCATACGCTTTTGCTTTTATTTCATACCGATCCAGACACTTTTCACTTCTGTATAATTGTCTAATGCGTAGGAACCCATTTCCCGTCCGATGCCGGACTGCTTATAACCTCCGAATGGGGAAGCAGCATCAAACGCATTGTAGCAGTTCACCCAGACAGTCCCTGCACGGAGCTTATCCGCAATGTAATGAGCACTTTTCAGATTCTCAGTCCATACGCCTGCTGCAAGGCCATATTCACTATTGTTCGCGCGATCGATAAGGTCATCCAAATTCTCGAAAGGCATAGCGGAGATAACCGGACCAAAGATCTCTTCCCGGGCGATTTTCATGTCGTCTTTAACGGCACTGAAGATTGTCGGTGAAACGAAATATCCTTCTTCAGTCGGTTTGGAACCACCGGTTAAAAGCTCTGCTCCCTCGGAAAGACCACTTTCGATATAGTTCAAGACCCGATTTTGCTGGCTGCTGGATACAAGCGGCCCGATTTGCGTTTCGGGATTCAGTCCGGCGCCTTGTTTGATCTTTTTGGCATGTGAGACCATATCAGCCACCACGTTGTCATATTGCTTTTTCTGAATAAACACGCGTGAACCGGCGCAGCAAACCTGACCCTGATTGAACATTACACCATTCAATGCCCCTGGGATGGCTTTTGTCATGTCGGCATCCGGCAGGATGATGTTCGGGGATTTTCCGCCGAGCTCTAATGTAACTCGCTTCAACGTTTCGGAAGCTTTCGACATTATCAATTTTCCGACCTCAGTTGAACCGGTGAAGGCAATCTTATCGACTTCCGGATGGTCGACCAGTGCGCTTCCGGCTGTTTCCCCGAATCCTGGGACAATATTGATGACACCAGGAGGGAAGCCGGCTTCTTCAATTAACTCGGCTAAGTACAGCGCAGATAGAGGAGTCTGTTCCGCGGGCTTCAGAATAACGGTACATCCTGTCGCCAATGCTGCCCCAAGTTTCCACATGGCCATCAGAAGCGGGAAATTCCATGGAATGATCTGCCCGACGACTCCGACAGCTTCATGCTTCGTATAGTTGAAGAACTTTCCGCTTACAGGGATGGTTTGTCCGACTATTTTTGTGGACCAGCCTGCATAATAGCGCATATGTTCAATGGCTAGGGGAATATCGGCATTTGTTGTCTCGGATATCGGTTTGCCGTTGTCGAGCGTCTCCAATTGGGCTAATTCGGTTTTATGTTTTTCCATCAGATCGGCCAATTTGTACATAAGCCGGCTTCTGCTGGCGGCGCTCATTTTTGACCAGGGACCCCTGTCGAAGGCTTGCCTGGCTGCTTTGACCGCTATATTAATGTCGGCGGCATCGGCTTCATATATTTCTGCCAATACCTCTCCTGTGGCAGGGTTCGGTGTCGTGAATGTCTTTTGGGATACACTCTCTGTAAATTGACCGTTAATGTAGAGTTTTTTGGGGGTTTTTAGAAAATCCTGTAGTTTACTGCTTACATCCAGTATAGCTTGACTCATTTTGTTTCCTCCTTAGTAATAATTTGGAGCAATGACTCATGAGGCAATTCTTGTAAGCGATACCATCACTGCCCTTATAATGATGAAGGAAATGAGAATAATCTTCAACAGATATCATTCGAGTTTTTACAAGAATATTTGACTAATTTCCCGATACTCTAGACGGTGGATTGTGTTATTATTTAGGAATGCGAAATATTTATTGTATTTTGATCATTCTAGAATAAATGCGAAACGCATTAGAGGAGAGTATAGTCATGCTTGAAAAAGAAAGGCTCTGGACACCATCTTTCATACTGTTGATATTCGGTAATTTATTCACATTCATGTCTTTTCAAATGTTGATCCCGACCTTGCCGCCATACATTAAGTCAATTGGAGCATCTTCGTTTGAGGTTGGATTGATGACTGCTTTGTTTTCAGTGGGGGCGGTTTTCATCCGGCCCTTCATCGGATTTATCCTTAGCTTTAGCCAGAGGAAAATCCTTGTTTTCATAGGGGCTTTATGTTTGTTCTTCATAACGATTCTTTATCCGCTGACAAACATTGTGACTGTTCTGCTGGCCTTTCGTTTAATTCACGGCATTGCCTGGGGGTGGTCGACGACGGCGAATGGGACTGCCGCCGTCGATCTCATCCCGAATTCGAGGATTGGGGAAGGGACTGGCTTTTATGGGCTCTCCATCACTTTAGGAATGATTGTAGCCCCAAGTCTAGGGTTGTTGCTGTATGAGTCTGTGTCATTTGATATCCTCGTTTATGTGGCTGCCTTTCTTGGAGCGATTGCTGTCGTCCTTTTGAGTCTTGTGCATTACCGGATGCCGGCATCGGTCGAGAAGGCAGACAGGAAGCAGTTGCGATTTTCCTATATGGGATCAATGCTAGAAAAAACCGCAATTTTCCCTGCTTTCCTCACACTATTGATTGCTTTCGGATACGGGGCGATCGTGTCATTTATCGTTATATTCGGAAGTGAGAGAGGCATAGAAAACATTTTTGTCTTCTATTTGGTCAATGCGATTTTTGCGACGGTATCAAGGCCAATCACTGGTAAACTATTTGATGTGAAAGGGCCACGGATGATCATGCTTGTCTGCTCCGCCTTGACATTCCTTTCACTATGGGTGCTGTCATTCACACAAAACAGTTGGCATCTCGGCTTGGCGGGGGCGTTGCTCGGAATCGGATATGGATCGGCCTTGCCGACATTGCAGTCGTGGGCACTTTCCATCACGCCGCCGGCCCGCAGGGGGATTACAAACGGCATGACTTTCTCTGCAATCGACCTCGGAATCGGGTTGAGTGGCATTATTTTTGGGGCGTTGGCGACCTGGTTGGATATATCTGTTGTTTTCCAAATATCAAGCTTCTTTATTTTGCTCGCATTCATTCTTGTATGGAAGCAGCCAAAAAGGGATCAGGAAATACATAGACAAAGCTCTTTTTAATGATTGCATGTTGCTGTATTTTCTTTGTATATGATCTGCGGAAAGCACACATAATAGGGGTGGAGTGTTAGCTCAGTGGCAGAGCAGCTAAGCGATTATACGGCTGTATGTGCTTATGCATCTGGCAGGTTCGATTCCTGCACACTCCTTTTTTAGGATTGCGTACCGATAATCAGAAAGGGGCTGTCTAATAAGTCCATTAGCGAGTTAAATGAAACCAAATTGAAAAGCCAAGATTGCTGTTAAACCAACATTCTTGGCTTTTACATTTCTTAAGGATTCATCTGAAAAGTTCTTTTCGGACAGCCCCTTTTTCTCCTGTTCGCCTTTTCAAATTGGTTCACGTAATTGTAAAACGATTATGCGTGCTTTTCTATTTTTTGTAGTACTATCTTTAATGAAAGTACAACGAGAAAGGAATTGCCTCATGACTTACAAAATGATAGTTCTTGATATGGATGATACCTTGCTTCGCGATGACCATACTGTTTCGGAAAGAACGAAGCAGGCCCTATTGGAAGCCCAGGAGATGGGCGTGAAGGTAGTGCTGGCATCCGGACGGCCTGCTTTTGCTATGATGGATACCGCCAGCGAAATTGAGCTTGCGAAATATGGCAGCTATATCCTAGCCTTCAACGGAGGCAGAATCATTGACTGCCGTACAAAAGAAGATGTGTTCACTAGTACAATCCAGCCGGATTCTGTACGGAGACTGTATGAATTGAGCCGCAGGGAAGAGGTTTGGATCCATACCTATATCGGCGATGAAATCATTACCGAGGATCAGAACCCTTATACAACCATTGAATCAGACATCACTAAGTTACCGATTCGCTATGTTGACTCCTTTAAAGAATCCATCGACAGGCCGGTCGTGAAAGTATTGATGCTTGGTGATGGAGAGAAGATGAAGGAAACAGAGGCTAGACTGCAAAAAGAATTGCAGGATGAATTCAGTGTGATGACATCCAAGCCATTCTTCCTGGAAATCACCGAAAAAGGTGTCACAAAAGGGACAAGCCTAAATAAATTAATCCAACAATGTGGCATAAAACGTGAAGAAGTCATTGCGATCGGGGACAGCTACAATGATCAGTCCATGATTGAATTCGCAGGCCTCGGTGTTGCCATGGGCAACGCTAATGACGACATAAAAGCGATCGCTGACCATGTAACGGATACGAACATGAACGATGGTGTCGCCAAAGTGGTGGAGCAGTTCATTTTAGGTCATTCACCGGTTACAGCTTAATTGATGTTTGCTATACACAGCCACAAAGCCTTCCTATTTTAATAGGAAGGCTTTTTTGTAGGAACAGGTAAAAAGTGAGATGAGTCACTATATTTGTAATGTTACTTAAATTTTGATAGTATACTAATTAAGTAACATTACAGTTAGGAGGTATTTCCTTGGAATACGTTGATCCGATAAAGGATATTCGTAAGATCACAGCAATAAAGAAGCATCTTAGAAAACAGTCGTTGCGTGATCTGCTGCTATTTGTCTTCGGGATTAATACGGGCCTGCGAGTCAGTGAGCTGCTCTCTTTACGGGTGGGTGATATCTGGGAAGGCGGCAAGTTCAAGGAGTTCCTTTATATAAAGGATGCAAAGACATCAGAAGAGAGGGCTTTCTATCTCAATCAAAACGTAAGGGAAGCAGCAAAGCATTACCTAGATACATTTGATTTCTGCGTTGATGATTATTTATTCAGGTCAAAAAAGAATCAACAGCCGATTTCCAGGCAACAGGCCTACCGCATAATCAATTGCGCAGCTAAGGAAGTGGGGATACCCGGTAAAATTGGAACCCATACGCTGCGGAAGACTTTCGGTTATCATGCTTATCGAAAAGGCATCGCTATTTCCATTTTGATGAACATTTATCATCATCACAGTCCCGGTGAAACATTGCGTTACTTGGGAATTGATAAAAATGAGAAGCTTCCGGTCAAAGTGGATGTGAATCTATAGGGCTGATTTGCCCGAAAAAAGAAAAAACCCCCACAATCATGTGGGGATACCTCAAAAATCTTCTTTGACATAGTCTTCGGTGACAGTAACCTGCAATGTCTTATTGTTTTTCATAAATTTAAAGATGCCGGTATTGAAATCAGTGCCGACTTCCTTAAAGAAGATGCCTTCAAACTCACTATCTTTCGTGTGTTCAAAGCTTAAGCGGTAGATACCTCCTTCTTTCTCGAGGTAGGCGCGTACGCCTTTCTCATAAAGACCGTCGGGGTCATCCTTCAATGCCCGGGCGACGGAAACAATATGAAGGTCAACAAAAGGGATGTCGCGCAACAAAGTATTTATGATAGAACCTTTAGCAAGTTGTTCCAAGCGGCTTTGGGCTGTTTGGCCAAGGATGATCTGTGAAATTTGTTTTTCACGCGCCACATCCGCTATGACTTTTGCGAACGGTCGTTTTTCGTTATCTTTCAGGATGAATTCCTCAGCATCCAGCTCTTCGGCGAGACGGTGCCACCTCTCGATGTTTTCGGATTTTTCGGCGTCCAATTCATCAAACGGACTTGGATCGACTGTCAAGATGTACAGAGGGCAATCCAACATATTGGCGATCTTGCTTCCGCGTCTGATCAAACGTTCACCGTTGGGGCCGTAATAGACGCATACTAGGATACTTTCGTCCATCCGGCTTTTGCATTTTTTCATTAAAAGTTCACCTCTAAACAGATGGTAGTTCATTAGACTATAACGAATATAGCTTATGCTTGGTTTTCAGTCAATTATTATTACATAAAAAATAGCGAATATTTAAAAGTGTAGATACTTTTAGGGACAATTGCTGTTTTTGTAAATGTGTACATACATTCCAAGAAGAAGGGAGCAGGGGAATATGATAAATCTGATGATTCTAATGCCGTTTTTCTTTGCGGCTCTAGTACCTATCCTCTACCGTCTATTCAATAAACGATTTCATATCGGCTGGCTTGTTCTTCTCTTGCCGGTTGGGGTTTTCATATACTTATTGAAATTTATCTCTATCACGAAGGCAGGGGAGACCTGGACCAATGAGGTAGGCTGGCTGCCTTCATTCGGGCTCAATTTTACGGCATATGTCGACGGGCTGTCCCTCATATTCGGCTTGCTGATTACGGGCGTCGGCTCTCTTGTTATTCTTTACTCGATTTATTATATGTCCAGGCATCGCGAAGAGCTCCATAATTTCTATGTATATTTAATGCTGTTCATGGGTGCGATGCTGGGTGTTGTCTTTTCTGATAATGTCATTGTCCTTTATGTCTTCTGGGAACTGACGAGCATTTCATCCTTCTTATTGATCGCTTACTGGTATCAACGGAAGAAATCCAGAAATGGGGCGCAGAAGTCTATGCTGATCACCATTTTTGGAGGATTATCGATGCTGGCGGGACTGTTGCTCCTTTCTATCATCACCGATACCTACAGCATCCGTGAAATGATTTCCCAGGCCGATTCGTTGCCGGGACATGTCCTGTTTATTCCCGCGATGATTTTGGTCCTGCTCGGTGCTTTCACTAAATCAGCTCAGTTTCCGTTCAGCCTTTGGCTGCCGGATGCGATGGAGGCCCCGACGCCAATCAGTGCATACCTTCATTCCGCAACAATGGTAAAAGCGGGGATTTATCTGGTGGCCAGGTTAACTCCGGTGTTCGGCGGTGATGCTATCTGGTTCTGGACGGTTTCAATAGTCGGGATGATCACCTTATTGTACGGATCTTGGAATGCTGTTCGCCAAAAAGATCTGAAAGCCTTGCTTGCCTATTCGACTATCAGCCAGCTTGGTTTGATCATGAGTCTTCTTGGGCTTGGTTCTGCGGCTGTTTACTTCGGGTATGGGGAAGAATCCAAAGTGTATGCAATCGCCATTATGGCTGCTTTATTTCATTTGGTTAACCATTCTACCTTCAAAGGGAGCTTGTTTATGGTTGTCGGCATCATTGACCATGAGACAGGAACGAGGAACCTGCAAAGGTTGGGCGGCCTGATGAGCCTAATGCCAATCTCGTTCACAATCGCAGTGATTGGGAGTTTCTCGATGGCGGGATTACCGCCGTTCAACGGTTTTTTAAGCAAGGAGATGTTCTTTACGGGGGTATTGAATGCGTCCGGTTTGGAGATTTTCGGTATGGAAACGTTCGGTATGCTGTTCCCGGCCGTTGCCTGGGGAGCGAGTGTGCTTACGTTTGTATACTGTATGGTTCTGGTGTTCAAGACGTTTTTGGGGGACCACAAGCCTGAGATGCTGGCGAAGGTTGCACATGAACCGCCTATCGGTATGCTGATTCCGCCTGCTGTATTGGCGATTATCGTTGTGCTGATCTTTTTCTTCCCGAACGTCCTTGCTGATTATATATTGGAACCTGCCTTCATATCGGTCTTGCCGGACTACACGGCAGCTGGCGGTCTGGGCAAGGAGATTTCCGCATGGCATGGGTTTAACACAGAATTGCTAATGACAATCGGCGTCGTACTGTTTGGAACGGCGTTATACAAGCTGTTGCCTAAATGGTCCAAAGTGTTTGCCTGGTACCCGCAAAGCCTGACATTCAACAGTATGTACAACTGGATGTTGCAGCTTTCGGAAGTAACTTCTGCCATGGTGACGAAAAGGTATATGACCGGGTATACACGTGATTATCTTGCTTATATCTTTTTGTTCTTCATCTTCATTGTCGGCGGCTCTTTATGGGTATTCGATGGTTTTATATTCGACATGTCCGGTGATTCACCTGTGAGTATATATGAAGCAGCGATGATCATCGGCATGGTGTCGGCTGCTTTGATTGCGTTGTTCTCACAACATAGGCTTACATCGATCATCGCTGTTGGCGCCCTAGGTTACCTGGTATCGATTCTTTTTGTAATATTCCAGGCGCCAGACCTGGCGCTGACGCAATTGGTGGTGGAAACAGTGACGGTCGCTTTGTTCCTGCTTTGTTTCTATCATTTGCCTGAACTGAGGAAGGAAGTCAGCAAGGTCCGCTTCAAACTCACAAATATGCTGATCTCGATAGGAGCTGGCACGACGGTGACACTTGTGGCCCTTTCTGCAAACGGAACCCGTCTGTTCGAGAAGATTTCCGGATACTTCGAAGATTCCTATGCTTTGGCGGGAGCAAAGAATATTGTCAATGCGACCTTGGTCGACTTCAGGGGGCTCGATACGATGGTCGAGGTCGCTGTGCTGTGCATTGCCGGATTGGCCGTATTTACCCTAGTCAAAGTTAATGTGACAGGGAGGGAGAAAAAATGAAGCCGAACGATATCTTATTGACGGCAGTAGCAAAAATCGCCGTTTTGATCATCCTCACCTTTTCCATTGATTTATTCTTTTCAGGACACCACAATCCGGGGGGCGGATTTATTGGCGGCTTGGGGATTGCCAGTGCCCTGGTGCTTATGTACCTGACTTTTGGGACGGAAACAGTTAATAAACTGATACCGGTCGATTTTAAAACAGTGGCAGCGGTGGGTGTACTGATTGCTGTTCTGACAGGTGCCGGATCCTTTCTGTTCGGAGCATCATTCCTGTCCCAGACATTCGGTTATTTTGAGCTGCCGATTTTGGGCAAGACGGAACTGGCGACAGCGCTCATATTTGATACCGGTGTAGCCTTAGCGGTCATAGGTTCAGCTGTGACGATCATCCTGAACATAAGTGAGGATCGATAATTATGGAAACAGTTATGTCTATACTTATTGGAGTCTTTTTCGCAATTGGAACATACATGGTCTTATCCAAAAGCCTGTTGAGAATCATACTGGGGACTTCAGTGATCGGCCACGCAGTCAATCTCCTCATCCTGACGATGGGCGGCTTGAAGACCGGGGGTCCGCCTCTTTTGGGAGGGAACAACACATCCTTCACTGATGGGCTGCCGCAGGCACTGATCTTGACTGCGATTGTTATCAATTTTGCCGTCACTGGCCTGTTCCTTGTTGTTGCCTATCGCAGTTACCGTGTACTCGGGACTGATGATATGGATCAGTTAAAGGGGGATGAAGATGAATAATATAATCATTCTGCCGATTATCATTCCGCTAATCGCGGGTCTTATCATGGTGATATTCAGGAAAAATATCTATATACAAAAAGTGATCTCCCTGCTGGCCCTGCTGGCCACCGGTGCGGTGGGTGTTCTGCTGGCTTTGAAAGTCAAAGCGGATGGCATTCAGGCTTTGCAGTCGGGCGGTTGGAGTGCTCCTTATGGAATCAGCCTTGTCGCCGACATGTTTGCCGTCATTTTACTGATCATTACAGCATTCACATCACTTTGCTGTTTGATCTATGCCTTTTATACAATCGGAAAGGTCAGGGAGCAGAATTTCTTCTATCCGCTGTTTCTGTTCATGATCAGCGGCGTGAATGGTTCATTTTTGACGGGTGATATTTTTAATTTGTTCGTCTTTTTTGAACTGATGCTGATCTCTTCCTATGCTTTGATTACACTTGGCGGTGAGAGAAAGCAGCTTAGGGAATCAATCAAATACATTTTGATCAATGTCATGTCTTCCTTCTTTTTCCTTGTGGCGGTCGCTTATCTATATGCTGTGACGGGTACGTTGAATATGGCGCATATGTCTGTGCGGGTCGCTGAGGCAGGGCAGGACGGCCTTTTAACGACCGTAGCAATTTTGTTGCTCATGGTATTCAGCCTGAAAGCGGGTCTTTTGCTCTTTTACTGGTTGCCCGGCTCGTATAGTGTACCGCCTACAGCGGTGGCAGCCATTTTTGCGGCTCTGCTGACAAAAGTTGGGATATATGCGATTTTCCGCATGTTCACCTTGATCTTTTACCATCAACCGGAAATCACTCACCTACTCATTGGGATTTTGGGGGCATTAACGATGCTGTTGGGAGGAATCGGTGCGATATCCAAGTGGGATATCAAAGGTATCCTGACATACAATGTCATCGTTTCCGTCGGTTTGATTGTGGCCGGACTGGCTTCTTTCACAGCCGATGGCATTACAGGGTCCGTTTTTTACCTGATACATGACATTAACATTAAAGCACTTATTTTTTTGATCGGAGGTACGGTCATTTACTTGACTGGCACGTCTAAACTGAGGGAAATCAGCGGATTGATCCGGACGCATCCGTTTCTTGGATGGATGTTTTTTATTGCAGCCCTCTCATTGGCGGGTATTCCGCCATTCAGCGGGTTCCTTGGTAAGGTGTTGATCACAAAAGGCACTTTTGAATCGGGAGATTATTGGCTTGGGGCCATAGGATTGATTTCTAGCCTGCTCGTTCTTTATTCCATCATGAAAATCTTCATGAATGCGTTTTGGGGTGAGACGAACCTGAGTGAAGAGATGGAGAAGGGGACGACTAGAGGAATCATTGTACCCATCGCGATGTTGACATCTGTGGCAGTCTTCCTCGGTTTGTCGGGGGAAACCATTTCGGTCTATATTCAATTGGCTGCTGACGGTTTGATGGACCCTGATCTATACATTGATGCAGTTTTGGGAAAATAACGGCTAGTCTATAAATGAAAAAGGGGTGGTTGTTGTGCCCATTCAAGTATTGTTGAATATATTCATTGGCTTTTTATGGATGCTTTTGCAGGATAAATGGAGTTTCCCTTCCTTTTTTGCAGGCTATCTGGTGGGAATTGTCATATTATTTTTCATGCGGCGTTTCTTCCATAAGTCCTTCTATTTGGGAACATTCTTCTCCATATTGAAGCTGATGTATGTATTCCTTAGAGAACTTATATCTTCCACAGTGCTGGTCCTCAAGCAGGTTACGCGCAGAAGGATAGATGTGAACCCAGGGGTTTTTGCTTTGAAGACAAGCCTCGACGGAGAATGGGAAATACCGATCTTGGCTCTGCTATTATCGTTAACGCCTGGTTCGTTGGTGCTGGAGATCTCGCCGGATAACAAAACGTTTTATGTCCATGCGATGGATATGGAAGAATCCAAGCAATCAATCATACAGGCAAAAACTAGCTTTGAGAATGCGATTAAGGAGGTTACGCGATAATGTTTGAAGGGATCTTGACCATTGCGCTGTTTATTCTGACTATATCCATTCTGATCGCCATCTATAGACTGTTTAAGGGACCATCCATGCCGGATCGGGTCATGGCGCTTGATTCGATTGGCATCCACTTGATTTCCGGCGTGGCCATCTTGTCTGTCCTGTTCAGGTCGCATGCCTTTCTGGATATCATATTGCTGTTAGGAATCCTTTCTTTCATCGGGACAATTGCTTTTGCCAGATTCATAGAAAGAGGTGTGGTCATTGAACGTGGAAATGATAAGTGAGTGGATTGCAGCGGGGTGTATCCTTGCGGGAACGATTCTTACTCTTTTAAGTGCCATAGGGCTAATCCGCCTCCCGGATGTATATACCCGTTCGCATGCAGCCTCTAAAAGCACGACGCTTGGTGTTTTGTTCGTTTTGTTGGGCGCGTTTATGTTCTTCTGGATTGCTGAAGGATATGTAAGTATCCGATTGCTGCTTGGTATTTTCTTTGTATTTTTGACTGCCCCTGTTGCCGGGCATATCATTTGCCGCGCTGCGTATCGTTCGGATGTGAAGCTTGCTGACCGTACGGTACGTGATGATCTCAAGAAATTGATGAAGGCTGAATAGACAGGCATTCTGCGGAATGTCTGTTTTTTCGTGTTATAATGGGCTGCACGTATCTTTCTAGAACAGGAGAGCAGTGATGACCGAAGAACAATACGATCAATTATTGAATGTTAAGACGGCTGAGTGTCAACGCGGGTTTCATGAATCTTTCCATTACCATAGGTATGAACCCACCCCTTATTATGCGCTGGATGTTTTGTTCAAAAGGCGCAAATTGAATCGCTCCGATTGTGTTGTTGATTTTGGCTGCGGTAAAGGGCGCTTAAATTTTTATTGTACCTATTGGTTCGGGGCCAAGGTATCAGGTGTGGAAATGGATGAAGGGTTTTATCAGGAAGCGCTCGAAAACAAGGAAGCTTTTCTTCAGGAGTATCATGCCGATCATGAGCAAATTGAATTCCACCATTGTTTAGCCCAAACCTATGATATACGCCCGGAGGATAATCGGTTTTATTTCTTCAACCCATTCTCTGTACAGATCTTTATGAAAGTTGTGAACAACATACTCTTGTCGGTTGAACAGCATCCGAGGGAAGTGGAATTGATCTTATATTATGGTTCAGAGGATTATATCTATTTTCTTGAGGACCAGACAGCTTTTGAGCTGGCGGAAGAGATTCCCCTTGATCATTATGAGCAAAATGCAAATGAGCGATTTCTTATATATGCCTTGCCGGCTTACTTGTAAAAAGCGTGCTTTTCCAGTTGCGGAAAAGCGTGCTTTACTTTATTTTTTGCTCAAGAGATGTTGGAAATATCGAAATTATAGAACTTTATTTTTACCTATTGTCAGTTGGTTAAAAGGGTGATATATTAATTCTTGTCGAAAGGCAAACAAGAAAAAATAAAAAACACCTTGTCTGGTAACGATAGCGAAGAGGTCACACCCGTTCCCATTCCGAACACGGAAGTTAAGCTCTTC
>JBJFHG010000004.1:0-65561 GCA_051893455.1 Bacillus sp. (in: firmicutes)
CTAATGGGGAGCATATCATTTAACAGCATTCTTGGCTTTTCAATTTGGTTTCAATTAACTCGCTAATGGACTTATTAGACAGCCCCATCAAATTATGGAGGCAGCCATAGCTTTTTTTCTGCTATGGTACCGTTCCTTTGCCGATTGATACAATATTTTTTCTTCATCCGTTACCGGAATGATCGGCGGCACTTCGGCAGGTTTAGAATGTTCATCAATCGCTATGATTGTTAAAAAAGCTTGGGAAGTCCGTCTTTTTTCACCGGTCAGCAAGTTCTCGGCATATATTCTGACGAGGACTTCCATTGATGTGCGGAAAGCGCAAACGACGAAAGATTCGATACAGATGGCTTCGCCTGATTTAATGGGCGCATGAAATTCGAATGAGTCGCTGCGCGCTGTGACAACCGGCTTTCGACAGTGCCGCATTGCGGATATGACGGCTATCTTATCTGCGTAAGCCATTACTTTGCCACCAAAAATCGTACCATGCATGTTCGTGTCGGGCGGGAGGATCAAATCGACCAGTTCGGCTCTCGATTCACTGACTGTCTTTGATTTTTCTTTATGTAACATAGTTTTATATCCCTTTCGATATGCTTTCGGCGGATGCTCGGATTGCTTGTGCAGCCTTAACCATGTTTTTCAGGGAAGCGATCGTTTCTTCTTCTTTTCTCGTTTTTAATCCGCAATCCGGATTGACCCAAATTTGATCCTTTGGCAGTATCTTCGAGTAATTTGAAAGGATATCGGTCATTTCTCGAACAGAAGGGACGCGCGGACTATGGATATCGTATACCCCCAGGCCGATTCCTTTTTTATATGACTTCAGCTGTGGCGATTGAAGTAGTTCTCCATGGCTTCTGGACGTTTCGAGGGAGATGATATCGGCATCCAATTTGCTGATTACATTCAAAAAATGATTGAAGTCACAATAACACATATGCGTATGTATTTGTGTTGTCGGTTCCACTGAACATGTTGCCAATAAGAATGCGTTGACAGCCCAATCCAGATACTCTTGGCGGTCTTCCTTTTTCAGCGGGAGTCCTTCACGCAACGCCGGCTCGTCCACTTGGATCATCTTGATGTCATTCTTTTCTAAAACATCAATCTCTTCTTTTAAAGCAAAAGCAATTTGATAGCACACCTCTTTATGTGGTATATCGTCTCGGACGAATGACCAATTGAGGATGGTGGCAGGGCCTGTAAGCATCCCTTTCACTGGCTTTGCTGTCAGACTGTTGGCATAGCTGCTTTCATACAGCGTCATCGGCTCAACGAAAGCCACATCGCCGTAGATAATCGGCGGTTTTACACAGCGTGAGCCATAGGACTGTACCCAGCCGTTTGAACTGAAAGCAAAACCGTCCAGCTTTTCACCGAAATATTCAACCATATCATTGCGTTCAAACTCCCCATGCACTAGTACGTCCAGACCAATTTCTTCCTGTATCGAAATCCATCTGGCAATTTCGGCTTTGATGAATTCATTGTATTGTCCCGGTGATCTTTCGCCCTGTTTGAATTGGCGGCGGGCTTTGCGTACCTCTGCTGTTTGCGGAAAACTGCCGATTGTCGTGGTCGGATAATCAGGAAGTTTCCAATACGCTTGTTGTATTTGTTTTCTTTGTCTGTATTTTTCCTTACGCCCCAAATCACCTGCAGAAATGTGTTTGATTGCCGATTGGACATCTGTGTTGTTGCGGGCAAGCGATAAATTTAAGACATCAATATGTTTCCTGCTTTGCAAGAACGCTTCCGGCAGATCGGATGAAGGGTCATGGTAATACTGTTTTAGTGTTTGGATCTCTAGTAATTTCTCATTTGCAAACGCAAGAGCATGTTTCAGCGTGTCGTCTAGCAGTGGCTCATTGGCAGTAGTGATCGGAACATGCAGTAGACTGCAAGAGGGCTGGATCCATAATCTATCTGAATCGACTTTCTCTAAAATGAAGTCGATCCGTTCTTTTTTGGCGGTTAAGTCGGCCTTCCAAATGTTGCGTCCATCTATAATGCCCAGTCCAAGTATTTTATCTTCCGGAAAACCGTACGATTGGATGTTCTCTATATTCCGTTCACCGCCGGAAAAATCCAATCCGATGCCTTGAACCGGCAAGGAGATAAGAGCTTCGTATTCATCCACCGAATCAAAATAGGTTTGTAGCATGATGTTCAAAGAAGGAACCGCTTCATGCAACTGTTCATAAATAAATCGTACTGTCTTCCATTCATCCTTTGAAAGGGATGTGACGAGAACCGGTTCGTCCAATTGAACCCATCGTACGCCTTCATCTTGCAGTTCTTTGAGAATCTGCTGATATAAAGGAATCAGCTGCAAAAGGATGCTGGGCACTTGTTTTTCGTCGTATCCTTTTGAAAGTTTCAGGAACGTGTAAGGCCCGACTATCACCGGTTTCCCTTCGATGCCCAGCTTTTCTTTCGCTTTCCTGTACGCTTGCAACGGCTTATTTTCAATCAGGCGAAAAGTTGCATCATTCAGCTCGGGAATGATGTAGTGATAATTCGTATTGAACCACTTTGTCATCTCCGAGGCTACAACCGCACTATTTCCTCTGGCCATTGCAAAGTATTGGGATAAAGGAATGTCTTCGCCGGCTTTTCCGTATCGGCTTGGAACCAAGCCGAACATTGCTGCAGTGTCCAATACATGGTCATAGTAGCTGAAGTCGTTAACGGGGATATAGTCGATTCTCAGTTCGGCCTGCTTCTTTAGATTTGTGAACAGAACGTGATCTGTTAACTGTTTAAAATGTTCTTCGTCAATCTTGCCGGCCCAATAGTGCTCAAGGGCTTTTTTCCACTCTCTATTCTCGCCGATTCGCGGATATCCTAAGTTACTGGTTTTCAATCCTTTCATCTCCCTGCAAAAAAAATTAAAAGGCATTCCTAACGATTTCCATAGAAAAAACGTTAGAAATGCCCATATATATTTACAGGTTTATTCATCCTAACACCTCCCTATCTTCCGTAGGTTACAAAACAGTGTTGTTGGAATCGGCAGGTCTCCTGACTCAAGGATCTACATTAGGCACCATCTTCCCGATTGGCTGGCAATCAGTGATATAGCGGCGCTAATTCCTCTATTACAGTGGCGGGACCGTGTTGGATTTTCACCAAGCTTCCCTTTTAATTCTTAATAGGCATTAAGAAACCAATTCCCACAAATATTTAGTTTTTGGATAATTAAGAAAAATCATAACATTTATGGGGTGTAACGTCAATTCCCCCTGCCAATGGGTGCTAAGAGGTCTTAATACAACCACCTAATCTGAAGGTCTCTATGATTTCAAATAAAGTTCAAAGTATATCTATACTTTCTTGAGATAATAGGTGGAGATAGGTGATTCAGAAGAGTTCAAAAATATGGTCTGCAGAAAGGGGAGTAAGCGAGTTGGACAGAATGACAAGGGAAAGACAGACGATTAGTCTAATGATCAGCCTGTACTGCAAGTCGGAGCATAAGCAGGAGACACTATGCGAAAGGTGCCGAAAGTTGGAGGAATATGCCCATTTCCGGTTAAGCAAATGCCCGTTCCAAGAGAAAAAGCCGGCTTGCCAAAACTGCAAGATTCATTGCTATAAACCCGATAGGAGAGCAGAAATTAAGGAGGTTATGCGACAAACTGGGCCTAAGGTGATGTGTCATAATCCTTATTATGCTGTCATGCATATAGTCGATACCTTTCGGAAAGCACCGGATCTTCCTTTGAGAAAAAGGAAAACAATGAGTTGACATGCTGCCAATCTGAACGATTGAGACCATGTAAGAGTGGGTCTTTTTTTGCGGGCATAAGTCTAGAGGTTCATATTAATCTATCGTTTTTGATGCTATATCCTCTTATAAAAACAGAATCTTTCCCTTACTGTTAATTTATATTCCAATTTATAGGAGGGTGCCGATTGAAAGTAAAAATCTCGCAAGCCATTCTATCTGCCGTCTTGGTGATGCCTTTTGTTTATTCGGGCAGCACCAGTGTTGCTGCCGACAGCAAACCATCCAGTCCGCCACAGATCCGGGTCGAAAATGGGATGACCCAGCCGATTTTTTCTCTTGAAGATGCCATTGTGGAAAGAGTATTCGTTGAAACAAAGATTGATAGTGACCGTGACGGAAGGAAAGACAGGGTCCGGGCTGACATCATCCGTCCAAAAGAAACGGAAGAGGGAATGAAGGTGCCTGTCATCTATGAGATGAGCCCTTACCGTTCCGGCATATTGAATGTCCCGGTCTATGATGTTGATGCTGAGCTTGAGGCAGTCCCGAAAAAGGGGAAAAAGGGTCATAATGGAGGGAAACCGGCAGCGAACCTATCCGGTTATTATGATGATTATTTCGTGCCGAGGGGCTATGCGGTCGTATTGGCGGAGAGCATCGGCACCGGCATGTCCGGAGGCTGCCCGACAACAGGTGATAAACGGGAAATCGAAGGGACCAAAGCGGTCATCGATTGGCTGAATGGACGGGCAAAAGCTTATGACGCAGATGGGAAGCGAGTTAAAGCGGATTGGACGACGGGGGATGTCGGGATGACCGGTGTTTCCTATAACGGTACCCTCCCGAATGGCGTAGCGGCAACTGGGGTCGAGGGCCTGAAGACGATTGTGCCGATTGCAGCGATCAGCAGCTGGTATGATTATTATCGCGCCAACGGTTTGGTGACCGCCCCTGGAGGATACCAGGGGGAAGATGCCGACAATATGGCGGAAGCAATCTTGACGAGGGAAAATCCGGAAGCCTGCGGCCAAGTGATGCGTGAACTGACCAAAGGAATGGACAGAAAAACAGGCGATTATAATCAATTCTGGAAAGACCGTGACTATACGAAGGATGCAAAAAAGGTCGAGGCCAGCGTATTTGTCGTCCATGGACTGAATGACTGGAATGTAAAAACGAAACAATTCGCCGATTGGTGGACTGCTTTGGAGAAAAACAAAGTGCCGACTAAATTGTGGCTGCACCAGGGAGGACATAGCAACCCCTATAACTTCAGAAGGGCAGAATGGCTGGAGACGTTGAATAAATGGTTCGATCATTGGCTCTATGATATTAATAACGATGTGATGGATGAACCGAAAGTAGATATCCAGAGAGAGGATAAGACATGGTCTGTTGAACAAAAATGGCCAGCGGCAGGAAGCAAGAAAACAAGGATGTATTTCCATGCAGAGGGACAAAGGTCAGGTGAATTAAGCCTGTCACCTTCTTCCGGAAAGGCAAGCCAAAGCTTCACCGACAATGCTCGTGTCAGGGCAGAGACTTTGGCAGCGGAAGTGGATTCCTCCCACCGGCTTGTATACAAAACAGCACCTCTTACAAAGCAGGTCCGTCTAAGCGGGACACCGAAAGTCAGTATCCGCGCCAGTATTGACAGGCCAGTTGCCAACCTGACAGCACTGTTGGTCAGATACGGGACAGACAAAACGGAAATCATCACCCGTGGCTGGATGGATCCGCAGAATCTGAAAGGGGCAGGGAAATCAGAAGCGCTTAAGCCAGGTAAGGATTATACCTTTACATGGGACTTGCAGCCGGATGATTATGTATTCGGGGAAGGAGACCAAATCGGAATCGTCCTTCTGTCGAGTGATTATGATTATACGATCCGTCCGTCGGCGGGTACGGAAATTACAATCGATCCGAAAAAAAGTTCAATAGAGCTTCCATTGGCCTTCACAGGAAAAGGCCTATGATTCAGGAGGCAGCCGTCCGCTTCATGGGGACGGCTGCTTTTTTTATAGGGAATCAGAATTCGGAAAATCAAATATTATAGGCTAAAGGAGTCAAAAGAAGATAGGGGGTGGGGGGAGTGGTTTTGGAGTTTTTGAAAAGTGATTTTCTTGCCTTTATCGGAACAGCATCGATTTCTGGATTGGCCATTACATTTCTCTTCAAACAGGCAGTTACACATACATTGGACCGCAGTCTTGAGAAGCATAAACATGAATGGATGATGGAGATTGAAGATCTTAAATTATCGCAGCAGTTTATCAGTAAAGGTTTTGAGCTGTACACGTCCAAAAAACATGAAAAGTATCCTGAACTATACAGATTGACTGTACTGGCCTATCAGGACATTGTCGCTTTTGGTGAACAGACGGCAGAGCTTTCAGAGAATATGAGCACAGAAGATTTGGAGTGGCATATGGTGCAGGCGCAGATTGGCAATCTGGAGCGGGAGTCACTTCTCGACAGATGGGAAGTATATGAGCAACGGGGAGGTGTCGTCGCAAAAATGAATTCAATCCGCTTCAATCTGGCTAAAGGAAAATGGCTGGAAGCAAATGAATGTTTCGATTGTAATGAACTATACCTCTCAGATGCGGTAATCCGGCAAATGAGCGTGCTTTTAGATGACCTTTGGCAGTACCTGCTGTCAATCGACCCTGACGCGCATAGCATACCGGAGGTGAAAAATAGACAGCAGGAATTAATAAGCTCCCTTTTACCGGACGAGAAGGCAGAATTGAAGGTATTGATGAAGAAAGAGCTGACCAATCTGTTCTCATCAAAGCGGTAAAACCATATTGAATGGTGAATGAAGGTCTTGGCTTTCTTTCATTGTCGATCGTGGATGCAATCAGGGAAACGATTGGGGCAGTGCGGGATATCGAAACTAATTAATTTACTATCATCTTCGCTTATCCCATTGTGTCAGCTTTTTAGTACATAGGACAATCCGAGACAATCTGGACCAGTATGGCAACCAATGGTCGGACAAAGTTCACAGATGAATACGTCGGTAAAGTTTTGTTCCAACAGCAGCTCTTCTTTTAGTGACTCAGCTTTTTCCGTATTGTTCGAATGGACAATGCATATCATCCCGTTGTCAGCTGTTGACGCCAGAAACCTTTGTTTAATCTGCTTTAGGGCACCGGAAGTCTTCCTCGCTTTACTGGCAACTTCAATTGTTCCTTTGTCTGTGATTGTGAGGATCGGCTTGATGCTTATGATACTTCCTATCTTTGCGAGAGCAGGATTGAGACGGCCTCCTCTTACTAAATATTGCAGCTCATCGACATAAAATTCGATATGATAGGAATGCTTATTTATATTCAGGTAGTCCACTATTTCGTTGTAAGAGATGCCTTGCTGTTTCAATATACAGGCTTTTGCCGTCAATAATCCCATAGCAGCTGATGTCGTTAAGGAATCGATGACCGTAATGCGGCGGTCTGGGTAAGAATCCAGAAGTTCCAAACTGGCGATCCTTATATTGTTAAAGGAACAGCTGAGTGAACTGGAAATGGTTATGCAGATGATATCTTTCCCTTGATCGAGTTCTTTTTTCATCGTTTCAATAGCTGCAGACGGCGAACAGGCACTTGTCTTGGCCACTTCCCCACTGCGCAACCTGGTATAGAATTCCTCGTTGTCACTAACATGATCTTTACCATCCTCAAAATGAACATGCAAAGGAATAATCTTGATTCCATATTCTTTGATTATGTCTTTTGGTAAATCGCAACTACCGTCCGTCATGATTGTAAGAGTATCCATTACTACCTCCGTGAGTTATTAAACATTGTGTTGTATAATTGATATGATAATTTTATAATGACGGACACACTGTATCAATCATCAATCTAGTATTGATTGTACGTTGTTAAACACTATTATCAAATCTGTTTACGAGTGGGAGTTTCAATGGAAGATCGCAGAATAAGATATACAAAAAAAGTGATTAAAGAAGCTTTTATCGGATTGCTGGAACAAAAACCAATTAATAAGATTACCGTCACTGAACTATGTGAACAATGTGAGATTAACAGAGCGACATTTTATAGATATTATAAAGATGTCTATGATTTGTTGGATAAACTCAAATATCAGTTCGTCAGCGAGCTTAAAGCGGCAATCTCCACTTCTAAGGACGACTACACAATTTCCGGTTTTACGGAGGAAATCCTGGAGGTTATCTTAAATAATAAAGAACTAAGCAGAATTTTATTTAGCTTGAAGAATGGTAAGGATTTCTTGGATGATGTGTTGGAGATTGCACATAAGAAATGTGTAGAGAAGTGGACCCGTTCCGGTAAAAATGTACCTGAAAGGCAGATTGCTTACTTATCTACTTTTATATCAGCGGGAACAATAGGTGTGTTGGATGAGTGGATTCAGAGTGACTTTAGGGAATCTCCAGTCGAAATAGCGGGATTAATTGAAAGCATCAGTCATTATGGCATTGCGAAGATTATTTATAGGAAGTAGACAATGAGTTTAAGATTCCTGTTCGGCAGAAAAAAAAACTCTTGGAATTCTGTTCCGGAGGTTTTTGGTATCCGACTCAACTAAAAAGACCCAGCGCGGTAGTCATTTGTTAAGTGCCTGCCTCACTGGGTAGACATAGATTCTACAGTTGCTATTTTAATTGCTTGTATTCTTCATCTGAGAACACAAGCAATTCTGCTGATCCCAACTGGCGGAGATGTCGGATGCGGGTAGAACTAGATTTATTATAGAAGCTCAATATTTGTACTAAAATAAGGATTAAAAGGGAAAAAATATTTATAAATAAAGATATTGTAATATTTAGAATAAAATGTATAATTAGGTTAATGAAATAAATGGGAAGAGAACGAGAGACGAAACCCGAAATGAAAACCCTTACTGTAAGGGGTTTCATTTGGTGTGGATGTTCTCGTTTTTTTCTACATTTTTTTCGAGTCCTTAAAAATGGGGGTAATCTTAATGAAAAGAATGTTTATGATGCTAACTTCGCTAGTGCTGGTCGGTGGTATTTTGGCAGGTTGTGCCGAAGAAAGTTCCTCAGGTGAAGAAAAAGGTAAAGGGGATACCGGCAGAATCACTTTTTATTCTCCAGAAACACCTGAAATGACTAAGGAGCTGGGCAAAAAATTCGAAGAGCTCCATGGCGGGAATGTGGACGTTCAGTATGCGGGCACCAATATATTAGTTAACCGTATGTTGGCCGAAAAGGATAATCCACAAGGCGATGTTTGGTACGGAGGAGGAGGAATCCTTCCGTTTGAAACGGCAGCGGATAAAGGAATTATTGCTGCTTACACACCGGATATAGCAAAGGATTGGGATGTTGTTGAAGACGGCATTAAGGTCAAACACCAAGATGGAAACTATGTCGGGGTGGAGGTCTTCGTTCTGGGCTTCACCTATAACACGGAGCTGGTTACAGAAGAAGAAGCGCCTAAAACATGGGATGACCTATTGGATCCGAAATGGAAAGGAAAAATCCAATTCCCTAACCCAGCTGCATCAGGTACAGCTACGTTAATGGTGTTAAGCCAAATGATGCAAATTGGAGAAGATAAAGGCTGGGAATACTTCCAAAAGCTCGCTGATCAGGCGAACTCCATCCCGGACTCCGGTTCTGGACCAACTAAAGCAGTAGCAATGGGAGAGGCGCATATTGGCATCGGTTTTGATTTTATGACTTATGAAGCGAAGGCTAAAGGGGAAACCGTGGATTTTATTGTTCCTGATAAAACGCCTGTACTTGTAAACCCGGTCTCTTTGGTTGAAGGCGGGCCAAATCCGGAAGGCGGAAAAAAATTAATTGATTTCCTTTTATCTAAAGAGGGCCAACAAATTCTTGCAGATTGGTATCATATTCCGATTAATCCTGAAGTCGAATCAAAAACACCTCTTTCACTGGAATCAATCAAATCCAATGCAATCGACTTGGATATCGATTGGGTGAACGAAAACTACGATCGTGTCCGAAACGAATGGAAGTCTAAAATCAAATAAAAAAGGTGATCAGTATGGGTTCGGTTAAAGTTAATCAAGTGACAAAAGAATTTGCGGGCGTAAAAGCTTTAAATAATGTAAACCTTGATATCCAAGAAGGGGAATTTTTTGCCCTTCTTGGGCCTTCCGGTTGCGGGAAAACCACAACCATGCGTTGTATAGCAGGGTTTGAACAGCCTACCAGCGGAACAATTTTGATTGGGTCCAAAGAAGTGAATAACATTCCTCCGAACAAAAGAAACTGCGGAATGGTTTTCCAGAGCTATGCCTTATTCCCACATATGAATGTTTTTGAAAATGTAGCATATAGTTTAAATATTAAACAGCTAAATTCTAGTAATCTGTTTTCGCAGGCTGGAGTATATGCAAGACTTCTCAACAGAAAGTTAGGGAAATATCCGAAAGCAATAGAAAAAAAGGTCATGGAGATTCTCGAATATGTAGAATTGGACCCCTATGCATCCCGTTTAACGAGTGAACTTTCAGGAGGGCAACAGCAACGTGTTGCACTGGCGAGGGCACTGGTAATGGAGCCGGCAGTCCTTTTGATGGATGAACCGTTATCCAACCTGGATCAAAAGTTGCGTCATTCGATGCGGAACACCATTCGCAGAATTCAGCAGGACTTGGGCATTACAACTATTTTTGTTACCCATGACCAAGAAGAAGCAATGAGTATGGCTGATCGGGTTGCTGTAATGAACCAGGGAGAAATCGTGCAAATAGGGAAGCCGACAGATTTATACAGTAAGCCGGCTACTCCATTTATTGCGAATTTTGTCGGGACATCAAATATTTTAAAAGGAACAGTTGTCGATCAGAAGGACGGTCTCACCGTAGTAAAAGGAGAAGGTTTCGTATTAAGGTCTCTGCATAAAGCCAATAAAAAGGATGTAGATATAATCATACGTCCTGAAAGCATATCTATTTTCAAAGCGGACCAAGTTCAAATTGACTTATCCAATGTAGTGGAAGGCGAAATCATAGTTCCTACTTACTTTGGCTCAATCGTAAGATATGACGTAAAGGTGGGTTCGTACCAACTTTCCGTCGATACAACTTATTCCTCGGGGGAAAACATTTTAAAGCAGGGCGACAAAATTAAAATGTCAATTGATCCAGAGAAGGTATTGTTGATATGAAGAGAATCAAGGATTCAATCAGCGGACTTACTGTTGCTAAGGTTCTTATATATCTGTTTTTCATTACGTTCCTGCTTCTTCCTTTGTTTTCTGTCTTTTTGGTCAGCTTTACTGGGCAACCTGTAAACATATTAGGTTCTATTACAGATCCGGCTATTTTAAAAGCGACTATTGAAAAATTCAGCGGGGTGACATTGGATAGTTACAAAGCTATTTTTCAGGAAGGCGCGTATTTTAGTGCTTTAAAGAATAGTTTGGGGCTGGCTATGCTCGTAGCTGTTCTTGTTATTCTCATCTGTATTCCGATTGCTTACGGACTTGCGAGAACAACGATGCCCTTTAAGAAAACCATTTCAGCATTATGTACAATACCCCTTATTGTCCCGACTTTTATTTCTGCATATGCTTTCATCATTATGTTCGGCAGAGCGGGATGGGTAACATCTTTTTATCAAGCTATAGGGGGAAAAGGGCTGTTTATCGATCCTTATTCCATGACAGGGATTGTCCTCGTACAGGTCTTCTTTTTCTTCCCCTATGCTCTCTGGCCAATGGTCGCCGCTTTTAAGGTGAGTGATATCACACTCGAAGAAGCTTCTTTGAACCTGGGGGCCAAGAGCTGGTTTACATTTGCTTTTGTTACATTTCCTTTGGCGATTCCCGGTATTATATCCAGCGCGTTGCTTATATTTACAGTCAGTTTCTCTGACTTCGGAACGCCGATCATTTTGGCGCCAAGTGATCTTAACCTGTTAGTAGTTGAAGCGTACAGGGAAATTGCCGGCTTCTTTAACTGGGGAGGAGCAGCCATTTTGACAGTGATTATGGTGTTGGTGGCCGCCTTCTTTTTCTGGCTTCAGCATCTGTTCACTAAGGGGAGGAACTACGGTTCGGTTTCTGGTAAGCCGAAAATGCAGAAGCTGAATGACAATAAGCTTCTAACAAGAGTGTTGACGATTTATTCCAGCTTTATCGTACTGGTGCCTTTACTGGCTATATTATCGATTGCCCTTCAGTCTTTCGCCACAACTTGGGGAAAAGACTTGCTGCCGAAGGGATATACATTAAAACACTATCAGACGATTTTCACGACATCTATGGGCAATATCCAGAACAGCATTATTTTGGCCTTGGGCGTATTGGCTTTAAGTGTGGTCATTGCGACCTTTGTATCCTATTTTGTTGTCCGCCAAAATTCATCAAAACTTGACTTTCTGACTTCCATTCCATTGGTCGTTCCAGGGATCGCATTTGGTATCGCTCTGATACAGACTTTCAATACGGCGCCTCTTCACCTGACAGGTACTGCACTGCTTTTAATTTTAGCCTATACGATCAGAAGACTCCCATACATGGTTCGATCAACGATGGGAACGATGAGGGCTATCAAGCAGGACATAGAGGAAGCAGCCATTAATCTGGGGGCGACTCCACTGACGGCTGCTGTCACCATTATTGGACCGCTTATGTTGCCGGGGATCGCTGCCGGCTCGGTGCTCGTTTTTATAACTGTCATTAAGGAAACAAGTATTTCGATATTGCTGGCACCTGCAGAATGGGCTCCTATGAGCTTGGCAATCTTCCAGAATATACTGCGCGGAGAGTATTATACAGCAGCCGCGATGTCGATTGTCCTGGTTGTGCTTGTATTGATTTTACAGGCATTAGCCAACCGTTTAACTAAAAATCAACAATGATTTTCTGGAGGGACCGATAGTGACTAAAGGGTTTATCTTTGATTTGGATGGAACAGTCTACTTGGATGATGAAATAATTGATGGGGCAGCCGAAACAATTCGGGAGCTGAGGGACAGGGGAGATAAAGTCATATTTCTTACTAATAAATCGATTTCAACTCGTTTGGAATATGTACAAAAGTTGAATAAACTGGGTATTCAAGTCGATTTGGATGAGGTCATCAACTCTAATTTTATAACAGCCAAGTTCTTGAAAGACCAACTAAGGGATGGGGAAGCTGCTCTTGTTATTGGTGAGGAGCCTTTGCTGGAGGAACTAAGGGAAGAAAACATTCCTATCACTGAGGATCCATTAAAAGCGAAGTATGTGGTGTTGGGCTGGGATCGTGAATTTTCTTATGAAAAAATCAATCTTGCTTTTCAGGCATGGAATAACAAAGCGAAAATTATTGCAACCAATCCAGATCGAACGTGTCCGGTTAAGGGGGGCGAGATTCCGGATTGCGGAGCGATGATTGGCGCTTTGGAAGGGGCTACCGGAGAAAGTATTGATTCCATAACCGGCAAACCTTCCCGGCTGATGGCTGAATATGTAGTGAAGCATATTCTTAACCTTGCCCCTTCCGACTGTTATATGATTGGTGACCGTCTGGAAACAGATATAAAAATGGGGAATGAAAATGGGATGCAATCCGTGCTTGTCTTAACGGGAATCACCACAAAGGAAATGGTGAGAACATCTCATTACGAACCTGCCTATGTACTGGACAGTATTAAAGGTGTCTCCAATTTATAAGTCTAGATGCCACATCTCCGAATTACCAGAGGAAACTGCTAGTGCCCCGGCCTCTAGCGCAGCAAGTACTTCAGCCTTTTCGCTGATCAGGCCGCCTGCTATGATCGGCAGAGGAATTTGTTTGGTCAGTTTATCGATTACTTTCGGCATTAATCCTGGCAGCACTTCAACCGCATCAGGTTTGCAGGAGGACGTCATTTCTATCCCTTTTTGGATGGCTCCAAAGTCGATTAAGAATATGCGCTGAATGGCCATAAGCCCTTCCTCTTTGGCAAACTTGATCAGGTTGCTTTTTGTGGAAATGATGCCTGTAGGTTTCCATACTTTTGCGATGTAACTAACAGCGCTTTTCGTATTGGAAAGACCATCAATAAAGTCGAGATGAATAAAAACATGCATGTGAGCCGATTGAAGCTTGTCCAGATAGTGGTGCATATTGATCAGATTCCCTGTGAGCAAGAAAGCGATGTTGGCATCGCTGTTTATCGCTTTTTCGATGTCCGCAGGTTTTTTAATGGATGCTATCATTTGGGAATCCACCATATCGACTATATTCATCTAGTAACCTCCTCTTGATTTGTAATAATATTCTATCATATCTATTGTTCATTAGTCTCTGTATAATTGGAATAAGCCCCTGACAATAGGTTCATTGTCAGGGGCTTATTTGTCTATCTATTGGGACACATTTACTTGGATCGGTTCACTGACTAAGTTCCATTCCTCATCGAGCATGGTGAAGGTATGTTTGACAAACACATAGGCTACACCAGGTTTTAGAGCTTCTATTGAATTCCCGTTTACACGTACAACCCCAGAGCCTTCCATGATGATTAATTCCGTATCGATATTCTCTGTTTTCTTTGTTCGATAGTCCAGGAATGCTTTTGCTTTTATTTCAGCTGTTTTTCCGACTTTAAGATTTCTTTTCTTAATTGGTGTTTCTAGTGATACAGGGGAATCCGACAGCCATTGCGTGTAATCAGTGATAGGACCGATCAGCCCTTCTTTTAGCTTATCACGAAATGGATCCTCGTTTCTGAAAGTCCAATGCAAACTGATCATGCCACGCTGTCTCATATATGTGATCGCTTCCTGATATAAAGTACCGTAACTAGCATTAAGCGTCACATTATGAACAGTGCCGTAATCCATCATTTTTCGGGCATTTGCGATTTTTAGGCCCTCCGTTGCAGGGACTGCTGCAGAGAAGAGATAGCCTAATGGAAGTTCAGGGGTCAATTGATTGATTTTGACCATACTGTCCAAGTTGAAGCTTTGTAAGACAACTTGATCCATCATATTTTCCTGTCTAATTTCCTGTATCACCTGTTCTTCTATTCCCGTGTCTTTTAATTCAATAAGTAATACTACATCTTTTCCTTTGAATCCTTGGAGAAATTCTTTGAATGTAGGCACCTTTTCGCCAGCGAATTCCGGACTGAACTTAATCCCGGCATCTAACTTGCGGATGTCCTGAAGGGTCAGGTCTTTTACACGCCCAGTACCATCAGTTGTACGATTGACTGTGTCATCATGCATAACGATTAGATGCCCGTCCTTCGTTTTCTTTATATCTGTTTCAATCATGTCGGCACCAAGCTCATAGGCTAGTCTGTAACCGGCCATCGTATTCTCAGGAGCCAAAGATGGGATGCCGCGATGGGCAGCTATAATCGGCCTTTGGATGATTGTGTTTTCCGGGTATTCGCCGAGTGCCTCTATTGTGTATTCTGGATTGGCTGAAATAATGCCATCAACCCCTAAATGGATCATTTCATGTGAAGAATCCTTGGAGACGGCGCCTTCTCCCCACACAGAGACAGTCCTATTATGCAGGTAATGGACAATCTCTTTAGAAAGAAGCTTTTGCGGGATCACGACAGATTTGCCATTACTTGTGTGTACATCCCGGACAAGCTGTTTAAGATCATGTTTGTTTAACGAGTTTTTGGTATAGACAAGCCCGCCTCTTGCTGTAGGGTATTTTTTGGTCATAGATTTTACAATGGCTGGTTTACTGGAAATTAGATGAAAATCTCTGGTCTGTGTCTCATTCACAGCGTCGATGATCAGCTCATCTACCCCTTCATCTTCCACTTTAAGAATGGGGATTTGTCTATTTTTTAATGATAAAAGTGCTTCTTTAAGGCTTTTATCTCTAACTTTCAGATTACCTTGATTGTCTTTTGAAACGGGCAGAATAGCAGAAGCAGTTTGTGTACTGGCTGGACTTGACTGAGCTCCATCTATGATAGTAGGGGGATTGATGATATTCGTTTCAGGCTCAGCTGGTATAAACGCGCCTGAGTTTTGTACTGGTGGCAAAGTATCCGAATAGGTGGTGACTTTCACATTATCGAACTGTACGGTGGTGCCGGCTGCCTGGAAACCTATGTCTCCGGTCAGCCAATCATTGGCTTGGTCGGAGTCGATATACAGTTTATTATCAATAAACTGTTGAACCCGATTTTTACTGGCAATAATTTTTATCCGGTAGGATTTGTTATACTCCAGCTTTTCATGATAAAAGTTGGTTTCCTGTACATTCCAATTATTTTGGGGACTTCTTTTTGCAAACTCCAGTCCATTCAGGGCATTGCTTCCTCTTCGAAGGGCAAATTGATAGTAGGGGAAATTTTCATTTTGGATACGGTACATCATGGAGGCCCATCTGGTGTCTTCAACAGCGGAGACAAAGGTCATATCTGCTTCGAACACATAGTCACCTGTTCCAGCATTCAGGGGGACGAGAACTCTTGCAGGAGAGGCTGTGGCAGGCGAAGTCAGCAAGAGCTGTCCATCTTGCACAGCTGCGCTTCCTTGAACAACTTTCCATCCTTCCGGAAGAGAGTTATTCGGTACGTTATCGAAATTTTCAGATATCACGGTGGTTTCAGATTGTTGGGCATACACGTTTTCTCCAGCAGTGTTGGATGGGATCAAGGGAACTAAGACTAATGCAGTTACTAAGCTGAATCTCAAAAATCGTTTAAAATTCAAATCCATTCCTCCTTTAAGTAATGAAAGTGTTTTCATATTACACTTTCATTTTATAATATGTGGAAAATATTTCATACCAATAAATAGAAAAATAGATATAATGGCCAGTCTCTTCGAATTCTAGAGGATAGGTGAGCGTTAATCTGTAGTATCAGCGGACTCAGAAAGGAAAAAGAGAGTCCCTCGGGAATTCGTGGGACTTTCTTTTAATATCACTATTCATCTGATTCTCCACGCGGCATTGTGTATTGTTCAGGGAGTGTATCCCAGAATGTGATATCAGCTGATTGGATAGAACGATCTGCAATCGCTCTTGTAGTGGAGTCTAATGTTTCGATTGTTTGTCTGATCAGATAGCCATTACTTTTTTGACCAAGAACATATGATTCATAGAAATGGTCAGACATTCCGCGCATTTCGAATAAAAGTGTTGAGATATCATAGCGGGCGGCAATCCCGTTGCGCCCAATATTGTCCGCTGAGCCGCCCACATATTTGCCGATGTGGCCCCAGCCTTTTGCCTGCAGGGTATTGTAGACAATCGAACCAAGTTGTTTGGACTTTTGAACGACTTCAGGCTTCACATTCCCGCTTGTCGGATACAAAATCGATCCTGATACATATTCACCGTCAACTGCACTTAGGGCGCCTTGGTGATGAAGGTCGATCATATAGTCAATATCATATTTTTGCAGTACTTGTTCATGGAGAGCCCGCGCTTCTGGCTCCATGTTCTCATCGGCTTTAGCATGTTCACGGTTCAGATCTACATTGTTCGCATTGTAACGGGTCAGATGCCGGCTCCCGTCTGCTAAGTAATCGTCTAGAGGGAAGTTGACATCCCCCATCGCGCCGTCGGCATTGAGCATAGGGATGATCAGGATGTTCACTTTATCGAGCAATCCCTTTGTTTTCCCGGTTCCTAAATGTTTGATGAATTCCAGTGCGCCTTCTGTAGTCAATTGTTCATTTCCATGTTGCTGAGTCAAAAACAAAATAGTGGGATTAGCTGGATTTTTGATGAATTTAGCCATGTAGATGTCGCGGTTTTTAACGGTCTGTCCGATGATTTCCAGTTCCATCGCGGATTGTTTAGCATCCTGTTTTTTTAAATGATTTACCATACTTTCATATGTGTGCAGGATGGACGTCTGGGTTGAACCATTGCCTGGCATAGGTCCGTTTCCTACAGCATGTGCCGGCAAAGAGGCAGTTGTTGCCGTGCCTATGACCATCAGGCCTGATAAGGAAACAGCCATGATTTTGCGTTTTAGTGTCATAAAATTACCCTCCTCAATTTATGTGGCTGTTTTCTAAAAGATTGTTGTTTTTACATAAGTTCGGTAATGAAAACCAGTTGATTGGGAGCGGAAGGTGCGAGACTCCTGCGGGCTCACCGCCCGCCCCGCGGAAAGCGAGCAACCTGGAGCCTACTTCTTCATAGGCAACAAAGTTTGCGAAAACAGCCATTTATGTAAATGCTTCTCTCTTATTGTAAGGAAATAGAGATTCTTTTTTAATAGACGATGCGCCCTGTTATTTAGACAAAATTCGCTAAGTCATATGATACAAAAAAATATTTACAGGAATTTCATCAAATAGTGATAGTTGCATAGCAAAAGTGGGCGAATGGTCTGTGAGCAGCCAGCAGGATCAATCAGTGAGCGTTTCAGGATGGTGCCGTCCAATACGTAAAACAGCTGCCATACAATTTGCGAAGAAAAGCTATTTGGAACAAATCAGACCATTTTACAGAATAGAAGATAATAACTGTCTAGGTCTTTTTGATTAGCGAATTTTGTCGGATGTTATTTGAAATATTTGAAAGGGTTTTGAAATATATGTAAGGAATATGTAATAGTGTTTTTTTATTAATTCTATTAAACAGTTAGAAGGGAGAAAGTATGAGAAAGATCATAGCAATGCTGACGGCATGCTGTCTGACGGTATCGTCAGGAGCAGCAGGTGCTTATGCGGTCGGCAAAGGGGGATCCTTTGACGGGAGCCAGACTAAGCACAGTATCCTGCAGACGAATCAACAGAAGGGGTCTAAGAAACATACAGACTATTATCAAGCGGATACATTGATTGTCAAACATACGGGTTCTATTTCCCCTGCCATCCTCAAAAACTATAAAGGGAAAGTGATCAAGCAGGTTAAGGAGCTTGGATACAGTGTCGTCAAGTTCCAGAATGACATGTATGCAAAACAGGCAACAAAAAAATTGAGTGAAGCTAAAAATGTTACATCAGTGATGCCAAGTGTGAAGTATACCGAGAACACAATCAAAAACGATCCAAAAGTGGCGGATCAGTATTTCAACAAGATGCTGAATCTGCCGGCAGCCCAGAAGAAAGCCGGCAAAAACAAAGTCTTGGTGGCCGTAATTGATACAGGGATTGACCGTAACCATCCGGAATTAAAGAATAAGATCCATTCATCCTATAACGTCCATAATCCGGTCAATGCGCCTTTACCTGATGATCATGGTACGCATGTTTCCGGCATCATCGCAGCCGAAAAAGGTAATGCAATCGGCGGATATGGAATCAATCCGAATGCCTCCATCCTTTCGATTGACGTATTTAACCGCGAATGGGGGGCTTTCGATTACAATATCGCAGAGGGAATTTTATATGCCGTCAAAAAGAAAGCAAAGGTCATTAACCTTAGCCTGGGCGGGCCGATCGCTTCACCTGTAATAGAAGCAGCCATCAAAAAAGCCCGTGATGCAGGAATCATCATTGTCGCGGCGGCAGGAAATGGAGGCAGTGATTCACCTGGATATCCAGCGGCTTATGAAGGTGTAATTAGCGTCGGGGCTGTTGATAAAAGCAAAAAACTAACACCATGGTCTTCTTATGGAGTAACGACCGATCTAGTTGCGCCAGGCAATGAGATATATGCTCCTATCTATGATTACGAAAAGAAATCATCTTTTGCCAAGTACAGCGGGACATCCATGGCCTCCCCGGTTGTGGCCGGGACAGCCTCTCTGCTTCTGTCGAAGTATCCAAATCTGAAGCCGGAGCAAATTGAGTACATCCTGAAGAGAACGGCCACGGATCTTGGCACAAAAGGTTTTGATAATAAGTATGGATACGGCATGGTCAATCCGTTGGCAGCCATGAATTTCGATATGAAAAAGATTCCGTCGCTGACGGTCAATAACTGGAATAAGGACACCATCCTGAAGAATGCAAAATCCTTCAGCGGAAACAGCTACAGCACGAAAAGAACATTCACAAAGCCGCTGGATCAGCATTGGATCAAACGGACCGTCAAAAAAGGCGAAACTTATCAAATTGATCTGAAGAGCTCTAATATGTTTGACTCGAAGTTACTGGTGAATGTCTATGCGAGCAAAACGACACAAAAGAAAGAAATGACTATCAATGACGTGAAGGAAGGCCGGACAGAAGGGCATTTCTTTACTGCTCCTTATGACGGTACATTGACGATCGGTGTCAAAGATATATCCGGAAACTACGATGTGCAGGGAAGCAAGCTGTCTGAGTACAATCTGGCGGTGAAAAAAGTGACTGTCAAGCCTGATGAATCTTCTGAAGAGAAGCCGGTTATGATTGATAAGTTACCGTATACGACGAAAGGTATGCATCTTGTCGGTTCAAATGGAGATGATGACTTTTTCCAATTTACAACAGGAGATGCGTCAGACATGGTGAAATTGGAAGTGGCAGGACAGCCAGGTGCTGACCTGAGCATGATGGTCTATGAGCAAATGCATCCGGAAGAAGATGCCCCTGAAGATGAATCTGAAATGAAGAGCCATTCAGAGGAAGCGGAAGATGTTGAAGAAGGCGAACCTTGGTTTGAATTGGTTCAGGAAATAAACAGTGCAGGTGTTGCTGAAGGAGAAATGGATATACTTGAGACATCGCCGAATACTACCTATATGATCCAGCTTTCAAATAAGTATGAAGGCGGTTCGGGAGACTTCTTTGAATTTTTTGCCATGAGTGAAGGCTATACGACCGCTTCATCATTTATAGAGGGAACGCCGGGGCAGCATGCCGATCCGTATACGATGAAAGTGAGCAAAGTATCGATGCCTAAAGATGAGGACGGCATCGATAGCTATGAGTCATTGTGGCCGGAAGACGGTGAGTATGTAGATGGGGATATCATTGAAACGTTGACAGAATTGTCGGCTCCCCATAAATTGTATTCACAACAAAAAGGATATCTGCAAACACGATATGATATGGATTGGTACCGGTTCAAAGCCGATCGTACTGGAGTATACGCGTTTAATCTAGGGAAGGCCAAACATGTTTTCACTTTGCATAAAGTGGAGACCATTACGGACGAAGAAGATTACACATACAGAGCATTAAGTGTAATCGGCGAAAATGGAGACTGGTTCACCGGTTCCATGTCCAACACGATGTATGTCTCATTAGAGAAAGGCCAGTCATATTTCATGAGTGTCGAATCAGACTGGTACACAGGTAAATACTCTACTGATCCATACACATTCAAAGCTTCATTCGTTTCCGCACCGGCAGATAAATATGAGAACAATGATTCTTACACAAATGTGAAGACCTTACCGGCCACTAAATTCCATGGAGACTATTCGAAAACAAATGATGAGGACGTCTATCATTATAAACCGAAGACATCCGGCAACTATTCATTGAGTGTCACGAATAAAAAGCCGTCAACAAAAGGGCTTCCGGCTAAGGTGAAAGAAGATGTATATTCTTACATCGCAATCCTGGAGGATAAGAACCAAAACAAAACGATAGACAGCCAGGACTTTGAAACGGTTAAAATACTGGATAGCTATTATGACCCATCCGGTGTTTATGGATCCCATTATTTTGATAAGAAAAAATCATATTTCATCGTGATTTTCGGGGAAACAGAAACGATGCCATTCTCTTTGGCTCAGTACACATTTGAATTGAAGCAATTTAACCAAGCAGATGAAGATGCCAAATCAATCGTGAAGAATAACATCCCTTCCAAGCCGATCAAAATGATTGAGTTGACAAAAGGGAAGAAGTGGGAAAGAACAGGCAAAATCAATGCTTTCAATACGAAGAAAAGTGACGAAGATTGGTTTGAGCTAAAACTGACGAAAACCGTCACCGGACAATTGACATTGAGCGGCGGAAAGGAACTCGACGGTGCGTTTGACATCTATAAGAATGGCAAGCGGATTGCAGGCTCCGATCGTTACGGAAAAAATGATACCGAAGTACTGAACATCAAACTCAGCAAAGGAACCTATCATATTAAAGTAAGGGATGCCCAAGGAACGGCTTCTTTGTCTCCATACAAACTGACATTTAAATAAGTATGAAGCGCAGTCCTTTAAGGGCTGCGTTTTCTTTAGGGAGGTTAATTTACGCTATAATAGAATGAGAGAGGGAATATACAGGGGGGATAAAGGATGGCAGGTCACTATATTACCATTGTGGGAGCAGATCATTATTTTGGAATGAAGGTATTCAAAATAGGCCAGGTGATTCAGCTGAAAAAAGATTACGATAATCTTTACGACGAGGAAGCAATAGAAGCGCAAATCGATATGGTGGGTAAGGTTGGATATGTGGCGAACAGCTATCAGACCATCGCCAAAGGGACCAGAAGCGCAGGCAGAATCTATGATACTTTTGAAGACCAGTGCCAGTGCCAGGTTTCATTTATCGTGGATGATAAAATTATCGCCAAACTAATTGAGCCTCCTTTAATGGGAGAATAACAAGACCAGACGCTTGTTCATCGACGAGCGTCTCGTTTTTTAGAGTGTTTAGAGGAGAGCTTTTAGTTTAACCAGTTTCTTTAAAGGGAATTACTATTTAAGTATAATAAATTTCCGGAAAGGAGCGAGAAAAGATGGCTTATGCAATTAAAAACACGAAACAAGTTGCCAGAGAGTCTTTGAAAGGAAAATGGGGCTTGGCAATCGGTGTTTATTTTTTGTTCAGCATCATATACGGCTTGGTTGATTCAATGGCGCAAAAAAATTATCTTGTCTTTTTGCTGTTGTTGATTTTTGTTATTGCCCCATTATCGGTTGGTTATCTATGGTTCTACCAGGATGTTGAACGAGGTGAGCAACTGACATTCACAAGAATATTTTCCGCCTTTTCCGCGGATTACGGCAGAAATTTGACTGCCTCGGTTCTTGTTTCGGTTTACACCATGCTATGGTCTTTATTATTAATCGTACCGGGTATTATAAAGGGGCTCAGCTATTCAATGACATTCTTCATTATGAGGGATCACCCGGAATTGTCTCCTAATGATGCGATTAAGGAAAGCATGAAAATGATGAACGGCAACAAAATGGATCTCTTCAAGCTGGCTCTCTCCTTCCTCGGATGGATCATTTTGCCTTTCATCCTTTTAATGACAGGTACAATCATTCTGATTACATCCTTAGCTTCTGGCGTTTCTGTTACAGCTCTAACCGCTTCAGTTGCGTTGACGGGTGTCGGCGGTATATTGGTGTTTGGCATCAGTTTGTATGTTACGCCATACTTCTTCACATCGCTTGCTGCTTTTTATGATATGTATGTAATGGAGCATGAAGTAACGGAAGCTGAGTAAGAGCTTTAAAAGACTATATTCCCGCCAAATTAATCAAGGATCAACACCCGGATAAATTCAAATTTGTTGATTTTGCGAGACGGTAATAATACGAAAAGCGGCTTCCATTTAAGGAAGCTGTTTTTACATATGGAACATCATAAGGATTAGTGGGAGCTTCTAGCGGCATTCAGTAATACTGAAGGGGTTTTAGGGATATAGAGGGGACACCTTTAAATCAATGTGAAACTTTCTGTTCCTTCATCCAGCTCTATGTGTATGCCTAATAAGGTAGTCGCTGTGAGCCTGATCGAACCGTTTTGTTGAAGTTCAGTGAATAAGTCGGGATTTATTCTGATTGTTTGGGGATACACTTTTTTATCAACGAAAAAATTGTATACATCCTTTTTGATTTGTTTAATCATCATTCATCCTCCAGGTGTAAAGATATTCATTATGTAGTATCGGTAGATTAACAAAAGAATGTATCGATTCTAACGATTCGTTACACTATTATTATATTTCAATACAGGCATATTCGGTGTGATCATTTCATGAAAAAAAGAGCTGATATAGCCCTTTTTTTCAGTCATCGATTTCGATGGTGCCGGTTCTTGCACTGATCTCCAAATGTTGCAGTCGGTTTTCTTCCGTTTTGATTTCTACGTCATATGTGAATTCGGATTCACTTATGCGGTCATCTTCTAATTCGAATTCTTTGCGTACTTGGATGACTTCTCCGGCTGTATCGGCAAGTGCGATTTTTTTGATGTCGCTTTCTGAATAGTTGTTATTTTCTTTGGCAAAATAGTAGCCAGTCCCGACATAAGCTCCGATGCCACTGATTATGAGAATGCTGGCAATGCTTGCCCAAGTGATGATCCGTTTTTTATATTTTTTGATTGATTCTTTTGTTTTCATAACTGTTTCTTTCAATGTGATTTTCCCCTTTCTTAATCATCGATTCCGAAATTGATTTCTAATGTTTCTTCTGCGTTATCCAAACGGTCTTCCAGTTTTTCCAATGTTAGTTCGCGTTCCTTATAAGTGTCTGCCGGGATAGATCCTTTTTGATAATCGGCTTCCAATTCATCTTCGTATTGGTCGATTTTGAACTCTTCTTGCTCGATTTCATATTGAATAGAAGAAAAAACAGCTTGTTGTTCATCAGCAGTACCGGCAGGAGATGTATCTGCTACCTTCTCCTCGATTTTTCCGACAGCGAGTTCAAGGTCTTCGAGAGTGACAGTCGTTGTTTCTGTCGTTAATTCTGCTTGTTTGTCGGATTGTTGCGGCGCTGAGTTTTCTACGGTTTCTTTAGTGGCATTTTCGGTAGCTTCATTTGCTTGTTTCTCTTCTACAGCTGCCTCATTGGCGGAACAGCCTGCTAGCAGGATGCAGGTAAGTGAACCGATTAATACAAAATGTTTTTTCATGGTGATTCCCTCCTCATAATCATCATAGAAGGTAAACATTAAAGGGAGATTAAAGAAGATTATTTCTTGTGGGATATAGAAAAAAGGTGATCGTATGACGCGAAGTTTACGAAAACAGCTTCTTTTTTTCATTTGTTTTTAATTTTCAGTTGGTATGGTTATATACATAAGGAAAGGGGTCGAGACATATGAGAATTCTCCTTGTGGAAGATGAACTAGATCTGCAGAGTATCATCGTAAAGCGCCTGAAGGGCGAACATTACAGTGTTGATGCATGCGCCAATGGATTGGAGGCGCTCGACTACGTATGCATGACACCCTATGATATCATTGTGCTCGATATCATGCTCCCGGGAATGGATGGACTGCAGGTGCTAAAGAAATTGAGGATGGATAACGATACAACACCTGTACTGCTGCTGACTGCTAAAGACGCGGTGGAGGACCGGGTCAATGGGCTGGACGCAGGGGCAGATGATTATTTGGTGAAACCATTTGCATTTGAAGAGTTGTTGGCAAGGCTTCGTGTGTTGTCACGGAGAAAGTCAGGCAGTACGTCGAATGTATTTCAGGTTGCGGATTTGATTGTCGACTGCAATACCCATGAGGTCAGCAGGGAAGGACAGGTGATCGAGCTGTCAAGCAAGGAGTTCGCTATTTTGGAATATATGATCCGGAACAAAGAAATCGTGTTATCAAGAGAGAAAATTGAACAGCATGTATGGAGCTATGAATATGAGGGTGCTTCGAATATTGTGGATGTCTATATCCGTTATCTCCGCAAAAAAATTGATAACGGGCATGACCCTAAACTGATTCATACAATCCGCGGGGCCGGCTACGTCTTGAGGGACAAATCATGAAAAAAGTATCGATTAAAATGAAAATCACCCTGTGGTACACGAGCCTGGTTGTCTTCATTGTGGCCATCGTCATGGCATTCATATGGATTTTTTCCGATAAAGCGCTAATTTTGCAGGCGCAAAATAAGATAGAAGAAGTGGCGGAGGATAGCCTGGAAGGTATTGAATTAGAAAATGGCCGTTTGATTTTGGATGATGAATTTGAATTCTATGATGATGGCGTGAGTATACTTATTTATAATGAAGAAGGAGAATTGTTGCAGGGGACAGCCCCGAATGGGTTCAATCCCGGGTTGGCCATACGGCTGCATGATATTCAGACTGTTAGCATCGATGACCGGGAATGGATGGTGTATGACATTGCTTTTTCAGAAAACAGCCAGTCTGTAACGCTCCGCATGGTCATGGCCATTGATGAGTATGCCGTAACGATGAATATACTGTTGATCGTCATGACTGTGTCTTTCCCGATTTTGATCCTGCTTGGTTCAGTCGCGGGATACTGGATCACAGGCCGTGCATTTCGCCCAGTGCAGCAGATTATAGACACCGTCAATGATATCCGGAATGAAAAAGACTTGTCAAAACGGATTAATATGCAGGGGGCAAATGATGAAATTCATGCCTTGGCCCATACGTTTGATAATATGTTCGATCGGCTGGAGACTTCTTTCGAGTCGGAAAGACAATTTACGGCTGATGCTTCCCATGAACTGCGCACACCGACTTCGGTCATTATTTCACAAGCTGAATATGCCCTATCGCGGACGGATGACCCGGAAGAAATGAAAGAGTCATTGCAAGTGGTTCTTAGGCAGTCTAAAAAGATGGCCAACCTAATCTCGCAATTATTGTTGCTGGCCCGTACTGAACAGAAAGATAAACAACTGATCTTCGAGAGGATGGATATCAGTGAGCTGGCCGAAATGGTCATAGAGGAAATGGAGGACTTGGCAAGCAATGCGCATGTTTCCCTAATGCCATCTATTGAGCCTGGGCTTAAGGCTGAGATCGATCAAACCTTGATTATGCGTTTGTTTATGAACCTGATCTCCAATGGTATCGCTTATAACAGAGACGGCGGCTATGTCAAAATCAAGCTTTATCAGCTGGATGACGATATTGTCGGGGAGTTCTCCGACAACGGCATCGGTATGGATAAGAAGAATCTGCCGAAGATTTGGGAGCGGTTTTACCGGATTGATCCGGCGCGTACTTCTTCGGCTAGCGGGAATACAGGTTTGGGGCTGGCTTTGGTGAAGTGGATCGTAGAAGTGCACGAGGGAGAAATAGAGGTTTCCAGTGAATATGGGAAAGGCAGTACGTTCACTGTCCGAATCCCGAAGGCAAGGAATGAGGAAAGAAGCTGAAGCCATTAGTCTATAACCAGATTTATTATAAAAAGGGGCTGTCTAATAAGTCCATTAGCGAGTTAAATGAAACCAAATTGAAAAGCCAAGAATGCTGTTAAACCAACATTCTTGGCTTTTACTTTTCTTGAGGATTCATCTGAAAAGTTACTTTTCGGACAGCCCCTTTCCTGTGTCAGCGCTTCAATTGATGGTAGAAGCGATAACGGTCTGCCCGGAAGAGCGATTTCACATATTCGAAAGGTTTATCGTTATCCAGGAAGGTAATTCTTGTGATTTTCAACACTGGGCAGCCGGGTTCGATCTGAAGATAGGCTGCATCCCGTTCATTGGCGGCAATTGCTTCAAGTTCCTGATGGGCTTCTGCAATCCTCAACCCCAATGCATCCTCGATGTAATGATAGATGGAGTCCTTTGCCGTTTCCTTCGTGAGGCCGGATGTCAGGTGCAATGGCATATAGGCTGTTTCTAAAGCCATTGGCTCATTGTCGGCCAACCGGATCCTTTCAATCTGCAATACGTCCGAGCCGAGTTCAAGCCCGAGCTTGGATGCAACGGATGCGCTGGCTTTCACTGTCCCGTAGGACAGGATATCGCTGCTCGGTTTCAGGCCGCGCTCTGTCATATCTTCGGAAAAACTCGTCAATCCCTGCAGGATTTGCTCGACTTTCCTGTCATTCACAAAAGTTCCGGTCCCTTTTTTCCGATAGAGAAGGCCTTCGTTCACTAAGTTCGTTAAGGCTTGCCGTACTGTCATTCTGCTGATTCCGTATGTTTCGCTCAGTTCCCTTTCGGAGGGGATTGCTTCCCCGGCTTTCCATTGGTCGGAATCGATCATCTCCTTCAACAACTCTTCTAGTTGGTGATAAATCGGGATGGGCGATTGTTTGTTTATCATTCAAACAGCTCCTTATATAAGGCTGAGCGCCTCTTCATCGGCTATGATGCTCACCCGTTTGTGCAGACGAAGAGCAGATGCCGGGAATTCCTCGGTGATTTCTCCATACACCAGCCTTTTGATGGCTTCTGCTTTCGATGCTCCGGAAGCGAGCAAAATGATCTCTCTGCTGTCCATTATGCTTTGGATACCCATGGTGATGGCGTGTGTCGGCACTTCTTCGATACTGTTGAAGTGATAGGCATTCGCTTGCCGCGTTCTGTCAGCCAGCTCAATCACATGCGTTCTGCTGGAAAAAGCGGTGCCTGGTTCATTGAAACCGATATGCCCATTATGTCCAATCCCAAGAATCTGCAAATCAACGCCGCCTATATCATGGATATGCTTCTCATATTCGGCAGCTTCTTTCTCTAGATCGTCTGCCGTCCCATTCGGAATATTAGTGTTCGAAAGCTGAATATCCAAATGGTTGAACAATTTTTCTCGCATGAAAGTAAAATAACTGTTTTGATCTTCTTTGTCCAGACCGATGTACTCATCGAGATTGACTGTTTTGACCTCCTGGTAGGTAGTGTTGTTTTTCAGATGGTCCTCGACCAGGTATTGGTATAAGCCGATTGGTGTACTGCCCGTTGCAAGACCAAGGGTTGCATTCGGTTTTTTCCGGACCAGGCCGATCACTTTTTTTGCGGCCTTTTCACTCATCGCAGCATAGTCTTTCGCATGTATAATTTCAAAAATCATCCTTCTCACCTTTTCGTTGATTGTCTTAGTTTGTTTGGATTCCATTTTGTTTTTTATAGGCTGTTACACCTCTGCAAATCGTTTCTTCGATCTCCAGATCCTTATTCAAAATGACTAGATCAGCATCTTTGCCGGATGCAATACTGCCTTTTCGTTCATATACCTTGGCCTGTTTTGCCGGGTTCACGGAAGCTAATGTAATGATGTCTTCAAGCGTTAGATCTGTAAATTGCAGCATGTTACGTACAGAATCAATCATCTTTAATATGCTGCCGGCCAGGGTGCCATCATCGAGTGTGGCCCGTCCGTCCGCCACGTTGACGGGTTGTCCGCCCAATTCATAACGTCCGTTCTTCAGGCATTTGGCCCTCATAGCATCTGTAATCAGCAATGCCCCGTCTGTTCCTTTCGCCTTGATGGCAAGCTGGATCATTTCCGGACAAATGTGTATCCCGTCGGAAATCAATTCCACTTTCAATTGATCAAAGAGCAGTGCGGCGCCGGCAGTCCCGGGTTCACGGTGATGAAGGCCGCGCATGCCGTTGTATAGATGCGTCACTTGGGTCGCCCCGGCTTCTACAGCGTCTTTGACTTCTTTATATGTTGAATCAGTATGGCCGATGGAAGCAGTCACTCCATGGTCCGCCAGGTACTTTATGAAAGCTGTCCCGTTCGGCATTTCAGGGGCCACAGTCACAAGCTTTATGGTGCCGCCGGCTGCCTGTTGCCATTCAATGAATGTTTCGATGTCCGGCTCAAGGATGAATTGTTCAGGCTGTGCGCCTTTTTTGCAAGGGTTGATGAATGGGCCTTCTAGATGGACACCGATTACTTCAGCCTGTCCTGCTGGATTCTTTGCTTTTTGATAAGAGGCGGCATTCTTAAGGGCCTGTACAATCTTCTGCTTTGACTGTGTCATTGTCGTTGCCAGAAAGCTTGTTGTACCTTCGCGAGGCAGGTGGGTCGACATTGTATGCAGCGCTGCTTCTGTGCCATCCATTGTGTCAGCGCCGCCGGCCCCGTGAATATGTACATCTATGAAGCCTGGTATGATCTTTGTACCTTCCGGCAATTCGATGACCTCGATATGCTTATCATTCACATCTGTTAATGTTTCGGCATCACCTGCTTCGACAATCTTGTCATCTTCTATTCGTACATACCCGTTAGAAATAATTTTATTTTCTGTATAAACGACGGCATTTTTGTACACTTTGCTTGTTGTCTGTGAGCTCATTCATGACCCTCCTGATTGCATGTTTAACATGTATTATATAGCCTTACTTTTATTTTACAAGTAATAACGTCTAGTTGTCTATACCAGTTAAAAAGGAAATAAGCGGAAATGCACATGTGGTGCATCATAAATATGTGAACTATTCTACCTAAATTTAGGTGCTTTTCTTTTTTATGTGATCCCCGTGTTGGAGAGCATTATCATAATAGGATTGTTCATATAATAAAAAATATTATGTTAAAATAATATTATCGAGGTAAATAGAGGGGGGATACTCTTGAGTGACACAGAAAGGATTAAAGAAGAGATAAACCATGTAGATCCATTAAGGTTAGCGAAAAGTGATATTCATTGCACTTATGAAAGTCTTCATACAACGAATGAAGGCTTATTAAAAGAAGAAAGCGAAGTTCGTTTAAGGATATTTGGAAATAATGATATACGTAGTAAACGAACATTTAATCCAGTGAAATGCTTTGTACAGAAACTATTTAATCTTTTAGCGGTCATGCTGTGGGTGGCAAGCGTATTGGCTTACATATCGGGTACTCCTGTCTTGACCTATGTCATTATTGCTATCATCGTGATTAATGCTGTTTTTGCATTCATTCAAGAAAAAAAAGCAGATAAAGCGCTGCAGGCCCTATCGGAGTTGATCCCGAATAATGTGAAGGTATTGAGGGACGGCATTGTTGAAATCACTACGGCGGACCAACTGGTTCCAGGTGACGTGCTTTCGTTAGCTGCTGGGAACAAGGTGCCCGCGGATTGCCGTGTGATCGAAGCCACAGGACTGATGGTCGATAATTCGATGCTCACTGGGGAATCTGTTTCCCTCAACAGGGATGCAGGTAAGGAGACTAACGCAATCGATGTTGTATCAGATTGCCGCAATTTATTATTTGCAGGGACTTCCATCACCGGAGGGACGGCCAAAGCAGTGGTGTATGCGACAGGCAAGCAGTCGCAAATCGGTATGATTACAGAGACAACCTCCCATATTGAGAAAGACAAAAGTACGCTGGAAATTCAAATACACCGGATCACTAAGATTTTGGCTGCTTTTGCCATCGGTATTGGAATCCTGTCTTTTTGTGTTTCATTGTTCGTCACGAATATCGAAATAAATGAAGCATTGATCTTTGCGATCGGCATGATCGTGGCCAATATACCGGAAGGGCTAATGCCGACGGTCAGTCTGTCGCTTGCGCTGAGCGTCCAGCGTATGGCTAAAAAGAATGCGCTCGTGCGCAAACAGTCGGCAGTCGAAACATTGAGCGCCACAACCGTGATTTGTACCGATAAAACAGGTACACTAACCCAAAATTCCATCTTCGCAGAAAGGCTTTGGACGGCAGACGGGATGGCGGAGGTAACCGGCCGGGGATATGAGAAGGCCGGTAAGCTGAACGGTATTACCGATAATAATCTGCCGGCATTGGAACGTCTCTTCACTGCCTCGATCATCTGCTCAGATACTGTACTGCGGGAAGACGAAAATGACCATCATTTATGGAAGGTCATCGGCAATCCAACTGAGGCAGCCCTTCTGGTCGCAGCCAACAAATTTGGGTTGAACTTGGAACAGGTTAGACAGGAATTTCACGTGGATTCTGTGAAGCCATTCAGTTCGGAGAGTAAAAGCATGACCGTTTATGCGGAAAATAAGTCTTGCCGTTTGTTTGGAAAAGAGGAGACAATGGCCTTTGTTAAAGGGGACCCAGTGAAAATCATTGAGCAGTGCGGTTACTTATTCAAAGAAGGGCAAGCAAGGGAGATGACTGAAGCAGACAGACAATCGGCATTGGAAATAAACGACAAAAATGCTCAGGAAGGGTATCGGATCCTTGCTGTCGCCTGCTCAGGACCAGAGACGGACAGTCTTGCTCTGCTTGGGCTTGCCATCATGTATGACCCTCCGAAAGAAGGGGTGTTGGAGGCGGTTAGAGACTGTTACAGAGCAGGCATTAAGGTAACGATCGTAACAGGTGACTACAGTAAGACAGCATTGGCCATCGCCAAAAAGACCGGTATCGTGGAGGAGAATTGCGTAGTGATCACAGGGCCGGAACTCAGGACTATGAAAAAGCAGGAATTGAAAGAGAAAATCGATACGGAATGTCCGGTGATCTTTGCCCGTACAACCCCTCAAGATAAGTTGATGATTGTGGATGCTTATCAAAGTCTCGGCCATGTTGTTGCCGTGACCGGTGACGGCATCAATGATGTCTTGGCTCTGAAAAGAGCCGATATCGGTATTTCTATGGGGGGAAAAGGATCGGATGCAGCCATCGAGGCATCAGATGTTGTTTTGCTTGATGATCATTTCTCGACGATTGTGGAAGCTATTAAAGAGGGGCGTACAATCTATGCGAATATCAGAAAGTTCATTGGATATATTTTGGCCTCCAATGTGCCGGAAATCATTCCGTTCCTTGTCATGGGATTGTTCAACGTGCCTCTGGCGCTTCCTGTCCTGCTGGTACTTGCGGTAGACCTTGGGACAGACCTTCTGCCGGCCATCTCACTTGGTAAGGAACTGCCGGATGAAGATGTACTGGATCAACCGCCGCGGAAAAAAGAAAGCAATATTCTCGACCGGTGGACGTTGCTGCGCTGTTACGGATTTCTTGGTATGATTGAAGCGGCAAGTGTGTTTGCGCTCTTCTTCTTTGTTTGGTATTCATTCGGTTATTCTTTGCCGGAGATGAGGACATTAACGGAAGCGATTGCGAACAATACTGCACCAAGTGATGTCATGTACGTATACAGTTATGCCGTGACCATGGCATTCGGAGCGGTTGTTGCCTGCCAAGTCGGCAACCTATTGGAATCCCGCTCCGTAAAGATGCCTTTTTACCATTCGTTCCATAAGCCCAATACATTAATGATTTGGGGAATTATATCGGAGGCTGCATTGTTCCTATTGATTGCCTATGTGCCGTTCATGCAGTATGTATTCGGCACAGCCGGAATCAGGCTGGAGCATTTGCTGTTGCTTCCATTATGCACTTTAGCGTTTATTCTTTTGGAGGAAACACGCAAATGGATTGCTAGACAAATACGGAAGCGGGAAGCTTTGTTTTGAGACCTTGATATTTTAAAGGTCTCTTTTTTTCTTGGAATTGATGTGTCTATCCAGTCAGCAGAAGGTTTTTCTGAACTAGAATATAGCTTGTACATGACAGTTGTCATATAGACCCTATGACAGCTATGTCTGCAAAAGGGAGAAGCTGATTCGTATAATAGATGTATAGAATTATTAATTTGAAGAAAAAGGGAAGGGACTATATGAAAATGAGAGAAGAGCAAGTCCGTCTGAGAAAATCTATGAATCCATATGAGAAATCTGAAACAAATAAGAGTATTATGCAAATCGTCAATACGTTTGTTCCATTTTTCGCATTATGGTATCTGGCATATCTTTGTTTATCTGTATCGGTTTGGCTCATGTTCCCGGTGGCTGTTGTGGCGGCTGGATTCCTTGTCAGGATATTCATCATTTTTCATGATTGCTGCCATAATTCCTTCTTCCGGAACCGGAAGGCCAACGTCATCCTTGGAAATATCAGCGGCGTGATGACTTTGTTTCCATTTAAGCAATGGCAGCATAGCCATAATGTCCATCATGCTGGAAGTGGCAATCTCGACAAGCGGGGAGTCGGTGACATGTGGATGATGACGGTAGAAGAATACTACCAAGCTTCTAGATGGACGCGTCTGCAATACCGCTTGTACCGTAATCCTCTGATCATGTTCGGCCTCGGTCCAATTTACTCTTTTTTAATCAGCAATCGCTTCAATAGGCGGAATGCAGGGAAAAAAGAGCGGATGAACACGCACTTCACCACCCTGGCGATTGTGGCCGTCTGGTCCCTCATGTGTTATTTGGTTGGCTGGCAGGCATTTCTGATCGTCCAAGGTACAATCTTTTATGTATCGGGTGTCGCCGGCATATGGCTTTTCTATGTCCAACATACATTCGAGGATTCCTATTTCGAGGAGAATGAAGATTGGGAATATATAAAAGCGGCTGTGGAAGGGAGCTCCTACTACCAGCTGCCGAAGCCATTGCAATGGATGACTGGCAATATCGGTTACCATCATGTGCATCATCTGAGCCCGCGTGTGCCGAACTATAAGCTGGAGGAAGCCCACAATGATTCACAACCTTTACAACATGTACCTACTATTACTTTAATGACAAGCCTGAAGTCGCTCCGTTTCCGATTATGGGATGAACAAAGGAAAAAATTTGTCACTTTTCGGGAAGGAAAATCAGTGGCCGGATTGAAAAGTAAAGCTATATAACTTTTCATTTTTCTTGGAAATGGTACGATTGATTAAGAAGAAAGACGTTTCTGGAAAAAGAGGGTACAATTATGATCAAAAACTATATAGCCTTTCTGAAGAATAGCGGCCTTTCTCCTTATATATGGGCGATTCTTTGCATATTGCCTTTTTATTTCATTCTTCAATTGGATGCGGCAACCGAATATAAAGTGACAGGGATTATTGTAACATTCCTGTTTCTGTCCCTGTTCAGGCTGGCCTATAAAGCTTCCGGATGGGTGAAATATGTGTGGACCATCACGCTGATGGGTTGTTCAACGATTCTGGCAATCTTATTCGGCTATATATACTTTGTCTTCTTTCTGGCCTACATTGCAGGGAACGTAAAGAAGACGGCTCACTTTGTGGCCATATATGTGCTGTTGCTCATCAGTACGGGCATATCCATCTACTTTGGGATTCTTCTTCATCAGGCATTTTTTCTGAAGCAGCTCCCGTTTATCCTCATCACTTGGCTGAGCATCACCTTGCTCCCGTTCACAATCAGGAACAGGAAAGTGCTCGGACGTCTGGAGGAAAAACTGGATGACGCCAACAAGAAGATTTCGGAGTTGCTGGTTGTAGAGGAGCGGGAAAGAATCGCCCGCGACCTTCATGATACTCTCGGGCAGAAACTGTCCTTGATTGGATTGAAGAGCGATTTGGCGAGACGGCTCATCCATAAAAACCCTGAGCAGGCAGCCAATGAACTGCTCGATGTGCAACAGACAGCCAGAACGGCCCTTAACGAAGTACGGAAGATGGTTTCATCGATGCGGGGCATCAGATTAAAGGATGAAGTCGTACTGGCGGAGAAAATGCTCAGCGCTGCGGACATAAAGCTCACTATAGAGGAAAGGCAGAAACTGGAAAACATTCCTTTGCTGACAGAGAATATCCTAAGCATGTGCTTAAAGGAATCCGTCACAAATATTGTGAAGCATAGCGGAGCGACCGAATGCCATGTAACCTTCGAACAGAATTGGAAGGAAACCATTATGACAATATGTGATAATGGGGTCTTTAAAGATAGGGAAACCAGCTTTCAACGGGGGCATGGCCTTATTGGTATGAATGAACGGCTTGAGTTTGTCAACGGGAGTCTGGAGATTGCTTTGCAGGGGAGGACTTGCCTGGTCATCAAAGTCCCGAATGAAACAAAGCAGGTCGTAAAGGAGGGGCAGGCATGATCAAGATTGTGATTGCTGAAGACCAGCAAATGCTCTTAGGGGCATTTGGTTCTTTGCTGGCGCTTGAGGATGATATGAGTGTGGTCGGAAAAGCCTCTAACGGAGAGGAGGCCGTAGCGCTCGTCAAAAAATATCAACCTGACATTTGTTTAATGGATATTGAAATGCCCGGGATGACAGGGCTTGAAGCGGCTGAAAAACTGAAGGGCCAAGACTGCAAGGTTATGATCCTGACGACCTTCGCCAGAACCGGTTATTTTCAGCGGGCTTTGCAGGCCGGGGTGAGCGGATATTTGCTTAAAGACAGCCCGAGTGAGGAACTGGCAGGGTCTATCAGGAGTGTTCACGCGGGGAGGAGAGTCTATGCCCCTGAGTTGATTGACGGGGCGTTCGCCGAAGCCAACCCGCTGACTGACCGTGAACGGGAAGTTCTTGGTTTGGTGGCCGATGGAAAAAACACAAAGGAAATAGCTGAGGAACTGAGCATCAAGACAGGTACTGTCCGCAATTATATTTCAGCAATATTTGTGAAACTTGACGTGAAGAACAGGATAGAAGCAATTGCCCAATCGAAGGAGAAAGGTTGGTTCAAGTAATAATAAAAACAGGAACCTTACAGTTCCTGTTTTTTGTGCGCCTTAATGACATTGGTAAGCAATTGCGGGAGCTCCTCGAATGCAAAAGGCAGATAGAGGCGTTCTGTGTTTTTATGGGCATCCCTGCCGATCGGCCCGACATTCAGGACCGGTGCATTGAAACGGGAGATGTCCTCGAATGGGATATAGTACAATTCGTTATCTCCCGGAAGGTTATTGTTGAATGGTTCCATCTCATTTAGCGATCCATTCAGTTTAACGTAGCTGAGATCGGAAATCCCGTTGAAGTATGAAACAGGCTGAAGGTCATAGCCGAATTGCTCTTTGGCAAACACAGTGAGTGTGTTTGCTAATTCCTGCACAGCTGTTTCTTCCCCTGAATAGACAGCAGGATAATAGGGAGGAGCGAAGAACAGGACAGCCATTGGAGCCATATCCTGACAGATGGTGGCCAGTTGGTCAACAATATGGACAGCTTGTTCTCTGTTATCGCCATTCCTTTCTTTAGCGACGGAATGTTCCAGGCTTGTAATATAAGCGTCGCTTGTTCTGCTGATCGCTTCCTGTTTCAGCTCTTCGTAGGTCAGAACTTTTACTTTGGGCGGCGTCATTGAGGTCACCCCAAATGTATTGAAACGATCGTATGTGACGGTTTCGATCTTTTTAGCCGCTTCTAAGGCGCTTTCATAGAACAGCTCCATAATCTCACCGGGATTACGTTTCATGAGGAGAATATTATACATGGAAACGGATCGGTGCGGAATTTGGGCTGAGTAGTCCTTTTTTATGTCCCTTTGCCAAAGGATCGTAGGAGGCGGGCTCGTCTCGCCGTCTACAGTTTCACAGAAAGCTGGATTCCACTCAATTTCTTGGGTGAAGAAGGAGGTCATCCAAGCGGCATTCATTCCGGAAAGGGGCTCCCCGACGTGAGTCTCTTTTCCAAGGCAATAGATGCTGGGAAGAATTTTGCCGATTGTTCCGGTGTAATAATAATGTCCCTGATCGCCGACTGTCTGGGTGAACATTGGTTCAGAGTTCAGGAATAGTGTAATGGTCAAATTATGCTTATCTGCTATATTCAATAATTCTGGTACAGCTTCCCGCATACCGACCGAATTCACTTCTTCATCAGGGACCGTCAGGAGCAGAAGATTAACTTTCCATTTTTTTGCAGCAGCTCTTTCCAATAAGGACATATGCTGCACGAGCCCGCATTTCATGTCCATGGTGCCCCTGCCGAAGAGCCAATCGCCGCTTTCGAGATCTGCCTTTGCATCTTCAGGCAAATCCCGCTTTCGGCTATGCAATGTGTTGGTCAATTCCTCAGGAAGGAACGCCAAATGCTGCAAGTCTCCGTAATCGGCGACGTCTACAACGTCAAAATGGCTAATTAGGACAACCGTTTTTTCCGCCTCGGGATGTTTATATAAGGCAGTCAGAAACAATCTTCCATCGGTGGTGAAATGGTTCTCGATAAGGGAAGGATTGTCACGGAAATACGGGACTTGCATGAGGTGCTGTTCTACAAGAAGAGGGAACCGTTTTTCATCTTCGGAATGAGTAATACTTTTGTAGGAAACAAGGCTGGTTAAAAGCTCAAGCATTTGATCGGGTGTTTGCATATAGGTCTTCATGATTCAGATGCTCCTTCATAGTATGTAGTAGTTATATTATACAGAATATTTCTATAGTTTAACAATCCGTTATCCGTTATGTTTTGTAGTTGTGAAATAGTTCACAATTTTGTCCGAATTTTCTAACCTTTGGATATTGTAGAGAGAAAAATAAGGGTGTAGGATAAAAATATAGAAAGTGAGTAAACTTTTTACAAAACAGAGCTTTCTATATCGCCGGCGGACTAATTTGTATTTATAAATGTGAATTATTTCACATGAAAGATGACTGAAGGAGATGGGAGAACATGAACAGAAGTTGGAAAGAGCACCCGATATCAGGTACAATTTTCTCCATATTACGGATTTGGCTGGGCATCAAGTGGATTGAAGCCGGTTGGCACAAAGTTGCTGACGGGTTTGATGCCTCAGGATTTTTGCAAGGGGCCCTTATGAAATCAACAGGGGAAAATCCGACGGTCCAAACATGGTATGCAACATTCCTTGAAGGCTTTGCGATTCCGAATGTGGAGATTTTTAATATATTGATTCCATGGGGTGAGCTATTGGTCGGCCTCGGATTGATTGTGGGGGCAGCCACAATCCCGGCATTGATTGCTGGAGCCTTCATGAATCTAAACTTTTTGCTTGCTGGTACATTGAGCACCAATCCGATGTTGTATACAGTTGCCATCATCCTCTTGTTTGCTGGAAGCGCCTCTTATTATCTGGGGGTTGACCGGATTTCCTTGCCATATCTGAAAGGGAAGATGAAGAACCGTTCCTATGGCGGCTTGGTGAAGAAAGCAGCTGTGTGATGACAAAAGGCAGAGCCCCTTGGGGTTTTGCCTTTTTGCATGGTTACTCAGAATTTGATCATGTTACAAATAGAAGGGGAGGGGTACATACATATCACCAAGCAGAGTCTTTAAAAAGGCTTATGTATGCAGAGGAGTTAGAATATGCCGAATAATGATCAGTTACTGCCCGGCAGGAGCTGGTCATCCCGGAACCCATTGTAGAAGGTCATTATCAATGTCCCTGGCTGGTTCCCGGTAATCTGAACTAGAAGACGGGCCCAGGGAAGCAGCCCGTCTTCTATTTGTCATGTCGAGTGTCTGTTCGTGTATCCTGCAGCCCTGTCTGCCTTCTTGAAGTCCTTGGCATAAAGGAATTCCTGCATATTCGTCATTCTGTTCTTAGCTTTTTCGCGTTTCTTCTTGTCCAATTGAATCACTCCTATTCAGGTCTTCATTTCCATTTTTTCCTGAAATGGAGGTTTCAATACAGATTAATGCAAAATGTTGTCCATTGCTGATGAGACAACCGGGTATCGGAACAGATAACCGGCATCCAGCAGTTTTTTAGGAATGACATTCTGGCCGTCTAGTACAAGGGTGCTCATTTCGCCGAGAGCCAGCCGTAGAGCAAATGAGGGAACTGGCAGCCAGTGCGGCCGTTGCAATGCTGAGCCAATCGCTTTGCCGGCTGTTTTCATCGTGGCAGGCTGTGGAGCTGTGAAATTGACGGGACCTGATATCGATTCATGCTCGATGCAAAACATGGACGCTTGCACGATATCCTCTATATGGATCCATGAGAGCCACTGATTTCCTCTGCCGACGGTACCTCCAGCAAAGAGTTTGTAGGGGATAACCATGTTACGCAGTGCCTGGCTCCCTTCGGCAAGTACCACACCCATCCTCATCAGCACAATCCTGATGTCTTCCGTTTCATTCAGCTTATTTACCTCTGCTTCCCACAAATGAACGGTTCGGGAGAGAAAGTCCCCCGTAGGCCGGATCGATGTTTCATCATATATGTCGTTCGCAGATGGCCCATAATATCCTACGGCACTTGCGTTCAGGATTGTTTTTGGTTTCTCTTTCAGAATTCGCACGATCCTTGTCATTTCTTGGACAGCTATAAGCCTGCTTTGTAGAATTCTCTCTTTTCTCTGCTTTGTCCACCGGCCGCTATTCAATGATTCCCCGGCAAGATTGATGAACACGTCTATTCCTTCAAGATGATATTCCGGGTTGTCTCCTTCATTCAACCATTGAACGTACTTGACTACCCCTTTTCTTTTTCGCTCTTTTCTCGTTAGAATGATAACGGAATGTCCTTGTTCCGTCAGTCGATCTGTCAAAGCTTTTCCAATGAGTCCTGTGCCTCCCGCAATCGCGACTTTCATGCCGATACCTCCTAATTGGGTCGCTTTTCCATTTATTATACGGGCTACGGACAAATCTATCATCTTTTGGATAGGGGCATGCGGGATTGATGTATGCTACATTAGTAAGTGAGGTGACTATTGTGGCGATTATTTCGAAAATCTCAGTAGGCAAGAAAAATAAAAGCAGATATAACATCTTCATCGATAAAGGGGAAGGCGAAGAATACGGCTTCAGCGTAAGCGAAGAGGTGCTCGTCAAAATGGACCTGCGGAAGGGCAAGGAGATAGACGAGCTCGACATGATGGAAATTTCCTACCAGGAAGATATCCAAAAGGCTTATTCTCTTGCGCTGCTTTATTTGTCCCATCGGATGCGGTCCGAGCAGGAGGTCGTCCGTCATCTGAAGGAAAAAGAGTTTGAGGACCATATCATCAAGGAGGTCCTCCATAAGCTGTATCAGCATAAATACCTCGATGATTTGGCTTTTGCGGTTGCCCTTGTCCGGACGCGAATGAACGCAGGCGAGAAGGGGCCGTCCATTATCAGGATGGACCTGGCACAAAAAGGGGTCGCAGACCAAATTGTGGAGGAGGCCCTCACTGAATACAGCGATGACTTGCAGTTTGAACATGTGAGCCGTCAGGTCGCCAAACTGGCCAAGCAAAAAGGGAAAACCTCCTCGGTCGAATTGAAAAGGAAAATGGAGCAAACTCTTATTCGAAAAGGCTTTTCACCTTATATAATAGCAGAGGCAATACAAGAAGCAGAGCTTGATAAGGATGATGGAGAGGAATGGGCCGCCTTAATGAAGCAGGGAGAAAAAGCGCATCGAAGATACAGCAAGTTTGAAGGATATGAATATGTACATAAGATGAAAGCGGCTTTATACAGAAAAGGATTTTCGATGGAACTGATCGACCGCTTCATCCGTGAACAACAAGAGGGGGAGTAGGCAATGGAAGAAAAAAGATACAGTACAATGACTACACATGAATTGCAGCAGGAAGTGGCGGCCCTTCGTGAAAAAGCGCGAAAGGCGGAGCAGATGGGGATGGTCAATGAGTTCGCTGTCCTAGAGAGAAAGGCAATCATGGCCAAAGCTTATATGCTTGATCCGGCAGATTTCACAGCAGGAGAAATATATGGAATTGAAGGCGATCCAGGCGCCTATTTCAAGGTTGATTACATGAATGGCGTTTTTGCTTGGGGATACCGCCTGAATGGTCCGGGTAAAGAAGAAGCGCTTCCGATCAGTATGCTGAAGCACATCCCTAAAGAAGAATAGTAAAAGAGGGGGAGCCCAATGGCTTCCCCCTTTTTACTTAGCGTTCTGTATCTCTGTGCGATGAGGCAGCCATCCGCTCCTGTGGATGGGTATTGATGCTTCCATCCGCCCTTGTTGAAGCATATTCGGCTTTGGCTCTTGCCCCGCCTTCCATTCTGAATGCATTTGGGAAATTCTTTGCTTTGTTCCGCATTTTGAACCCTCCTGTCATAATGTTCGCTGCACCTTCTTAGTGTCAACAAAAATGGTGTTGTTATGATTGGGAAATACAGAAAAAGAGCCGGCACCTAAAGTCCGGCCCTAATGTGGGATGACTGTCAATTTCTTGTTCAGCTTCTCATCGCTGAAGATCCATCCGGTATAGGAATTGATGATATTCATCTGTTCATCCAGCCGGACAACTGCAACAAATGGATAATGCCCATTGCTGCGATAGCGCAGGTCGATAAACTTTACTTCATGTATTCCGTCTTCCTCTCTTACTTCAAACCGGTAAATCGGAGAGAATGATAAAAAGGCGGCCAGATTTTTATCGTGCTTGGCAACATTTAGCGCGGGCAGGTCTGGGATGTGCTGTCTTTCGAACCGGTCGAGGATCGTAATGTTCCGCTTATTGGAGAAAGCAACGTAAAAGTGGTCATCTGTCCTTACCGCGACTCGCCATCTATGGTAGCGCAATGTTGGCGACAATGTGATTTTTTTGGCATCCGGTATTTTTTCGCGCACCGCTTCTTTGACTAACTTTTGTTCCCTGAAGCGGGCGATGTAATAAAACAACAGGATGATGTACACAAGAATGAATGTGTCTGCCGGATCAGCGCCGAATCCCCATAGGATTAAACCGGCGACATGCAACCCAAATATGAAAGGATCAAAAGTGTTGATGACGCCGAGGGCGATCCATCTTGAAGTCAATGGTCGCAGCGCCTGGGTTCCGTAAGCATTGAAGATATCGACAAAGACATGCAGAAATACAGCCAGGAATGCCCATAGCCATAAGTGGAGCATGTTTGCCTCCGGCACTAGAAGCATAATGACTCCGGTGATCAATAGTGGCCATAATAAGACAGCCGGAATGGAATGCGTGATGCCCCTATGGTTCCGTATATAAACGGCATTGTTTCTCATTTTCAGTACTGTATCTATATCAGGCGCTTGGGAACCGATGATTGTTCCCAGCATGACCGCCTGGAAAGTGATTGGATCTTGTGCGACGACAGGGTCTATAGTGGCCAGTGCACCCAATCCGATGCCCATCACCACATGGGTACCTGTATCCAATTGATCGCCACCTCCTTTTTTTTTTCCTCTTCATATAATCTTTATTATAAGAATGCCCAAGTTGTGAATATGACAATGAATCAGGGAAAAGGAAAAAGGTGAATTCCTATCAATTTCATTGTATCATGTTTGCATCCGGGTGTACTTATGGTTACTCATTTATATTCCCGGTTTCCATAAAACGTAACATTAACGGAGGAATGGCGGTGTACCAGATAGACAGCCTACAAAAAACATTTGATATAGATGCATTCCAAAAGGATTTGATTGAATGGTTCAAAGCGGAACAGCGTTCTCTGCCTTGGAGGGCAGATCGGGATCCCTATAAAGTATGGGTATCGGAAATCATGCTCCAACAGACAAGGGTGGAAACGGTCATCCCTTTCTTCAATAGGTTCATGGAATGGTTCCCGACATTGGAATCCTTTGCGGATGCGGATGAAGAGAGGATCTTAAAAGCATGGGAAGGACTTGGGTATTATTCAAGGGTACGGAATCTGCAGTCTGCGGTACGGGAAGTGAAAGAGAATTATGGGGGCGTAGTTCCGGAAGATCCGAAGGAAATCATCGCCCTCAAAGGAGTCGGGCCTTATACGGCGGGAGCCATCCTCAGTATCGCATACGGCATACCTGAGCCGGCAGTGGATGGAAATGTGATGCGGGTGCTGTCGAGGATTCTTTATATAAAAGAAGATATCGCAAAGCCGAAAACACGGAAAATATTTGAGGATGCCGTCAGGGTATTGATTTCCCATGATGACCCATCTGCTTTTAATCAGGGCCTGATGGAATTGGGAGCGATGATCTGTGTTCCCGGAAAACCAGCTTGCCTGCTTTGTCCGGTGAGGGAGCATTGTGCCGCTTTTGCTAAAGGTGTACAGAAGGAATTGCCAGTCAAGAACAAAGTCAAAAAAACAAAAAATAAATATTTATGGTCTTGCATTATCCGCAATGCTGATGGGCGGGTGCTTGTGCAGAAGCGTCCTGAGAAGGGTCTGCTTGCAAATCTATGGGAGTTTCCATCCTTGTCAGCGGATAAAGAAAAGGAATTAAGCGTCGAAGCCTATAAGGAATGGTTCCGTAATGAGTTCGGCGGCAGTGTCGACATCCAAACGGAAGCATTCACCAACATCACACATGTCTTCTCTCATTTGAAATGGCAGATCGCGGGGCATGTGGCGCAGCTGACAGGAGAGTTGTCCAAGCAAGCCAATGATGACCCAAGACTGATGTGGGTTTCGGAAGACGATATGAAACAAATCGCTTTCCCAGTCCCTTATCAAAAAATGTTCCAGGCATATCGGGATATGCCTTAAATGGCTCATCCGTTGTAAGAAGCAGCATGTGCTGCTTCTTTTTTAATCTCCGGATAAAGTAGTACCGTTTGTATACGTGGCTTCTCGCTTGTTTAAGCCGCCTCTATTTTCAATTTCTTCAACTATTTGTGTATGGATAGAATTCCCTTCTTGGTTTAAATAAGGTACCATTTGTTGGAGGGAATGATGGAAATAGAGTAGCTCACTGTCTTTCCATTCTTTTTTGGATATCATGCTCAATTCTGTCATATCTCTTCCGACGTACATATTGATTCTCCTTTTTTCAGTAATGTCATTCTAGTTTGTTCTTTATTGAAGGAAAATAATCGGAATGGGGGCAAAGCAAATGGGACAAAAAGTGGCGCTTGTGACAGGAAGCAGCAGGGGGATTGGCAGACAGACTGCCATCAGGCTAGCATCCGAAGGGTATGATCTGGTCATCAATTATGCGAGGAGTAAGACGGCTGCTTTGGAAACCGTCGAAGCGGTTGAAAAACTTGGAAGGAAAGCCCTGTTAGTAAAAGCGAATGTAGGTGACGTAAATAAAATCAAGGCCATGTTCGAGCTCATTGAGGCGGCGTATGGACGACTGGATGTACTGGTCAACAATGCCGCATCAGGTGTCCTGAAGCCAGCGATGGAACTGGAGGAATCACATTGGGATTGGACTATGGGAATCAACAGCAAAGCCAGCTTGTTCTGTTCACAGGAAGCGGCAAGGTTGATGGAAAAAAACGGAGGGGGCCGCATCATCAATATTAGTTCACTCGGGTCAATACGCTATTTGGAAAATTATACTTCAGTAGGCGTATCAAAGGCTGCGCTCGAAGCATTGACAAGATATCTTGCGGTGGAGTTAGCACCTAAAAATATCTCGGTCAACGCTGTTTCAGGAGGGGCTGTTGATACGGATGCCTTGAAGCACTTTCCGAACCGGGAGGAGCTATTGCGGGACGCCGCTAATCAAACACCGGCAGGACGGATGGTTGAGATGGACGACCTCGTTAATGCCATCATGTTTCTCCTTTCCGACCAAGCTTCCATGATTCGCGGCCAGACCATCATTGTCGATGGCGGGATATCGCTCCTTGTATAGTAGTTATTGCCATTCTGATCCGGGATAGTCTTCTATGCGCTTGGTTATATTAATGAGCGTGGAGGTGATACAGATGGCTAACAACAAACAAACGCAATCAGGGACTAGCATCCAACACGTAAAACAACAAAATGCTAATGCTAATTCAGGTCAATACGGAACTGAGTTCGCTAGCCAAACTGATGTTCAGCAAGTAAGAAAGCAAAACCAGCAATCTGCTTCTAAGTCTTCTCAGGCTTCAGGGCAGTACGGTCAAAACAGCCAACAATAAGAGTTCAAAAGCGCGCTTCTTTCCCAATCAAGGAAAGAGCGTGTTTTTTTGTTTTCTAAAACAGGGTAATACAGTTGCGGGGACAACTTAATTGCGACTTTCGGAGCGGTCTGGTTTTAAAATTCTGGCAACATCGATATAATATAAAAGAGATCATTGTCGTGTCATCGTTAAAAAGGAATAAAAAGGTCTATGTTTGTTGATCAGAAAGTAGGGAGAATCAATGTTTATCCCAATGGAAGGAGACAGTATTCAGATTCAGAGCTATAAACATAACGGTAAATTGCATCGGATATGGGAAGATACAACCGTCTTGAAAGCAAATCAAAGCACTGTCATCGTCGCCAATGACAGGGTGCGCGTGACAGAGTCTGATGGCCGTTCATGGATCACCAGGGAACCGGCCATTTGTTACTTTCATTCACAGATGTGGTTTAATGTCATCGGGATGCTGCGGGAAGATGGGGTTTACTATTATTGCAATCTCAGCTCTCCATTCGTATGTGACCATGAAGCGCTGAAATATATTGATTACGACTTGGATATCAAGGTATATCCGGATATGACGTTTCAGTTGCTGGATGAGGATGAGTATGCGAAGCACAGCCGTGATATGAAGTATCCGGATGTGGTCGATAAGATCCTGAAGAAAAATGTGGATCAGCTCAAATTTTGGATCAGGCAGCAGAAGGGACCATTTGAAGCTGATTTTGTGGATTCATGGTACGAGCGTTTCTTGACATATCGTTAATCAGAAAAGAACCTGTTTCAGTTGGCGGCAGGTTTTTTTCATGCAGACCGGAAAGGGTAGTCAACAAGTGAGTTACAGGGGATGAAAACAGAAATGGGAAGCACCAGAAGGTATTTAAAATGGGTTAAGCCTTATAAATGGCAAATCATAGGGACTGTCATCATCGGCATCATCAAATTCGCGATTCCGCTGCTGCTCCCCTTGGTGATCAAGTATGTGGTGGATGACATTATCGGGAACGGTTCTTTGACGGCGGCAGAGAAGAATCAGCAACTTATGATGATTATGGGGGCAATGTTTATTGTTTTTGTTGTTTTAAGGCCGCCGGTTGAATATTACCGGCAATATTTCGCCCAATGGACAAGCAGTAAAATCCTGTTTGACATTCGGAATGAATTATTCACGCACATCAATAAATTGAGCTTCAAATATTACAGTAATACAAGGTCTGGCGAAGTCATATCTCGTGTCATCAATGATGTGGAACAGACAAAGAATTTTGTCATCTCCGGTTTGATGAATGTCTGGCTGGATCTGGCGACGATATTGATTGCGATTGTCATCATGTTCTCCATGAATATGGAGCTGACGATTGTATCGCTCTTGTTGTTGCCTTTATACGGTCTATCTGTCTGGTATTTCTTCGGCAAACTCCGAGTGTTCACCAGGGAGCGGTCGCAAGCCTTGGCTGAGGTGCAGAGTTACTTGCATGAAAGAATCGCCGGTATCCCAATCATTAAAAGCTTTGCCATTGAAGACCATGAACAGCGGAATTTCAACAGGCAGAACAGTAATTTTCTCGAAAAGGCACTTACCCATACGAAATGGAATGCCAAGTCCTTTGCGGTCGTGAATACCATTACGGATTTGGCGCCGCTTTTGGTTATCGGGTTTGCAGCTTACCAGGTAATCCAGGGGAATATGACTGTCGGGACTATGGTCGCTTTCATCGCATATATTGAGAGATTGTACAGCCCATTAAGGAGATTGGTGAATTCGTCGACTATTCTAACCCAATCGGTTGCATCAATGGATCGGGTTTTCGAATTCCTCGATGAGAAATACGATGTCATAGACCAACCGGATTCAAAGGACATAACAAGGACAACAGGTGAAATCGATTTTCGGGATGTGAATTTTGCCTATGAGGATGATGTTATCCTGAAGAACATCAATCTTACAATAAATAGCGGAGAGACAGTGGCATTCGTCGGGATGAGCGGAGGAGGAAAATCCTCACTTGTTAGCCTGATCCCAAGATTTTATGACGTGACATCGGGAAGTATTACGCTTGATGGAACCGACATACGGGAATATAAGGTCAGATCGCTGCGTGATCAGATCGGGATGGTATTGCAGGATACAATTCTTTTCAGCGAATCGGTGGAAACGAATATCCTATTGGGCAAGCCGGATGCCAGCAAGCAGGAAGTCATCGCAGCCGCCAAGGCAGCCAATGCCCATGATTTTATCATGAATCTTCCCGATGGATATGATACGAAGGTTGGTGAACGAGGCGTCAAACTATCGGGAGGGCAAAGGCAGCGAATCGCCATAGCCCGGGTATTCCTTAAAAACCCTCCGATTCTTGTGCTTGATGAAGCAACATCGGCACTTGATTTAGAAAGTGAACAATCCATCCAGGAGTCGATTGAGCAGTTGGCGAAGGAGCGGACTACTTTGATTGTGGCACATCGCCTGACAACAATTACACATGCCGACCGGATTGTGCTGATGGCGAATGGTGAAATCAAAGAGACAGGTACCCATGAACAGTTGATGGCTGAGCAAGGAGCCTATTATCAACTGTTTCAGGTTCAGAGATTGGATTGAGGGCTTCCTCTGTAACGAGGGGTCTCAGCCTGTTGACAAACGCTCGCGTTCTTCGTTGTGGGTCCGGATCGTCCGCTCATGAACCTATTGTTCTATTCGCGTCTTCGTCTGGCTAACACACCTCGACTGACAAGCGTTTTCAAGTCAGTCCGCGTGGTGAGGGCAAAAGAAAACCCGAAATTAAATATGTCTATGAATAGGCTTCCCCTGTAAAGGGGGAGGTCTTTTTTGTAGGATTTTATGAGAGGAGGAAACACCTTTTGTCGTAATTTGCTTATTTAAGTCGAATATTTTTTATATTCTATATTTTTAGATAATTCAGTAAAAAATATAGACGACTATCATAATTTTATATAGAATAGGAATACAATGGAATTATTTTTCAAAAAAAGTAAAATATTCAATCCATATCTACAGCAGGGGGTGTCGCTTATGAGTCAAGCTCCGGTATTGGAAGTGAAGAAATTGCGCACTTCTTTTTTTACCAGCGAAGGGGAAGTACCGGCAGTTGATGAAATTAGTTTTGACGTTGGCAAAGGGGAAATTGTCGGCATCGTCGGCGAGTCCGGTTGCGGCAAAAGTGTCACATCTTTATCCATCATGCAATTGATCCCGATGCCGCCCGGGAAAATAGTCGGCGGTGAAATCCGGCTGAACGGGGAAGACTTGGTCGGTGTATCGGAAAAAAGGATGAGGCAAATCAGGGGAAATGAAGTGGCGATGATCTTCCAGGAACCGATGACCTCCCTGAATCCGCTTTTCACGATCGGGGACCAATTAACCGAAGCTGTCACTTTACATAATAAAATCGGTAAAAAAGAGGCTTTCCAGCAATGTGTCTCGATGCTGCGCCTTGTGGGCCTGCCGAGGGCCGAAGAGCTTATGAAGGAATACCCGCATCAGCTATCGGGAGGAATGAGACAGCGTGTCATGATCGCCATGGCCTTATCCTGCCATCCGCGGCTGCTGATTGCGGATGAGCCTACGACCGCATTGGATGTTACGATACAAGCCCAGATTCTTGCCTTGATGAAAGACCTCAATGATAAATTGGATACTTCAATCATCATGATTACACATGACTTGGGAGTAGTGGCTGAAGTTTGCCAGAAAGTCATCGTCATGTATGCCGGCAAGGTCGTTGAGCAGGGCGATGTGAAAGATATCTTCAAGAACCCTAAACATCCGTATACGAGAGGGCTTCTGCAGTCAATCCCAGACATCCGGGCCAAAAAGGAGCGCCTGTATTCAATTCCAGGAAATGTCCCGAAGCCGGGGAGCATTCTGCAGGGCTGCCGTTTCGCGGAACGGTGCGAGTTTGTCCATGAAAGATGCCGCGGTCAAAATCCGCCTCTTTATACAACCGAGGATAATGGTCACATAGTCCGCTGTTTCCTGCATGATGGAGGGGGGAGAGTAGATGACTGAATATTTGCTCGAAGTAGAGAAACTGAAGAAGTATTTTCCGATCACCGGAGGCGTCTTCGGAAAAAAAATCGGGGAAGTGAAAGCGGTCGATGAAGTCAGCTTTGCCGTCAAAAAGGGAGAAACACTGGGCTTGGTCGGGGAATCCGGCTGCGGTAAATCGACCACAGGGCGGATGCTGATGCGCTTGATCGAGCCGACAGAAGGAAAGGTGTTATTCGACGGCAAAGATGTGACAGCCTTGTCCGGCCGTGAGATGCGCAAGCTGAGAAGAGAACTGCAGATGGTATTCCAGGATCCGTATGCTTCGCTTAATCCGAGGCACACCGTCGAGAAAATATTGGAGGAGCCATTGATTGTCCATGGAATCGGCGATCGGGAAGAGAGAAAAAAAAGAGTTGCAGAGATGCTGGAGACGGTCGGGCTGAGCAGTTACCATGCCAAACGATATCCGCATCAGTTCAGCGGGGGACAAAGGCAGAGGATCGGGATCGCCAGGGCTTTGATGACAAAGCCTAAGCTGATTATTGCGGATGAACCTGTGTCTGCATTGGATGTATCGATTCAATCCCAAGTGCTGAACTTGTTGGAGGATTTGCAGGAAGAATTCGGATTGACCTATATATTCATCGCACATGACCTGGGGGTCGTGCGCCATATCAGTGATAGAGTCGGAGTCATGTATTTAGGAAGGCTAGTGGAAATTGCCGAGGGGGATTCATTATATGAGGAGCCTTTGCACCCTTACACGAAAGCTTTGTTGACGGCAGTGCCAGTCGCCGATCCGGACGTCAAGCGAGAAGTGGAACTGTTGAAGGGGGATTTGCCGAGTCCGGCCAATCCGCCGAAAGGCTGCGCATTCCATACCAGATGCCCGGCATGCATGGAAGTCTGTAAACAAGAAAGACCGCAACTGAAAGAACAGAAACAAGGTCATTTTGTAGCCTGCCACTTGTATGAGTGAAGCAGTGCTGCATTTATGATAAATGCCTAAAAAGGCAAAAGGAAAAGGGGGCCCATTATGAAAAAGAGAAGTATGGCGTTTATGTTTGCGCTTCTGTTGGCTTTGTCCACAGTGCTGGTTGCCTGCGGAGGGAACGATGAGAAAGGTAGCGATAAAGAAGGAGGATCATCCGAAGGAAGCGGCGGCACACTCGTATTTGGCCGCGGCGGAGATGCCGTAGAGCTTGACCCGGCTACCGTAACAGACGGGGAGTCCTTCCGTGTGACAAAGAATATTTTCGAGACATTGATAGAGTTTAAGCCTGACAGCACAGAGCTGCAAGAGGGCCTCGCAACAGATTGGGAAGCTTCAGATGACGGATTGACTTATACGCTTAAGCTCCAGGAAGGGGTCAAATTCCATGACGGAACTGATTTCAATGCCGAGGCGGTCGTATACAACTTCGAACGATGGAACGGCGGAGACAAAGAGAAATTTTACTATTATAACTCACAATTCGGTGATTTGATCACAGGCGTGAAAGCAGTCGATGATCTGACTGTTGAAATCACTACATCTGAGCCGATTGCTCCATTCTTCAAGAACTTGGCGATGAGTCCGTTTGCAATTGCAAGCCCGGATGGATTAGAGAAGCACGGAGCTAAGTTTATGGAAAATCCGATCGGGACTGGTCCTTTCAAGTTTCAAGAGTGGAAGCGAAACGAGACAATCACAATCGTGAAGAATGATGATTATTGGAAAGAAGGCCTTCCGAAGCTGGATTCGGTCATTTATAAAGTCATCCCTGAAAACTCAGCGCGTGTGAATGCTTTGAATGCAGGGGAAGTTGATATCATTGAGGGTTTGAATTACTCGGACCTGCCTTCGATCGAAGACAATGCGGATCTGCAAGTATTCAAGAGACCTTCCTTGAATACAGCTTATTTGGGGCTTACGTCAACAAGAGGGCCGCTTAAGGATAAAAAGGTCCGTCAAGCATTGAACTATGCAGTCGATAAGGAATCCATCATCGAAGCATTCTATTCCGGTGCCGCTGAACCTGCCATCAACCCGATGCCGCCAGTCGTAGCAGGATATAATGATGAAGTGAAAGATTACGAATACGATCCTGAAAAAGCGAAGGCGCTTTTGAAGGAAGCAGGCTATGAAGATGGAATCGAAATCGAATTATGGGCCATGCCTGTAACAAGGCCGTATATGCCTGACGGTCCAAAAGTGGCAGAAGCCATTCAGGCGAACTTTGAGGCGATCGGTGTAAAAGCCAAAATCCAGACTGCCGAGTGGGCGACATACCTAGAGAAGGCCCGCCTTGGCGAATTAGATACATTCCTATTGGGATGGACAGGAGATAATGGAGATGCGGATAATTTCCTTTATGTCTTGTTGGATGAAGACAGCATTGGCAGCAATAACTATTCCTATTACAAAAGTCCAAAAGTGCACGAATTGCTGCTGAAGGCAAGAGCTACCATAGATGAGGCGGAGCGTGAAAAGCTGTATAAAGAAGCTCAAGTCCTGATCAAGGAAGACGCTCCATGGATTCCGCTTGTCCATTCACAGCCAGCACTTGCAGGAAGTTCAAAAGTGAAGAATTTCATTGCGCATCCTACAGGCTCTGATTGGATGGATGAAGTAGAATTGGCAGAATAACAAAAGAGGGGAGAAGGGAGTCGTCTTAGACCGGGCTCCTTTCTTTCTTTCATATGAACGGAGGTGGACGCATGCTGGCATATACGATAAGAAGGCTTCTTCTCTTAATACCGGTTCTACTTGGCTTGTCTTTGATTGTCTTTTTCATCATCAGGGCAATTCCGGGAGATCCGGCCCAAACGATTTTGGGACAGGCTGCCTCAAAGGAAGCGATTGAAGACTTGACCAAGTCACTCGGGCTTGACCAGCCTTGGTATACACAGTATGTGAATTACATAGGAGATCTTTTGACGGGTAATTTGGGTGATTCGATACGGACTAAGTCATCCATAAGTGAAGAGATATGGCCGTATTTGGCCGCCACGATGGAGTTGGCTTTCTTTGCTTTGCTGATTGCGGTCGTGATTGGTGTCAATGCAGGCATCATCAGTGCTTGGTTCCAAAATTCCTGGTTTGATTATACAGCGATGATATTGGCGCTGGTTGGCGTCTCGATGCCGATTTTCTGGCTTGGGCTGATGGAGCAGTGGGTATTTGCGATTCAGCTTGATTGGCTGCCGACATCTGGCCGGAACAATGTCCGGGATCCGATTGATGCGATCACTCACTTCTACTTGTTGGATACACTTTTGCAGGGACGGTTCGATCAATTTATTGAAGTGACTAAGCACTTGATATTGCCGGGCGTAGCGCTTGCGACAATTCCGATGGCCATTATCGCCAGGATCACAAGGTCGACAATGCTTGAGGTAATGCGTTCGGATTATGTACGGACAGCACGTGCCAAAGGACTTAGGATGTTCTGGGTCGTTTATAAGCATTCCTTTAAAAATGCGGTGATCCCTGTTTTGACGATCATCGGTCTGCAGACGGGATTATTGCTTGGCGGAGCGATCCTGACAGAGAATATTTTCAGTTGGCCGGGTATCGGCAGATATATATATGATGCCATCCAATACAGGGACTATCCGGTTATCCAATCAGGGATTCTCGTTGTAGCGGTATTCTTTGTCATGATTAACTTGATTGTCGATCTGCTGTATGCAGTAATAGATCCACGCATCAAATACAGATAGGGAGGGAAATTAGATGGAATTGGCAGCAAAGAAGAATGATAGACCACCGAGCACAGGCAATGCCGAGAAGTCGGTTTCTCCCTGGAAGGATGCGTGGAGAAACTTCAAGAAGAATAAAATCGCCCTGATTGGGGCCTGTATCGTTCTATTCTTCATCCTAGTGGCCATCTTTGCCCCATTGATCGCCCCATATGAAATGAATACCCAAAATATGAAGAACCGTTTGTTGCCGCCATCGGCGGACCATTGGTTCGGAACGGATGATTTCGGGAGAGACATTTTTTCAAGGGTCGTCTACGGTGCGCGGATTTCATTATGGGTTGGATTTTTAGCGGTTCTTGGGTCTATGGCGGCGGGGACAGTACTTGGAATCGTGGCCGGTTATTTCGGGAAATGGGTGGATGGCTTGATTTCCAGGATCTTTGATATTATGTTGGCGTTCCCGAGTATTTTGCTGGCCATCGCCATTGTCGCTGTCCTTGGACCGTCATTGCGCAATGCGTTGATTGCGATTGCCATCATCAATATCCCGGCTTTCGGACGCCTTATTCGTTCAAAAGTGCTGAGTGTCAAAGAAGAGGAATATATCATGGCGGCCAAAGCAATCGGCATGAGCAATACGAGAATTCTCGTGCATCATGTGCTGCCGAACAGTATGGCGCCCGTCATTGTGCAAGGAACTCTGGCTATCGCAACAGCCATCATAGAGGCAGCGGCATTAAGCTTTTTGGGAATGGGAGCAGAAGCACCGAATCCTGAATGGGGCAAAATGCTGTCCGATTCAAGGGCATTTTTACAGCAAGCCCCATGGACGATGATTTTCCCAGGTGTGGCCATCATGCTCACCGTACTTGGCTTCAATATGATGGGTGATGGGCTAAGGGATGCCCTCGACCCGAAAATGAAAACATAAACAAAAGCGGAGGCCACTCGTTCAGCTCGCGAAGAAAATAGGGACTGGCAAAAAAGGCGCTTTTGGCCTTTTGAAGCCAATCATCTTTTTCACAGCGAGTTGAGTGGTTGCAGCTGGATGAAAACAAAAGCGGAGGCCACTCGTATAGCTCGCGAAGAAAATAGGGACTGGCAAAAAAGGCGCTTTTGGCTTTTTGAAGCCAATCATCTTTTTCACAGCGAGTTGAGTGGTTGCAGCTGGATGAAAACAAAAGCGGAGGCCACTCGTTCAGCTCGCAAAGAAAATAGGGACTGGCAAAAAAGGCGCTTTTGGCCTTTTGAAGTCAATCATCTTTTTCATAGCGAGTTGAGTGGTTGCAGCTGGATGAAAACAAAAGCGGAGGCCACTCGTTTAGTTCGCTAAGAAAATAGGCTCAAAAAGAGGCTGGGACATAACTAGCTTCAAATAACGAAGAAAGTGAAATGGACCGACTCCATTTCACTTTCTTCTGTTCAGAGGAGGGTTTTGTCCCAGCCTCTTTTTATCTTTCCTGATCAATCACCGTTAACTCATCATCCTGGTGGAAGGAATGGAAGCTTGTGATCAATGTGTCCAGGTGGACGATATGTTCCTCATATTCGATGATGGCTGAAATCAATGCCATCATGTGGTAGAGATAGTCCTCGTGTTCTCCGTCCAGCTGCTTTTGCAGGGAAAGGAAGAGGTCGAGCAGCTTCCTATGTTCAATTCCTTGCCCGATTTCGGATCCCATGGTTGTTTTCGTCTTACGTATATATTTAAGGTGGATATGTTCATGCAATGTAACCAGATAGTCCAGTTGTTCCTGAACAGCTGCCTGAAACTCCGAAGGCATCATATAATAGTGGTTCTCGTACTTGTTGAGCTTCTTCAGGATGTCGAGGGAACGCTTAGTGGTCGCAATCATTTTTCGGTAAACGACCAGTTTCCTAGCCTTGGCATGTGTTGCTTTCTTGAATAGTTCCTTGTCCTCTTTGTACATCAGGTAAAGCTGTTCAATCTGGATGACTTGTTCTTTAAAGGACTGTATTTCGCTTTTGATATGTGAATGATCGTGGGCATGTCTTGTGCTGATCCTGATCCACTTCGTGATATCCTGGGCGACATCCGATACTTGACGATAAAGCTTCGTCTCATACTTTGGGGGGATGAACAACAGGTTCACAACAAAGGATGAGAAAATCCCTAGAAGGACACTGAAAAAACGCAGAAAGGCAAAGTCAATACCGTTTTCGCTTTCCATAATCGCAATGACGGTCACGACGGCAAGGGTAATTGTATTTTGCGTGTTCATTTTTACATTGATGATAATGACAATAATACAGGCCAAGCCGACTATAAAGACATGATTCCCGAATACAAGCAGGAAAATGATCGCGACGGCAGCACCGACGATGTTCCCTTGTATTTGCTCAATCACAGTTCTGTAAGAACGAAAAATGGTCGGCTGTATGGCAAAAATTGCGGCAATTCCAGCGAAAGATGGAGATGGCAACTCTAGAAGCTGCGCCAGAAACAAAGCTAAGATAATTGCAATTCCCGTTTTTAGGATACGGGCACCAATCTTCATAATTTATATGGTTCCTTTCCTTAATAATCATGCATTATGCGGTGAACATGCATTTAATATATGCAAATATATAATCTACATTACACCGAAATGAGTTCTGATAAACAATAGTGTAATATACATTAGTTTCACTGCTGAGGCAATAGGAAAGTGCAGGTAATTTATAATTTTTCGAATTATGAACGAAAGGGAGGCTGTATCCGAAACGGATACAGCCTGTTTGTAAGTAGATGAAGTAGTAAATCTGTTCTTTTTTGTCCGGTCATTCTGTAGAGATCGACGGATCGGCCTGTTCTTTGATTGGTACGATCTGAACGAAATGTTGGTGCGGTTTCGCGAGCAATTCCCCTACTAGTTCGGCCTCCTGTTGTTGCTCTTGCTCTTGCAGAAGCTGTACATAATGGCTGAGCAATTCCGTAACATCCATAATACCGGTTTCGGATAGTGGCTGGATGGAGACTTTCGCCCCGATTGCCATTCTGCGTTGGATAGCTTTTTCTGTAAGCCCCATTTCCGGCTGGATTCGCTGGTAAATGACGCCGCCTGTCATCCCGGCACATGCCCAAGGGCCGATGTCGCCAAGGACGAGGCCGCGGCCATTCGTCATGTATTCGAAGGCAAAGCCTTTAATGTTGGAACGAACGCCGATGTTTCCTTGTTCTTCGGCAGGAATTGGTTCTTTTACCTGTCCTCCGATGATCATGTCTGCGCCGGATAATCTGATGCCTGCTCTGGCATCGGCGTCCCCTTGGGCTATCAGCAAGCCTTTCTGGGCGCCATAGCCGAATCCCTTGCCGACGGAACCATTATAGTAGTTGCCGTCTTTCCCTTTTGATTTGCTAATGGCGATCTGTCCTCCGAAGGATGTTTTTCCGATCCCATCCTGGGCGCCGCCGCTTACCTGGATTTCGATACCAGTGGTATTGTAAGCCCCCAGCCCGTTGCCAGGGATGCTACCGTCCGTATAGGAGAGCTTAACTTCTGGAAGGTTCAGGTAAGAACCGTCCAGGCGGCCTCGGACACGATGGCAGGAAACTCTGCTTCCGAGTACACGTTGTTCGGAGGTGACCCGGCTGAATTGGCGTGATTCATGCAGTTTCTCCACGGAGCTGTCGAGGTACTCGGCACCCACTGCTATCTGGAGGGAAGAGGTCTCGATTTCTTCTGCCGCTTCCTGGTGCTTCATTTGAGTTATATCAAGTGTTTTCAGCAGATAGGTCAAATCGAGCTGATCTTTGCCTTTTATTTGCTTGAGTAAATCGGAGCGTCCGACTATGTCCTGCAGATTGCTGAATCCAAGTGCAGCGGTTAAGGCTTTCAATTCGTTTCCGAATGCAGAGAACATGTTCGTCAGATTGTTAACGGCATTATCGAATTGTCGGGGGACAAACCTTCTCAAACCATGTTCTTTAGCCTGGGCTTCCGTTTCGATTTGCGTTGCGATGCCAACATGGCAAGTATCCAAGTGGCAGCCGCGGCAGGCTGTGCACCCGACACCGATCATGGACAAAGTGCCGAAGCCGATACGGTTGGCTCCAAGCAGCATGATTTTCAATGCATCTGCCACACTTTTTACGCCACCGTCTCCCCAGATTTCCACTTTATCGCGGATTCCAGCTTCTAGAAGTGCGTTGTGGGCTGCTTTGACTCCGATTTCGACAGGGAGCCCGACATGCTGCAGTGCATGGATCCTTGCCGCCCCGGTACCTCCGTCAAAGCCGGATAGGGTGATGATGTCGGCGCCTGCTTTGGCGATGCCGACGGCAATTGTGCCAATGTTCGGCACAATCGGAACTTTTACTCCGACTTTTGCTTTATCGTTGGCGGTCTTCAATTCATGGATCATTTGGGCCAGATCTTCAATCGAATAAATATCATGGTTATTCGAAGGGGAGATTAGGTCGGACCCGACAGTGGCATTACGGGCTTCGGCAATTTTCGAAGTCACCTTCGAGCCAGGCAGATGTCCTCCTTCCCCTGGCTTGGCGCCTTGCCCAATCTTGATTTCAAGCAGGTTGGATGAATTCAGCAATTCGGCATTGACCCCAAAACGTCCCGATGCGATCTGCTGGCCCCTCGTCCGCGGATACTTGCCGAGCATATCCTTTATTTCTCCCCCTTCCCCATTGAGGCTGACCATATTCAGGCGGTCGGCTGCCTCGGCGTATGCCCGGAAGGCAATCTCATTCTGGGATCCAAAAGACATGGAAGAGATGATGAACGGTAAGTCATGGTCTCCAACAGCAATCGAGACATCCTGCGGCTCCATGGTTTTGCCGGATTGTTTGAAACCGGTCAAATGCCTGATGGTGGTAGGAGAGTTCTCCTCTTGCTCAGTCACTTTGTCGCGCAGGGCATCATATTTGCCAGTTACGGCAACCTCACCGATCGCTTTCCAAATCCGAGGGAGCGTATTGAACAATTTGCCTACCCGCTCTTTTTCGTTCTGGAAATCTTGAGCCCGTTGCAAGCTATCTTCCTTCATCGCTTCAAAATTGAAGCCCAGTTTGTCTGAACCTAAGAAATTGACGATGTTCAACAGCTCGCTGATATGGTCATGCAGACCGATGCTGGAAAACAGCCTGCCGTACCCCCTTAATTCATGGATACCGATAGTGGAAATGACCTTTTCAAGCCCTTTCGTTAAGGCATTATACAGATTGACTGCCGGCTTGACTTCATTTTCCTCGGCGACAGTGGCAAACATATAGTAAGGGCTGATGATATTGGCACCAAGGCCAAAAGCAATGATTACATCATGCAGGGAACGGACCGAAGCGGAGCGAAGTAAAATGGAGCATTCCCTCCTTTTACCGGCTTTCACAAGTGCCTGGTCGACCGCGGATGTCGCAAGGTGGGGGTCAAGCCATAAATGTCCCTCCTGATGTGACAATGCGTCATCAAGGACAAGCAATACTTTGCCTTCTGCGACTGCTTCAATGGCCTGAGCAGTGATGCGTTCCAGGCATTCCTGAATGCTTTCTTCTTCGGGAAAAGTGGTCGATATGGAATAAGTCAATCCTTGTTCCTGGAATGAATGCACGATAGAGTCATAGTTTGGCTGATTTACCAGATTGCTGCATTCCTTGCCCAATGATCCTTCAATCAGAAGCGGAGTAAGCAGCTCCAAGACGTGTTCCGCTTTTTCTTTCTTGAATAAAGAAGGGCGTTTGCCGATGATTGTGCGCGTCGAGAAGTGTTCCGTTTCGCGGTCCCGGTCAATTGCCGGATTCGTGACGACAGCCACGCTCTCTTTAATGAAATCAGTGACATTCCTTTTGTTCGCTGATAAGGCGGCTAATGGGGAATCATGGCCGAGTGAACGGATCGGTTCCGCCCCTTTTTCCGCCATCTGCTCGATGAATTGAATATGTTCCCTTTCCCAGCCGTTGGCCTTGTATTGGCCATTATGGATCTTTGGAGGGGAGATATCCATAACTTGTTTCGGGAATGAAGGGCCCGCTAAGCGATTGCCGTCTTTGTTAAGATCAAAACGCTTTGTGAAGCGGTTATACACTTCTTCCTGATACTGAGGATACCCGTAAACTTGCAGATTTTGGCCATTCCATTTGACGCCGATTTTTTCTCCTGGGCCGATTGGCTTAGGATCGCCGCAATATTCGGATGATGGGATGATTCCAGGCTCGGAGGAAAAAAGAAAAGACGACTCGGTTTCTATTTTCCAAAGCGGCCGAAGCCCGAGGGCGTCCACCGAGAAGACTGCTTCATCTCCGTAATGAGAGATGATCCCTGCTGGGCCTTGGGCGAAATGGCCCCATGCTTCACGGATATAGGTGTACAAATCTTGTTGTTTCGGAGAATAGGACTTTATTTCATTGATGATCGGCGGAAAAATGACTTCAATAGCTTCAAAAAGCGAGTATCCGTGCCGGGAGATGAGTGTTTCAATTGTGCGGTTCAAATCCTGGGAATCACTGCCGTCTTTGACCAGTGGCACACCGATCATCCTTGCTTCATCCCGAAGCTTTGCGATGGTGTTGATTTCCCCGTTGTGCCCTAAGATGCTGAAAGGCTGAACGCGGAAGAAGCTTGATAATGTGTTGGTGGAATATCGGTTGTGGCCAAGTGTCATGGTGGAGGCGACCATCGGGTCAGCAAGGTCTGTGTAGTATTTAGGCAGAATATCACCGGCGCCCATCACTTTATAGATGGCTGTATGCTGGCTCAATGATGCAACATGGATGAAGTCGTTTTCTTCCAGTTTTACAGTCAGATCGAATAATTTGCTGGATAAATCCTGTCCCTTCATAGCAGAGCCATCGCATGCAATTTGCCAAAACAACGGATTCTCCTGGATGGCTATTGGGCCAAGGGCGTTCGGGTTATGGACTTTATCATTTTCGTATAGGATGTTCAGTCCTGCTTGCAGGAACAGCTGTTTGATTTCCGACTGTAATTGGCGGCTATCGCCCTTCCTGCTTAAAAAGAAGTGGCCGACTACGAAGCTTTCGGACTCCACTAATTGGGGGTCCAGCCCTTGTTCGGCTAATTTCTTTTTCCAAAGGGTTCGGGGGATATCAATATGGATACCGGTTCCGTCGCCTTCGCCATTTATGAAGCCGGCACGGTGATTCATGGTAATCAGGGCATCAATGCAGGCAAATATATTATCGCGTGTCGGGATCCGTCTTTTTTCTATACATGAAACAATTCCACATGCATCATGTTCTTGGTTGTTGAAACTGTGAAATAAACTTGGGCTCCAATTTTGTGTCATATCTGTTCGGCAAATATAAGGCGATACCTTATAGAATGCCTTTCACCTCCTAATATCTATTTGGTCTATAAGTGGGTATTCGGGTAATCGAAGGCATGAAAAATAGGTGCTGACAAAATTTTCATAGTAGAAACATCATATCATCTAAATTTTCAGAAATCAATTATTTATACAATAATGTGGATAAAGAAAAAGATATCATGACAGGGGATAATCATCTGTAACCCGTGATGTAAACGCTTTCAAACGGAAATATAGAAAATCCCGGATGTTTATTTATCATCCAGGACTGTATAAAAAATGCATAAAAATTAGATTTCATTTTCATTCTGCAGTGCTTTGAAGGCGTTTTCCACTGCTTTAATGGTAACCTTGATGTCTTCTTCGGTATGAGCTGTTGTCAGGAACCATGCTTCATACTTGGATGGAGCTAGGTTGATCCCTTGTTTGAGCATCAGGCGGAAAAACTTAGCGAACATTTCTCCGTCTGTATTTTCTGCTTGTGCATAGTTATACACTTTTTCTGTAGTGAAGTATAAAGTCAATGCACCTTTTAAGCGATTGATGGTAATCGGCATATTGTATGTTTCAGCTGCGTCAAGTATACCTTTTTCGAGTATGGCGCCCAAGCGGTCAAGTTCCTCATATACACCGGGCTGTTTCAGAACTTCTAGGCATGCAATTCCGGAAAGGATGGAAGCGGGATTCCCTGCCATAGTGCCAGCTTGGTAGGCCGGTCCCAGCGGGGCAACCTTTTCCATGATTTCTTTCTTGCCGCCGTATGCCCCGATCGGCAAACCGCCGCCGATAATCTTGCCGAGAGCAGTCAAATCCGGCTCGACACCGAGCATGTCTTGTGCACCGCCATACATGAAGCGGAATGCAGTGATGACTTCATCATAGATGACGAGGGCGCCGGCTTTGTGAGTCAGTTCGTTGACTTCTTCCAGGAAGCCGGGTTTTGGTTCTACAATGCCGAAATTGCCGACAATCGGTTCAACCAACACCGCCGCAATCTGATCCCCCCATTTTTCCAAGGCTTCTTTATATGGCTCGATGTCATTGAACGGAACGGTAATGACTTCTTGAGCTATGCTTTTCGGGACACCTGCAGAATCAGGGGTGCCTAAAGTGGAAGGTCCGGAACCGGCTGCAACAAGGACTAAATCGGAATGGCCGTGATAACAGCCGGCGAATTTGATAATCTTGTCGCGGCCTGTGTAGGCGCGGGCAACACGGATTGTTGTCATCACAGCTTCTGTACCTGAATTGACAAATCGGACTTTGTCCATAAATGGCATAGCTTCTTTCAGCATTTTGGCAAACTTGACTTCATGCGGGGTAGGGGTTCCATATAGGACGCCGTTTTCAGCTGCTGCAGTAATAGCCTTCGTAATATGCGGATGGGCGTGTCCTGTGATGATTGGTCCGTATGCGGCCAGGTAATCGATATATTTATTGCCGTCTACGTCCCAGAAATAAGCACCTTTGGCTTTTTCCATCGTCACCGGTGAACCGCCGCCGACAGCTTTATATGATCGTGACGGGCTATTGACGCCGCCAACGATATGTTGCAAAGCTTCTTTATGTAGAACTTCTGATTTTTGGAATTCCATGTTTGATCCTCTCCTTACTTGTTTCATAAATGTACCCTATTTAGCCTACAACATTGTACCACTTCCTGTCTGGAAATATGACTAGCAATAAATGAACGGGCATTCGGGATATTTTGAAAATTAGAGGCGTACATTGTAGTAAATGTTTCGTGCGGAGGTTGTATATGGATTTGGTCATTTTGGTGGCGGTTGTCTTGATTTGCATGGGGATGAGCATACGGGCTATTTTCACGCCGATGGAAGCCGGTACGCATAAAGTATCCGTCAGCCATTTCCTTTGGCTGGTTTGCTTATATGGGACCATCTGTATCGGCTTTGCCTTGTTGTATGTGCTGTTCGAAGTTAGGGACATCCATGTCATACTGGATGAGGGGCTGCGCTTGAGCGGCAGTTTTTTCAGCCGGCTGGAAACGTCATTTTATTTTAGCGCCATGACGATGTTCTCGGTTGGCTACGGGGAATTGGTTCCGGTTGGCGTGGGCAGGCTCATTGCGACCATCCAGGCTTTTATCGGATACACATTGCCGGCGGCATTTTTTGTCCGGACAGTGATCGACATAGAGGCAAACCCAAAGTGACCGTCTATCATTTGAATATAAGGCATTCTTTTTGTACGCTATCTCTATAGAAGTAAATAGGGAGGAAAGCGAATATGAATGCAACTATTGGAAAGAAAGCCCCTGATTTCTCATTGCCTGCAAGTGATGGGAGGTTGGTCCGTTTGTCAGATTTTATAGGGAAGAAGGTTGTGCTTTATTTTTATCCAAAAGATATGACGCCGGGCTGCACGACAGAAGCATGTGATTTCCGCGACCAGCATGACCATTTTGCGGAGCAGGACACAGTCATTATAGGGGTTAGTCCGGATCCGGTGGCCCGGCATGAAAAATTCATCGATAAATATGGACTTCCGTTTGTGTTGCTCGCCGATGAGAACCGGGAAGCGGCGGAAGCCTATGGAGTCTGGAAATTGAAGAAGAACTTCGGAAAGGAGTATATGGGCATTGAACGCTCTACATTCATCATTGATGAAGCAGGCACTTTAATTAAGGAATGGAGGAAGGTCAAGGTGAAGGGGCATGTAGAAGAAGCTTTGGCCTATGTAAAGGAGCAAATGTGACGAGGCCTATTTTGAGACAGGCAGGCTTTTGTCCACGTCATGGAGGGACTGGTTACATATACTGCAGTATGATGATCAACACCTCCTCAATCAAAATTCTTAACTACGGGTCGTGACGGCCCGTTTTTTTTGTTGTCTAAAGGACAATAATTCGGCAGCTAATGTCATACACTAGTAAAGGGTCTGCTTTCTTTTTGAATAGAACGGTATCCTTCCATTTCATTACATTCCTAACGGTGATACTATAAAAGTAGATGTGAAAGGAGATGTAAGGATGAAAATTTACACGCGCGGCGGCGATAAAGGGGAAACTTCATTGGTGTATGGGATAAGGGTAGCAAAGGATGATGCGAGGGTTGAGGCGTATGGTACCTGTGATGAAGCGAATTCATTGATTGGACTGGCCATGAGCCATCTGGCTGCAGTTCCGTTTGAAGGTAAGGAAGAATTTGAGCTGGTCTTTCGGAAAGTGCAGACTGTGCTGTTTCACGCGGGAGCTGAATTATCAACGCCGACCGGCAAGCAAGTACATTGGAAACTGGAACAGGAGCATATCGATTATTTGGAGAGGGTCATTGATCAATGGGACAGCGAGCTGCCTCCACTCAAGAACTTTATCCTGCCAGGAGGCCATCCGAGCGCAGCGGCTTTCCATACAGCCAGGACGGTTGTGAGGAGAGCGGAAAGATGCGCTGTGGCGATTGGGAACGAGGTAAGCCCTTTGGTGCTTGCTTACTTAAATCGTTTATCTGATTTTCTGTTTGTGGCTGCGAGGAGAGTGAACCTATTGCTGGGGCACTCTGAGCCAATTTTACATGGAAGTGAATAATTGACAAAAGACATAGTCGAGTTTACACTATTTATAAATATTATAAAGTAATAATGGGTTCAACATAAAAGTAAAGGGAGGTGCATGGCGGATGACTCAATCTCATGAACATGACCATGATCATGATCATTTAAAGGATGCTTTAGAAATGTTAAAGAAATCCAGTGTGCGAATCACTCCGCAGCGTCATGCCATACTTGAGTATTTGATTAACTCGATGTCGCATCCCACTGCGGATGAAATATATAAAGCCTTGGAAGGCAAATTTCCGAATATGAGTGTAGCGACCGTTTATAATAACTTACGGGTATTCAAAGAAATAGGCTTGGTTAAGGAATTGACGTACGGTGATTCCTCCAGTCGGTTTGATTTTACAACATCCGATCATTATCACGTGATCTGTGTGGATTGCGGTGCCATTGTCGATTTCCACTACCCGGGCCTGGATGAAGTGGAACATCTCGCTTCCCATGTCACCGGCTTTAAGGTTCATCACCATAGGATGGAAGTGTATGGTGAATGCGCCAACTGCGCAGTTAAGGAAGCTCATTAAAAAGGTTGGCGTTATCGAAAACGCCAACCTTTTTAATATTGATTTTGCTGTTTGTCCTGTGTGATATCCGAAAGTAACACTGTTTTTTATTGCGTTTTTCTTCGGTTGTATGAAGCTTTGAACTCTTTTCCTTCCAGGTCCTTATCCAAGGTCAATGGTTCATTGCAGGACATGCACATATCCACGCGGCCGAGTATTTTTGTCACTTTCCCGCAGTTGGGGCAGACGACTTGCACTGTTTTAGTGGAAATCATGCCGATCCAAAAATAGACGGCTGTACTGGCGAGGACACAAAGGACGCCGAGCAGCATGAAAATGGACATCACTAGCGGGGAGGATTTAAAAAACAGCCCGCCATACATAATGATGATGCCTATAAAAACCAAACTAAGGGCAAAAGTTCGTATTTTATTTATTTTGCTAGATTGTTTAGCCATGAATATCCCCCTCTGTCTACTAAATATAACATATTTAGCCAAAATATATCATTTCGAGATACAGCAGGGCATTGAAATTTTGCAGGGTTCCAAAGTATAGTAGGGCCATGCAGGACTTTATTTGCTGATGTCGAACTAAACAATTGAGCAGCCATTTTATTTTGGAGGAATGTAAGTATGGAAGATATATTACGCCCCATCTACCAAGAGAGAGCCAGCGCGCAGACGACGCTCGGAATCCTGCTGATTGAAAAAAAAGAAAGTATCTCGGACATTACCGATTCATTTGATTACATATTGTTGATCATCTCTGAAACAGATGATCAGCCAGTTCAAGTAAAACATTATTCATATAATGATGAAAAAGCTGCTTTATATGTTGTTAGCATGAAAAAGATTAATGAGTGGCTGATGCTCGGAAGCAATAGAAGGGCTACAGAGTGGCTGCATCATGGAAAAATTATTTTCGACCGGAATGAAAGCGTGGCTTCGTTGAAACAAGAAATTAGGGAGTTCCCGTTTAACGGAAGAAGTTTGAAAAAAGGGATAGAATTTGCGAAGTTAATCCGAAGATACACAGATGGAAAAGCATTTTTTGATGCTGGGCATTATATGGATGCATACAATCACATTATTCATTCTCTTCATCACCTGGCCAGATTGGATATCATCGAGAAAGGCTTTTTCCCGGAAATCACAGTCTGGGAGCAAGTGAAGCATATGGAACCCCAAATCTATAAGCTGTACGAGGAATTGATCACGAGCGAGGAACCTTTGGATAAACGTTTGGAGCTTCTTTTCCTGGCGAGCGAATTTCTGATCTACTCAAAGACGGAGACAGGTATACAACATTTGGTCGATGTGCTCTCCACCAAAGAGGAAGCCTGGTCGTTTGGTGAGCTAAGCAATCATCCTGAAGTCTGTCATTATGACGTGGATTTATCTGTGCTTTTAGAGTACTTAATTGAAAAGGGTTATATTGTGGTTGAAGATATCCCGACCAAAGGGCCGAAGCTATTCCATAGACGATACAAAAGAGCGAAGTGAGGAGTCTAAGTGCTTCTCTTTTTCTGTCGTCGGATAGGAGTACAAAAAGAATGAAAAAAAGTTATTAAAAGTTATTGACGTATAACAAAAGAGATGATAAAGTATAAAACGTCGCCGAGAGATGGCGGCGCAATCAAGATGAAATCGAAAGTTGAATAGCTTTTAAAGAGTGAAAAATTATCTTAAAAAAGTTATTGACACGGTCGGTTGAAGGTGTTATATTATGAAAGTCGCTTGAATGCGACGAAAAAATAATTTAAAAAAGTTGTTGACAAGAAGAAAACGTTATGGTATAATGATGAAGCTGCTTGTTAGCGAAAAATGTTCTTTGAAAACTAAACAAAACAAAACGTCAACGTTAA
>JBJFHG010000005.1:0-64411 GCA_051893455.1 Bacillus sp. (in: firmicutes)
CCTTTCTATATAGCTAGCCTAATTGCCAATTACACAAAATTATTTATACTCCCTATCCAGTTATTTAACAAAAAAACTTATATCATCAAATGCAGATTCCGAATGCCCTCTAACGAATTCGTTCTTGTCCTTTATACCTTCTTGAACTATCGGCAAGATTAACTTCTTATCAATTTTTCCATATCTTCTAGCAATATGTCCAAAACCAAGAATAGCGATGCCTCTGACATTTTCATTATCATTTTTACTAAATTCCACTAAGATATCCTGAATGGATTCAAAATCTTCCCCGTATAATGAAAGTCCAATTAACCCCTGTATAACATTTTCGCTTATCCCCGATTCTATTAACTGAATATAACCATCATCGTTTTCTTTTACTTCAATTTCCTCATACCTCAGTTTCTATCCCACCTTATTTTTGTAATAATCTACCTTAAGTAAATTATATCATTAAGATAAAAAAGTTAGTCGAATGGTCATTTACATTAAGCACCATTCGTGCCACTTCTTCGGGCGGGAATGGAAAAGGAAATGGCAAATGCCAAGGAAGCGGGAATGACAATGGAAGTAAACCTGGCAATGGCAAGGCCGGAGATAACGGAAATACCCCTCCTAAACCGAAGACTGTAGAAAGCACACCTCAACAGGAATCTCCCCAGCCATCAGAGCCAAAACAGGACGCTTCTGAACAAATACCTGCAGAAGAACAGCCAACCATACAACCGGAGCCTAATGAACAGCCGATAGAAGACACGGAAGATGCTGAACAGGACATTGAAGAGCCTATTGAACAAAATACCGAAGAAAAAAGCGGAGAGTACGTTTTCCCCGCTTTTTTTCGGCCCAGTTGACAGGACGAACCTACGCCTAAGCAAAAATCTTAATAGCCTACTTCTGCCATATATTGTTTCAGTACTTGATTGGAAGCCGCAAGTTTTTGTCTTTCGTCTTGTGTAAGATGTAATTCAACTACATCCTCTATCCCTTTTCTGCTGATGACACAAGGAACGCCCGTGCAAATATCCTCATATCCGTATTCCCCTTGAAGGACAACTGACACTGGGATGATGCTGTATGAGTCATTCAGGATGGCGCGAGTGATATGGGCCAATGCACATCCGATTCCATAATAGGTAGTCCCTTTGCGCGAATGAATAGCCCATCCGGCTTTACGGACTTTTTTGGCGATCGCATCCAAGTCGACTTCCCCAAGACGTTCTTTATGATCCTCTAGTACTTGAAGGAATGGTTTACCGCCTACCGTCATATGAGACCATGCCACAAATTGAGAATCTCCATGCTCTCCAAGAGCAAATCCATTCACGCTGCGGGGATCAACATCCAATAGTTCCGAAACAGCTGTTTTCAGACGGGACGAATCGATGGAAGTTCCTGTTCCGAGTACTTGATTACGAGGCAGTCCTGATTCCTTCCACACTAAGTACGTGATGATGTCGACCGGGTTGGAAGCGACCAGGAAAATGCCATTAAATCCGCTCTTCATAACCCCGGCAACGACATCCCTCGCTACCCGTGCGCTTGCCCCAAGAGTATCTAAGCGTGTTTGGCCAGGTTTCGGTGCTCCTCCGGCTGTGATGATGACAACGTCCGCATCCGAACAATCCTCATAAGAACCAAGGGCTACCTTCGTCCTGGAGTTCACGAAGTCAATGCAATGGTCTAAGTCCATGACTTCTCCCAGCGCTTTCTCTTCATTAATATCAATCATTAGCAATTCATCACAGATTCCCTGATTAACGATCGAATATCCGCAGCTTGATCCTACCAATCCCGCTCCGACGATCGCTACTTTTCTCGTTTTTAAATTCATTGTTCTCTCTCCTGTATATTTGTGAATATCTGAACATATCAATATCATTATATTCTCCCTGCTCCTGCTCGTATACAGCTATTGACAACCACATTTTGGGAAACCTACAGTCATTTCGACTCAGACAGACTTTTTCACACTCATATTATATAACAATACCCATTTTTTCTATTAATACAGTTTGTATGTAAAACCGATTGGAGCCGATTGGATTCATGTACTTCTCTTCCCTTCTTTAGATTTTTCCTATTATTATTGCATTCCTTTCTTTAATAGGTTATACTGCCAAAAAACCATGCTCAGCAATTCACAAATATTTCATAACATTATAGTTATCTGGACACACGGAAAGTGTATGCTAATAGTAGAAACTGTTTCATTGTTTTTTTACAATCTGTACTATATTCATTTATGAAAGAATGGAAGGTGGTATTTATATGAAACAATGGAGAGGATTTAAAACTGGCAACTGGAACAAAGAAGTCGATGTTCGGGATTTCATTATTAAAAACATCACTGTATATGATAAAGACGATTCCTTCCTGGAAGGTCCTACCGAAGCAACTACCGCTCTTTGGCAGCAAGTGATGGATCTTTCCAAACAAGAGCGCCAAGCCGGCGGAGTGCTTGATCTCGATGAAGAAATTGTATCGACGATCACATCGCACGGCCCGGGATACTTGAATAAAGAACTTGAACAAATAGTGGGCGTTCAGACTGACGCTCCTTTCAAAAGATCATTGCAGCCATTCGGCGGAATCCGCATGGCTGAACAGGCAGCAGCTTCCTATGGTTTCAAAGTGGATGCCGAAGTGAAAGAAATATTCACGAAATACCGGAAAACACATAACCAAGGTGTCTTTGATGCCTATACAGAAGAAATGCGCCTTGCCCGAAAAGCTGGAATCATCACCGGTCTGCCTGATGCGTATGGACGCGGCCGCATAATCGGCGACTATCGCCGCGTTGCTCTATACGGGGTTGATTATCTCATAGAGGAAAAGAAAAAAGACCTGCATAATAAAGGCGGGGTCATGAGCGAGGATACTATACGGTTACGCGAAGAGCTGACTGAACAGATCCGCGCGCTCGGAGAATTGAAGGAAATGGCAGCCTCGTACGGCTATGACATTTCTCAACCGGCCAATAATGCAAAAGAAGCTTTTCAATGGCTGTACTTCGCTTACTTGGCAGCCATCAAAGAGCAGAACGGTGCCGCGATGAGCCTTGGGCGGACTTCCAGCTTCCTTGATATATATGTGGAACGCGATCTGAATGAAGGCACAATGACCGAGAAAGAAGCCCAGGAGCTTGTGGATCACTTTATTATGAAGCTGCGCCTTGTGAAATTCGCCCGTACTCCTGAATACAATGAGCTGTTCAGTGGAGACCCAACCTGGGTGACGGAATCAATCGGTGGAGTATCAATTGACGGAGTGCCATTAGTGACGAAGAACTCCTTCCGTTTCCTTCATACTCTTACAAATCTGGGTCCGGCGCCTGAGCCAAACCTAACTGTTTTATGGTCGACTCATCTTCCTCAAGGATTCAAAAACTTCTGTGCGAAGATGTCAATCAAAACAAGCGCTATCCAATACGAAAACGATGACCTAATGCGCATCGAGTACGGTGACGATTATGGAATCGCCTGCTGTGTATCGGCTATGCGGATCGGTAAACAGATGCAATTCTTCGGCGCCCGTGCAAACTTGGCGAAAACGTTATTGTATGCCATTAACGGCGGGGTCGATGAAAGACTAAAAATCCAGGTCGCGCCTAAATTCGCCCCGATCACTTCCGAAATCCTTGACTATGAAGAAGTGATGGAACGCTATGATACGATGATGGAGTGGCTTGCCGGCTTATATATCAATACATTGAACGTCATCCATTACATGCACGACAAGTACAGCTATGAGCGAATCGAGATGGCCTTGCATGATACGGAGATATTGCGCACGATGGCAACCGGTATCGCAGGTTTAAGTGTCGTTGCAGATTCTTTGAGTGCCATCCGTTACGGCACAGTCAAAACAATCCGTGATGAAAACGGCATTGTTATCGACTTTGAGACAACAGGCGATTTCCCTAAATACGGAAACAACGATGACCGCGTCGACCAAATGGCAGTGGATCTTGTCAAATCATTCATGCTGAAACTGAAAAAACATGCCACATACCGTAATTCTGTGCATACTATGTCGATCCTGACCATCACATCAAACGTCGTATACGGCAAAAAAACCGGAAACACTCCGGACGGACGCCGTGAAGGGGAACCATTCGCGCCAGGGGCAAATCCTATGCATGGAAGAGACAGCAAAGGCGCCTTGGCCTCCCTTTCCTCCGTTGCGAAATTGCCTTATCATTATGCAATGGATGGCATCTCAAATACCTTCTCGATGGTGCCAAAAGCACTTGGCCGAGAAGAAGAGACTCAGGAAGCAAATCTTTCTGCCATCCTTGATGGATATGCAGTGAAGAAAGGGCATCATCTGAACATCAACGTCTTTAATAGGGAAACACTCCTTGATGCCATGGAGCATCCGGAGGAATACCCGCAATTGACCATCAGGGTTTCTGGTTATGCTGTTAACTTCATTAAGTTGACGCGTGAACAGCAAATCGACGTCATCAACCGTACTTTCCACGAAAGTATGTAAGACAGTACCATTGCTCCCCCCGAACTTCCTTGGAGGGGAGCGGGAGGAGATTATAGAATGACAGTCATTCAGGGACATATTCATTCAGTTGAATCATGCGGGACAGTTGATGGACCCGGTATCCGTTTCATCGTGTTCACCCAAGGGTGCATGCTGCGCTGCCAATACTGCCATAATGCCGACACATGGGAAATCGGTTCAGGGAAGACTGTCAGCCCTCAGGAAATCTTAGAGGAATTGCTTCCTTACTTACCGTTCATAGAAGCTTCCGGCGGCGGCATCACAGTTAGCGGCGGAGAACCTTTGCTCCAAATGCCGTTTGTCACCGAACTATTCAGGCTCTGTAAAGAAAACGGCATCCATACGACACTTGATACTTCCGGAGGCTGCTTCAGCGAAAGGCCCGAATTTATTGAGCAGTTAAATGGATTGCTTCAGTACACAGATCTGATATTGCTGGATCTGAAGCATATCAACCGCGAAAAGCATAAAAGGCTGACCGGGAAATATAATGACCATATTTTATCATTTGCGCGATACTTGTCCGACTGTCGGATTCCTGTATGGATCAGGCATGTCCTTGTGCCAGGCCTGACTGATTTCGATGATGAACTGGACCAGCTTGGACAGTTCATCGGGACTTTGAAGAATGTAGAGAAAATCGAGGTTCTCCCTTACCATAAACTAGGGGTCTATAAATGGGAAGCCCTGGGATTGAATTATCCCCTGGCAGACACCGCCCCCCCTGAAGAAGACCGGGTCATAAATGCCAGTCAGCTTCTGACAAAATACTGGAACAAGGAAAACATCCTGTCATAAAGTAAAAAATCGCCCGTTTATTGTCCGGGAAATAACTCATAAAATGACAAAAAGCAGAGGCTTATGGACAACCTCTGCTTTTTGTCATTTCCTCATATGCACGTTCACGGCCATATAGCTGCCCAACGCTTCGTTATTTTTATAACATTTTGAGTATTGTAGATATACTTGGAGAGGAGTATGATTAGTAGAATACACAACTATTACGGAGGATACTTTCATGAGATTCGCAGATTGGGATACAAACCTGAAAGTCCGGCTGGGGGGAGAAGCGCTCGTCAATATCGCTTTCTGGATGTTCTTTCCCTTTCTGGCTATCTATTTCTCTGAGGAATTCGGAAAAACGACTGCTGGCTTCCTGATTGCCGGTTCACAAGGTCTCGCTGTTATCGCCAACTTAATGGGAGGCTATTGCGCAGATCGATTTGGCAGAAAGACGATGATGGTAATAGCAAGCTGCGGGCAAGGAATCGGTTATCTTTTTTTCGCATATGCTTCATCCCCCTGGCTTGATTCTGCCATCATCGGGTTTATGTGCTTCACGCTTGTCAGCATCTTCAGTTCCTTTTATTGGCCAGCAAGCCAGGCGATGATCGCCGACCTAGTTCCTGAAAAAGACAGAAGCGGCGTATTTGCCGTCTTTTACACGTCCTTAAACCTGGCAGTCGTGATCGGCCCTCTATTAGGCAGCATCTTCTATGCCAACCACCGGTTTGAATTGTTATTGTTTGCTGGAGTTGCAAACCTGATACTAAGTTTATTATTGTTTTTGGTCGTTACAGAAAGTGCACCACTTCAGAAGAAAGGATCGGACGGACAAGTGGAAGGCGGCTGGAGCTTCCTGAAAAGCCAAGTCAGCCAATACGGTATCATTCTTAAAGATTTCACATTCATGCTGTTTATCGTAGCCGGGATCCTGCTTTCCATGACCTTCTTGCAGCTTGACCTTTTGTATCCTGTCTATACGAAAGAAGTCATTTCTGACCAGTCGCTCGTTTCTATAGGGGATTGGAGCTGGAATGTGAACGGTGAACAGGCATTCGGCCTCCTGATAGCTGAAAACGGCTTGCTTGTTGTCCTATTCACAGTCTATTTCACAAAATTGATGGACCGGTTCCGGGAACGGCATGTGTTTATTGCCTCTGCTCTCTCTTATGGAGCAGCCATGCTGATTGCTTCTAGCACCCATTGGATATGGGGACTCATTCTTAGCATGCTTGTTTTCTCCATTGCAGAGCTGATGACCGTTGGAATCCAAAATAGCTTCATCTCCAAAATCGCACCCGAAGAGATGCGCGGCCAATACTTTGCAGCAGCCAGCCTTCGGTATACAATCGGGCGGATGATCGCCCCTTTAGCCATTCCATTGACAGAATGGGTCGGCAATTCTTTAACGTTTGTCATATTAAGCCTGTTTGCTCTCCTCGGGGCTTTCACCTATCATTTCATGTTCATCCGCTTTGAGCAGCAAACCGCTCGAGCATAAGGATATTTTTTCCAGTTGCGAATCATTTTACAAATTTGACTTTTTCTATAGAATACAATAGAAGGGGGTCAAACTTATCGAAGGGGTGACTGGAAATGTTCTCGAACACAGAGATAGGTATTGACTTAGGGACAGCAAATATTTTGGTTTACAGTAAAAATAAAGGCATCATCTTAAATGAACCTTCTGTTGTGGCCATCGACACAGAAACAAAGAAAGTATTGGCGGTCGGTACGGAAGCGAAAAACATGATAGGAAAGACACCGGGATCAATCGTTGCGGTCCGCCCATTGAAAGATGGCGTCATCGCAGATTTTGATATTACGACTGAAATGCTGAAGCATATTATGAAACTGGCCGGCAAAAAAATTGGCTTATCCATGCAAAAACCGACCGTCGTTGTATGCACTCCATCAGGTGCAACATCCGTGGAGAGACGCGCCATCCATGATGCCGTGAAAAGTTGCGGCGCCAAGCATGTCCACATCATCGAAGAGCCTGTGGCTGCAGCGATAGGAGCAGATCTTCCTGTTGAAGAGCCGATTGCGAATGTCATCGTCGATATCGGAGGAGGAACAACAGAGGTCGCCATCATTTCTTTTGGCGGGGTTGTTTCATGTAATTCAATCCGGATCGGCGGCGACCAGTTAGACGAAGATATTATCCAACATATCCGAAAGAATTATAACCTGCTTATCGGAGAGCGGACTGCTGAACAAATCAAAATGGAAATTGGCTACGCGCTAGCAAATCATCAACCAGAATCAATGGAAATAAGGGGACGAGACCTTTTGACCGGATTACCGAAGACAATAACCCTTGTATCTACGGAAATTCAGGATGCGCTCAGGGAATCCCTGCTTCATATATTGGAAGCAGTCCGTTCCACACTCGAGGACAGCCCCCCAGAACTAAGCGGCGATATCGTTGACCGCGGTGTTATCCTGACCGGGGGCGGTGCATTAATGAAAGGTATGCAGGAATGGCTAAGCGAGGAAATCGTAGTGCCTGTGCATATTGCGCCCCATCCGCTTGAATCGGTCGCAATCGGGACAGGCCGATCACTCCAGATCATCAGCCGATTGCAGAAAGCAGCCAAATAAAAGCATAGCAAGACACTGAACAATAAGCTCCGCTCGATCTCGGGGCTTATTTTTAGTAATCTCTTCACAATACCAACATAAAATAGGATGAACAAGCTTGTTTTATTTACAAAGTTTTTTATCTCATGCTACGATTTTAGTAATAAGGGGGCATTGGAGATGAATCTAGTCAAATGGTTTGAAAAAGGGGCTACAGAAGCTGAGTATATAGAAAATATGAAACAAAACAAAGAGAGTCTGTTGCACATCAAAAATCAATTCCAGCTGCATTCTGCCGACAAGGCTCAATCTATTCAGGATAAGCACTTGCGGGCCATCATCTTAACCGAAGACTGGTGCGGAGACGCCATGGTTAACCTTCCTGTGTTCATGCATATTGCCAGGGAGGCGAATATTGAAGCGAGATATTTGCTCCGCGATGAGAATCTAGAATTGATGGACCAGTATCTGACAAACGGAACAGCCCGATCCATTCCCATCATCATTTTGATTGATGAATACGGCAATGAGTATGCCCGTTGGGGTCCAAGAGCCGAAAAGATTCAGGCAATCGTGAATGACCGGAAACAAACACTGCCGCCAAAGGATGCTCCGGAGTTTAAGGAAGCCTTCCGTGAGTATACCGAAAACCTCGCTTCCCTTTATCTGTCCGATGATTCTTTATGGACTGATATCGAGGACGATATGATGAGAACATTCGCTTAGGAAAGGTACGCCTCTCCTAAGCTTTTTTTCGCTGAATCAGATTTTCATAATATGTTAAAATAATCGTATCCAATCCTAATGGAAGGGACTGATACAGATGAAAACCGCAAAAATGCTTGTAAGCGGCAGAGTCCAAGGGGTCGGATTCCGCTACTTTACTGCAATGGAAGCACAAAAACTGGGCATCAAAGGTTGGGTCCGTAACACTGCAGACGGGGATGTGGAGATAGAAGCCACAGGAGAGGCACAGCAATTGGAATTATTCATAAAAGCGGTGAATGAAGGCTCCCCTTTCTCCAGAGTAAAAGGGGTTAATATAGACTATTTGGATCAGATAAAAGTCTACCATTCGTTCAAAATTTCCCATTAACCTCCAAAATAATGATAATGATTGCTCATCTTCTTTTTAGGGTACAGAGTGTATAATCATTGTGAAGGAGGTTTCGTATGTTACTCTTATTTCTGAATATTATTACTTATTTAATAATGTTGATTGTCAATATCTTCAGTAATGTATTGCCGCTAAACGGGCAAACCACGAATGAAATTTCCAATAAATTGGATGTAGTCATCACTCCCGCAGGATATGTCTTCAGCATTTGGAGTCTGATCTATGTACTGCTTGCCATCTGGCTTGTCAGACAATTTCCTGCAAGCAGGAGAAATTTGGACATGTACCGCCATTCATCTTTCTTATTTATCCTATCCAATCTCTTCAATAGTGCATGGCTGTTCCTGTGGCATTATGAGCAATTTTTTGCATCAGTGATTGTGATGCTCTTACTTTTGGTCTCATTAATTGCTATTTACAAAGTGATAAAGAACAACAAGCATACTTGGCTTGATATTTTGCCTTTTTCCATCTATCTTGGTTGGGTCAGTGTGGCAACAATCGTCAATATTTCATATTACCTCACCTATATCGACTGGGACGGTTTCGGGATATCCGATACATTATGGACACTTTTCATGCTGGTCCTGGCAGCTTCTCTCTCCCTCTTATTCCGATATGTCGAGAACGATTGGTTTTATCCCCTCGTCACTATTTGGTCCCTCATCGGCATTGGCATAAAAACATTAGGTGGCCGCAGCATCATTGCATATGCGGCATGGGCTCTCGCCATCGTTATTTTGGTTGCGCTTCCTTTGTTGCGCAAAAAAAAGAGAACTGTCTGGTATTGATACAAAAACGGATTCCCATTGGAATCCGTTTTTTGATAGCTCTCTAAATGGAAGACAATGCCTGCTCTATATCCTGCCAAATGTCCTGCCATGCTTCCAGGCCGACTGACATCCGAATCAATTCATCCGTAATACCCATTTCCTTCCTGTTCTCTTTAGGGATGCCGGCATGTGTCATCGAAGCTGGGTGCTGGATCAGGCTCTCCGCATCACCGAGACTGACAGCCAAACGGAGCATTTTTAACGAGTTGAGGAACCGTTGCGCCTCTTCTTTACCACCGATGATTTCGAATGAGATGATCCCACCTGCCCTCATCATCTGTTTATTGGCGATAGTGAAACCTTCATATTGGTCATCGCCCGGATAATAGACATTGGTCACCTTCGGATGTTCCTTCAGTTTCCTAAAAATTTGATCCGCGTTGTCACAATGGCGATCCATTCTGATTGGCAATGTCTTCAAACCTCGCAAAAGCAGCCAAGCGTCAAAAGGAGCCAGAACACCGCCCATATCTTTATGTGTCGTTGATTTTATATAGCGCATGAAGGCCTCTTTCCCAACCGCGAGTCCTGCCACCACATCGCCGTGCCCTCCGATGTATTTGGTCGCGCTATGCACGACAACATCACAACCCAGCTCCAATGGCTTCTGCAGATACGGCGTTGAGAACGTATTATCCACCACTACCGGAATATCATATGCCTTTGCAACTCGTGCGACCATCTCTAAATCAATAATTTTCATTGTCGGATTAATCGGAGTCTCAATGTATATGCAGGCGGTTTCTTCCCGGATCAAGCCCTCCAGCTGTTGCTCTGTCTCAAGAAAACTAAATGTATGGTCAATCCCGTACTTTTCTTTCATCAATCGCAGTAAACCGAACGTGCAACCATATAAGCCTTGAGAACAAATAATATGGTCGCCTGCCTTAGTGAGGCCTAGCAAAACAGCTGAAACCGCTGCCATCCCCGATCCAAAAGCAATCCCCATTTCCCCGCCTTCTAAAGCTGCTATTTTCTTTTCCAATACTTCAACAGTCGGATTGCCGAGTCGAGAATAGATATAGCCCTCCTCTTCGCCCGCAAAGCGACGCTCCCCCTGTTTCGCATCATCAAAGATGAAAGTCGATGTTTGGTAAATCGGCACTGCCAAGCTGCCGCTATGTTTTTTTGCGTCATACCCATCATGAAGCACAGCCGTTTCGAAATGCTTATAATTCTCTCCCATATTTGCTTCTCCTTTGTAATCATTTCCCTCCACTCTATTGTATGGGTTTCAGTCAATATTTGTAAACTTATAAACCTGATTATGTTTTCCATCAATCATCCTAAATCAACTTTATCTAAGACCATACAAGAAGAAAAGGAATGCCGCAGCATTCCTTTTCTTCTTGTAACCGTGCCTTCTATACACGATTGCCTGGCCCTGAGTTATTTTCTTTTGCCGGATGGCTTTCCTCCTGTGCGGGAACCCTTTTTCTCCATCGGTTTTCGGAAATCTACTATTTTTCCGCCGTAGAATTCTTTTTTTATGACTGTCACTCCCAAGCGCTTCGCCAGTTGCTTCAGCTCTTTTTCTTCCGAAGGCACGATGATGCTGATGACCGTACCATCATTTCCTGCCCTGCCTGTTCTCCCAGAACGGTGAGTATACTGCTCCATCGTTCTTGGGATGTCAAAGTGGACAACTGTTGTAAGACCCTTAATATCCAGGCCGCGGGCTGCGACATCAGTGGACAGCATCATCGGGTATACACCTTTACGGAACCCTTTGATTGCTCTTTCGCGTTCACTTTTATTTGATTCAGCATGAAGTACGGCAACATCGAGATCCTTATACTTCAGCTTGGATGCTGTATACTCCATGTCACCAATGCCTTTCATGAATACAAGTGTTTTCATGCCTTCTACACGTGCAATCTTTTCAAGGATGAAAGGCTTCTCGCGTTTCTCGCACACAAAATAGATATGCTCGACCTGCCCTTCGAAATCCTTGTCCTTTTCGACTTTCAGGACGTCGGGCTGATTCATGAAGCTCGCTATGCGGTTTTCGATATCTGCTGTCACGGTTGCAGAGAACAGCAAAACTTGACGGTCCTTCATCGTGCTTTTGATGATGGATGAGACCGTGTCGAAATGCTCCGGAACGATCAATGTATCCCCTTCATCCAGGACAATCGTCTTCACTTCATGCATCTTCATTTTCTTCTGTTGGATTAATTCCTGTACCTTCCCCGGTGTCCCGACAACAATATGCGGCTTCTTCTTCAATTTCTCCAATTGTCTCTTTAAGTTAGCCCCGCCGATGAAGGAAGCGCTGCGTATTCCGCTTCCCGCCGTCCATTTTCCGATTTCCGCGTGAATCTGCATGACCAATTCCCTTGACGATGCCAAAACGACAACCTGAAGATTTTGTGTTTCTGCCTCTATTTTGCTAAGCAACGGCAACAGGTATGCCAGTGTTTTGCCCGTCCCTGTCGGTGATTCAGCCACCAGGTCCTTCCCTTCCATGATGATCGGAAAAGCCTTTGATTGGATGCTTGTTTCCTTTTGGAAGCCTTCTTTTTCCCAAACTGCCCGTAAATAATCAGGCAATGTATTAATAAAAGAGTTCGACATTCTTTTTTCTCCTTTTGTTGTTACGTTTGTCTATCTTACTATTTTGTACGCAAAAGCAGTTAATTTCAACTTTTGATAAAAAAAAGCTTTCCGGAGATAGAATTCTCTCCAGAAAGCCAAAGATCAATCTTGCATTCCTACGCTTTAACCTGAGCAACCGCCTCATCGAATTCACGGTTGATTTCCTCAGATGGTTTCTCCGTCAACAAGCTGACGATGACAATAGCAATCGCACCGGCAATGAAACCTGGGATGATTTCATAAACACTGTCACACCATGCAATCACATCTGCATTTTTAGTGAACCAGCTGACATTTTCCCATAGAATAACCGTCAAAGCCCCCCCGATCATACCGGCGAATGCTCCCCATTTCGTCATACGCTTCCAGTATAGGCTCAACAGCACAACCGGACCGAACGCAGCACCGAAGCCTGCCCATGCATAACCGACCAGGTTCAAGATAGTGTCATTCGGGTTCAGGGCAAGGAAGATTGCGATAAGCGCGACAATCAATACAGCCGTGCGGCCCACAAAGACAAGTTCCTTATCCGAAGCATCCTTCTTCAGGAAGGCCTTATAGAAGTCCTCCGTCAGCGCGCTTGAAGTAACAAGCAACTGAGATGAAATCGTACTCATGACGGCAGCCAAAATCGCTGCCAACAGGAATCCTGTTATGAATGATGGAAATAGCTGCTGCCCAAGAACGATAAAGACCGTTTCAGAATCTACCCCAATTAACGGAGTATCCTTCAAATAAGCGATACCGACAAGTCCTGTGAACATAGCGCCAACAACGGAGAAAACCATCCAGCTCATACCGATGCGGCGGGCTTTCTTCATCTCTTTAACACTCGAAATAGCCATAAACCGGACGATGATATGCGGTTGCCCGAAATACCCCAATCCCCAGGCCAATAAAGAAATGATACCGATCATAGTTGTTCCCTCAAAAACACTCAAATACGCAGGGTTCATATCACTGATCGTGTCAAATGTAATTCCTGGTCCGCCAATATTGGCAATAGTCACTGCAGGCACAAGGATCAATGCAAGGACCATGATAAGCCCCTGAACCGTATCCGTCCAGCTGACAGCGAGGAAGCCGCCGAACAACGTGTAAAAAATAACGATGGCAGTGGTCAGGATGGCTCCAGTCGTATAATCCATATTGAAAGCGGTTTCGAATAATTTCCCGCCAGCAACTACACCTGACGATGTGTAAAATGTGAAAAAGATAATGATAACAACTGCAGAGGTAATTCTGAGAATACGTGTAGAATCCTTGAACCGGTTCTCAAAATAGTCCGGGATAGTGATGGAATCTCCTGATACTTCCGTATACGTCCGTAACCGCGGCGCGATATACAGCCAATTCAAATAGGCGCCAATCGTCAAGCCGACTACAATCCAGCCGGCCGACAAACCAGCAAGATACATAGAGCCAGGCAATCCAAGCAATAGCCATCCGCTCATATCGGATGCCCCGGCGCTCAATGCCGTAACAGCAGCACCCAATCCCCTTCCACCGAGCATGTAATCGGTTAGGTTTGAAGTTCTCCTATACGCTAATACACCAATCAGGATCATACCGAGCATGTAAATCCCAATTGCCAGTAAAACACCAAACTCCATTTCTATTTCCCCCTTTTTTACGTTGATTTTACTATTATTCATTATTGTCTCATCTTTCTATATTTTTCGACAATAATCGCAACAATCAATTATAGAATAACAATAATTTCGCTTTTTGTTAAGAATGAAGTTATTTTTTATGAACAAACTGTTTAGTTATTGTAAATAATTGAATCATTTGCTGTATATGTTCATCCAGTTTATACAATAAGAAGAGACTGTATGTTCATAAATCGAGAACTTAAAAGTATATAGGGGGAGCATCTCTACTGAACAAAGAGCATTTGACATAAGTCAAAAAAAGTGGTATCGTTAATATTCTGCTTAATTTTATGTGGATTCAAATCAAATATGATAAAATGGCTTGTTTAGGAGATAGCTCTCCGTGCTGGAGCAATTTTATTCGAATTCATATGTTAAGCATTCAAGGTGAAACTCGAACTAGGCAGACAGCTTTTCCATGGCTTCGTCTTTACGATTAATGCGTTTGTTTGCCGATCATATGGTCCCACGGAACAGGACCTTACTATTCGCGCTTGGTTTCATTTGCTGCATGACTGGTTTCAACCCAGCTGTGCATGGATTTCCAGCCACATTATTATCGGGATATTCAAAATGTTTTCCCGCCCAAAATACGCTATTACAGTCTTTTCCCTTCGTATGATAGGCGGCATTCTGCTGCCCCATAGGGATCTTTTATTCTTATAAACACAGGTTTACTTGCATAAGAAACTGGGAATATATAAACCAGGCAGGGAAACGGCTTTTCTAACACCGAAATGGGAGGCAATTCGCAATGAAGTTGTCATATGCGGACAAAATAATATCCTATTCACACCGGACCGGCTTCGGAGCCGTAGGGACGTTTGAGAGGTAGGGCTTACGTCGTTTAGGATATTGAATATCATGAAACATAAAAAGTGAAATATAATAAGCCATTCATAAAAGCAGGTGAGCGCTCACCTGCTTTTTCCAATTCCATTTATTTCGGCAGCTTCAGCTTGTGCTGTCCAGCAGGCTGCTTCCGACCAGATCTTTATAAAATCCGCCCTTATTCAACAGCTCTTCATGCGTTCCTTTCTCCACCACACGTCCTTCTCGCAGCACGATAATCTGATCGGCATGCCTGATCGTATTCAGCCGGTGGGCGATGACGATGCTCGTTCGGCCTTTCATTAATCGCCTTAATGCCTGCTGGATATGAAGTTCTGTAATCGTATCGATATTGCTTGTCGCTTCATCAAGGATCAAGATAGATGGATCCGCCAATAACGCCCTGGCAATAGCCAAAAGCTGCTTTTGTCCCTGGCTCAGGCCAGCTCCCTGATCCTCCAGCACCGTATCATATCCTTCCGGCAACCTCAAAATGAAAGAATGCGCATTGGCAAGCTTGGCTGCTTCAAACACTTCTTCGTCATCTGCCTTAAGCCGCCCATAGCGGATGTTGTCCATAACCGAACCTTCAAAGAGGAAATTTTCCTGCATCACGAAGGCCATATGCCTGCGGACACTCCCCCTTGTATATTCCGTAATATCCTGATCATCGATTGTTATCGTCCCGGACTCATGCTCATAGAATCTGGCCAACATATTGATAATCGTTGTTTTACCAGCACCTGTCGGCCCGACGATCGCAAGGGTCTCCCCTGGGTTCAGCTCAAAGCTGATTTCGCTGACGGTCGGGTTCTTTTCTTTCCCATAACGGAAAGTGACCGACTGAAAACAAACCTTCCCTAATATGTCTGCATATTCTTTTTTCCCTGCATGAATCGCATTTTCTTTCGGTGAATCTAGAATATCGAATACGCGCTCCGCCCCTGCAATAGCCGAAAGCATGGTGTTGAACTGATTGGCCAGGTCGTTAAGCGGACGCGTGAACTGCCGTGAATACTCGAGAAATACGACAATCACACCGATTGTGATCCAGCCACGAAAAGCAAAATAACCGCCGGCCCCTGCAATGATGGCATAATTCAAGTTGTTCAATAAGTTCATGAGCTTAGGGATGTTGCCTGAATAGACTTGCGCCCAGTATCCTGTCTGCCTAAGGCGTTCGGCATTTTCTTCAAAGGTTTTTGCCACCTCCGCCTCCTGCGAGAACGCTTTGATGATTCTTTGCCCTGAAATCGTTTCCTCAATGGTCCCGTTAACCTCCCCAAGGCTCCCCTGCTGCATTTTGAACAGTTTTCCCGTCCTTCTTGTAATCCATCTCATCCCGTAGTACATCACCGGGACAGTCAGTAAAGTGATCAATGCCAAAGGGGGACTCAACCAGAACATGACGGTCACCGTGCCGACAAGCGTCAGCGTACTAGAGAATACCTGTATCACCGAACTATTCAAGGTGGAGCTGACGTTCTCAATATCATTGGTGATCCTGCTCATCAACTCCCCAACCTGCCTTTTATCGAAAAACGATATCGGAAGCCGGTGGAATTGGCGAAATAGATTTCCACGCATATATTGGACCGTTTTCTGCGCAATCCCAATCATAACAAAATTTTGCAACCACAAACTAATGGAATAGCCCAAATAAATAGAAGCGAGGATGACAAGGATCGTCGCCAGTCCGCTCTTCGGTCCCCCCACAATATAATCATCAATGATATGGCCTATCATGACAGGACCGGCCAACGACAGGGCTGAACTCATGAGCACCAACAACAGCACAAACAAAAAAGGGGTCTTTTTGACAGTCAACAGATTCCAGATTCTCCGGATGGTCGATTTCATGTCCTTTGTCTTCTCTTTTTTCTTGCCGCCTGCCCGCCTTATATCCTCTGGGTTCAGAACTTTTTTGTATCGGAACGGCTTAACAATCTCTTTCCGGAACAAACGACTCCCTCCTTTGCTGCATCTGAGAATCCAGAATGTCACGATACAACTGTGAGTGCTCCTTCAAATGATGATGGGTGCCTTCAGCTATCTTTGCCCCGTCTTTGAGCAGCAATATTTTGTCCGCAGACATCGCCGTGCTGATTTTTTGGGTTACAACTATTTTTGTTGCTTCATAAGTTTTCAAGGCATCCAGCAAACGTCTTTCCGTACGGGCATCTAACGCACTTGTGCTATCGTCAAACAACAGAATTCCCGGTTTCCTGATCAGCGCCCGAGCAATAGAAAGCCGTTGTCTCTGCCCACCGGATAGATTCACCCCTTTTTGGCCAACAATCGAATGCATGCCTTCTGGGAGTTGATTCAGTAATTCAGCCACCTGGGCATCCCTGCAGGCAACCAAAATATCTTCCTCGGAAGCCTGCCTATTCCCCCACAGGAGGTTTTCCTTGATACTGCCTGTAAAAAGCAAGGCTGACTGCGGAACAATCCCAATCTGCATCCGCAATTCCCTTTGGTCCATATCCCTGACATCAATCCCATCAATGGTCACGGTTCCTTCGGTCACATCGTATAATCGGGGTATCATATTTATGATGGTTGATTTGCCTGAACCGGTCTGTCCCAAAATCGCCAATGTTCCGCCTGCATGTATAGTGAAGGAGAGATCCTTGAGCGCCCATCGGTCATGGTTTCCGTATCTGAACCCGACTCCCTGAAAAGTGATCTCCCCCTGGAGCTTCCTTAGTACGACCTTCCCTTCGTCCCCCATCATCGGCTCGGTCTTCAGAATTTCACCAATACGGGCTGCTGATGCACGGGCCCGCGAGAATGCCGTGACTATAAAAGAGAAGACAGATAAGGAAGAAGTGATCCTCGTTGCATAGTTGATGATGGCGACGACGGAGCCGACGTCTGTTCCACCGCCGAGAATTTCTTCATTGCCGTACCAGAGCACCATAATAATCGTCAGATTCATCAGCAGTAATAATGAAGGTAGCGTAAACTCCATAAAACGAAGGACGGAAGAAGTCTCCTTTTTTAACCGTCCATTTGCTTTTGCAAAACGCTTCTCCTCATGTCCTTCTCTCTGAAAGGCACGGATCAGCTTCATACCGCTCAAATTCTCTCCCATCACCGTATTAACATCATCAAGCCGGTTTTGCACAATAGTGAACTTCCTGCTTCCTTTGCTGAATATGTAAATCAGAAACACAAATAATACAGGTACGGTTACAGCCAGATAGGCAGCCAGCGACACGTCCACTACGAAAGCCATAATCAAGCCACCAATGATTAGCAAAGGTGCGCGCAACATAATCCGCAACATCATGAAAAGCGTATTCTGCACCTGTTGGACATCATTCGTCAACCTTGTCATTAAGGAACCCGATGAAAACAGTGTAAATTGCGAATAGGAAAATGACTGGATTTTCTTGAACGTATTCGTCCGCACATCATAACCGAATCCCTGACTCGTGTGTGACGCATAATAAGTATTAAGGATACCTGACAGGAAGGCAGTAAGCGACAGTCCCACCAATACCCCGCCCCATAAAATCACATGGTCCGGATCCCTTGCCATAATGCCTTCATTGATGATTCTCGCCATGATTAAAGGCTGGATCAATTCAACAGTCAGTTCCACTAACATAAAAAAGACAGCTATTGCTGCAGGCACCTTATACGGCCGTACATATTGCCATACATTTTTCAAACAGAACATCTCCTTACCAGATGCTACTCTTCTTGGTATCAGTTTACAATACAATAAGAACATTCAGAAAACAATTGCTTCGTTTTTCGAAATTTCTTGTTATTGTAACTGTACTTCAAGACTTTCGTGTTAGTGTATTATATAGTTATACAAATTTATGATGTAGAAAGGAGGAATTCTATGAATGTGGTGAGCATTTCAATTAATGCGGTACTATTCCTCAATATTATATTTTCGATATTTGTCATTTTCCGCGAAAAAAAAGATGCTTCCTCCACCTGGGCATGGTTGCTCGTGCTTTCCCTAATTCCGGTTGTCGGCTTCATACTATATTTAATGCTGGGCCAGAACTTGAGCCGTTCTCATATGTTCCAGTGGAGCGGCAAGGCTCAACTTGGGAAATCAGAAATGGCGAAGGTCCAAGAGAAACAGCTGAACGACGGTACCTTCCCCTTTGATAATAAAGTGGCGGAATCCCATAAGGATCTGATTTATATGTTGCTTAATTCCAATGAATCAGTATTATCCCCTAATAATGAGGTTAAGATATTCACGGACGGCATAGATAAATTTGATAGCCTGATTGAGGACATAAGAAAAGCCAGACACTTCATACATATGCAATATTACATCATCAACAATGATAATTTGGCAAAGAGGGTTGTCGCTGAACTGACGAAGAAAGCTGAGCAGGGTGTAAAAGTACGGGTCTTATATGACGAACTTGGATCTCGGCGCATCCGCAAAAAGCTATTCGAGGAATTGGTTGCAGCAGGAGGGGAAGTAGAAGTATTCTTCCCTTCCAAATTTCACCTGATAAACCTGCGGATCAATTACAGAAATCATCGTAAGCTGGTGATCATCGATAGCAAAGTCGGTTATGTCGGTGGATTCAATATCGGTGACGAATACCTGGGGCTCGACCCAAAATTCGGCTACTGGCGGGATACGCACCTGCGGATTGTCGGTCCTGCTGTATACGATATGCAGATCCGTTTTATTCTCGATTGGAACCAGGCATCGCACAGGCATGATATTCCCTATGACCCTGCCTTATTCCGCCCCTATGAATCGACAGGAAAAAGCGAGATCCAAATTGTGACAAGCGGTCCCGATTCGGAATGGGAAGAGATTAAAGAAGGGTACATTAAACTGATCTTATCAGCCAAAAGATCTATTATGATTCAATCTCCTTATTTCATCCCAGATGCCAGTCTTATGGAATCCCTGCGGATTGCTTGCCTAAGCGGCAAAGACGTGAGCATCATGATTCCGGACAAGCCGGACCATATGTTTGTGTACTGGGCGACCTTGTCAAATATGGCTGACTTGCTGAAAGCCGGCGCTAAAGTCTATATTTACCGGAACGGCTTCATCCACGCCAAGACAATCGTCATCGATGGGGAAGTTGCTTCTGTCGGTACAGCCAACATCGACGTGCGCAGCTTCCGGTTAAACTTCGAAGTTACAGCCTTCGTCTATGACGAAGAGGTTGCACTGAAACTCGAGGAGGCATTCAGAAATGACATAAACCATTCCAAAATGCTGACACTCGATGCGTACAATAACCGGTCGTGGTACATTAAATTTAAGGAAGCCATATCGCGCCTGCTGTCTCCCATACTATAAACTATTGCTTACAGAAAGCGTGGACAGCAAGCAATTGTCGACTGACAGTCTGAAAGCGCCGGTAAACCGGCGCTTTTTTATCTGCTTATTACTCCAACAAAGAACTCATTATATAAGGCCTTTACCGCCTGATGTTCATCAGCATCCTTAATGCCGTACATCATGCTGACCTCCGATGAACCTTGGTTGATCATTTCAATGTTGACTCCCGCCTCAGCTAAAGCTCTTGATGCACGCGCCGTGGTTCCGACATTATGACGCATGCCTTCCCCTACGATCATCAGCATCGATAATCCATGCTCGACTTGTACTCGATCAGCCTGCAATTCCTCATATATACGGTTTATAATTTTGTCTTCACTTACTTTATCCATTTGCCTTTCACGCAGGACAACCGTAATATCATCAATCCCGGATGGAATATGCTCATAGGATATTCCGAAATCCTCCAAAATCTGCAGCAACCTTCTGCCGAATCCAAGCTCCCGATTCATCAGGTATTTGCTTATATAGATGCTGCAGAACCCTTTATCGGATGCAATACCTGTTACAGGACCGTTTTGCTGCTTCCGCTCATTGACGATCATGGTCCCCGGCGCGTTAGGGTTGTTTGTATTTTTTACATTAACCGGGATGCCGGCCCGGAATGCCGGTATCAATGCCTCGTCATGGAAAACCGAAAAGCCTGCATACGACAGCTCCCGCATCTCTTTATAAGTAAGCTCACGTATTTCACAGGGATTATCGACAATGTTTGGGTTTACAGAATAGACGGCATCAACATCTGTAAAATTTTCATAGACCGAAGCATTCACTGCGTTCGCCAGGATCGACCCTGTTATGTCTGAGCCGCTTCTAGAAAACGTAGCGATTTCACCTTCCAGGGTATAACCAAAAAAACCGGGAAAAATGAGGATCCCCTCCTCATTACGCAAGGATAGCAGGTTGTCGTAGGATTCCGGCAACACTTGCGCATTCCCGGGTTCATCACTGACAAACAGACCGGCCGCCTTTGGGTTGACGTACTGAGCTGCTGTCCCTCTGCTGCGGAAGTAAGCCGCAATCAGTTTGGCATGATTATCTTCTCCGCTCGCTTTGACAGCATCCAAATATTTCTCCTTATTGGAGCGGTCGCCTTCAATCACCGCGAGGAAACTCCCTTTAATTTCCTCCACCACTGAACCTGGCAGGCCAAGCTCCGAAGCAATCTCGATGTATTTATTAAGAACAGCCTCGGCCTCGTCGTCCGCTTGACCATTCTGTAAGTATTGTTCAGCGCACCGAATCAGCCTATCTGTCATCTTCGTATCACCAGGGAATGACTTACCCGGAGCCGAAACAACTACCAATTTCCTCTCAGGGTCGCTTGTTACGATACGGTATACTTTTTCTAGCTGTGCTCCTGAAGCTAATGATGATCCACCAAATTTCACTACTTTCATTCAGCCATCTCCTAATCGGTCATACTCCAAATATTTTTTATAATTATGAACCTTTAAGAAATATCTTTCAACCCCCAACTGGCATAAAATTGAATGCCCTCTACAATTCTTTGGTTAACCCTTCCTTTGACCGACTCCTAACAAGCTAAATGTGAAATTTCAAAAATTGACAGATGGAATAAATTACTGAAAAATAGGAATAGTTAGGAGTTGATAACTGTTGGCAAATAAAACGAAAGCCTTACACGCATACCTGGTCAGCCAGGCCGAAGCAGCCTCTAAAGATTGGCATAGCCTGCAGGATGACCAGCCCGGTTCCGATTATTCACCATCCGCGCCGGAATCCACCCAAAAGAAAATCACTGAGCATGCGACACAATACATCAAGCAAATAGCCGCGTCACTTCTCAACGATTCGGAAGAAACACAGGAAAGTTTGCGGAAATGGACCATTTTCGCCGCAGCAGACCGTGTTGAATCCGACACTTCCATAGATGAAGTGATCAAGAGCAACAAGATACTCCGCAGAGTCTTGTGGAAGCATGTACGCAACTTCTCAGCCCAATCCAAGGAAACGATCACAGTAGAGGATATATTCATGTGGGAGGAAAGATTGAACAAAGCTCTGGATTTCACTTTGGAGAGCTTTACATACCACTTTATGAATATGCTGCTCGATCGCCTCGCTTCCCAGGCATCCCTCATCCGGGAGTTGAGCGCCCCGGTCATCAGTATTACACCAGATATCGGATTGCTGCCGATCATCGGTGATATCGACACCGAAAGAGCGAAAGGGTTATTGGAATCCACGATTGAACAAAGCGTGGACACCGGGATTTCCGTGTTGATTCTCGATCTATCCGGTGTTGTCATGGTAGATACGATGGTCGCCCACCAACTCTTCCAAATGATCGACTCCCTTAAGCTGATAGGCGTCAAAACCGTACTGACAGGCATACGCCCGGAAGTCGCTCAAACTTCCATCCAACTCGGCCTGGACTTCAGTGAGGTCCAGACAGAAAGCTCGCTAAAGAAAGTATTCATGAAAATTTTGAGAGAAAACCAACAGTAATCACAATCGTCAAAAAAGAGGCATCCGAACCTGATAGGTTCCGGATGCCTCTTTCAGCCAGAATGCGCTATTCCTTCTTTTCCTTTTCTTCTTCCACCACTGCCGGAACAGGAATGCTTTGACCGCCATAAAATTTAGGAACCTCTCCGGGATAGAAGAAGTCTCCGATTTTCACTTCGAATTCCAATGGTTCTTCATCTGTCCTGAAAGGGATGACAATCTGCATCTCTAAGGTGAACTGCAGATAGAGTTCTATATATGTATTGTTGATGCCCGCCTCGGTCATTTTCGTCTGTAACTTAGGCTTCACATCCCTGACAATCGCAATCTCCACCGGAATTTCCGGCCCCATGTTCGCCAGCAGCGTTGTTCTTGTGGCTACGCCAAGCGGCACCTGATACTCTATTGTCTCCATTTGCCCCTTCGATAAATCATTAATGTTCCCTCCTGCCTCCCCATCATGTTTGATCCCGAGTCTTTCTTCAATGCTCTTTGTTGCCATCGATAGAATACGCAAATATTCCTTCGAGTCAAAACTGTAGGTTGTCGGTTCACCTTTATGCTGGACGATCAATTTCTGGATATTCACTTCTTCAGCGACACTCTCATAGACCGCATCATTCACCGCTTCTGTAGCAATCCTCTTCACTTCCACACTTGCGATGCTTTTCAGAATCGGTTCGATTGACTTATCCACAATCCATAGCGAAAAGAAGTTCAAAACAAGGAACACCACAAAAGAAACGAACAGGATCTGCCGAAAACTAAGAGGTTTTCGCTTTTGCCACATTGGTTTCCTTCTCCTATACAGCCATCTCCGTTTCATAGAGCCTAGCCCCCTCATAAGACCATATGTATGCCTGACGGGGGAAAAACATGAACCGGCATAAAAAACAACCCATCCATATCATTTACGGACGAGTTGTTTTTGGCCTTACAAAATCTTGCTGAGAAATGACTTTGTCCTTTCATGCTGTGGATGATCAAACAAGCCCTTCGGCTGGTTTTCTTCCACAATATATCCCTCATCCATGAAAATGACCCGGTCACCGACTTCTTTGGCAAACCCCATCTCGTGGGTGACCACCACCATCGTCATTCCCTCCTTGGCAAGCTGCTTCATCACTTCCAGCACTTCCCCAACCATTTCCGGGTCAAGCGCTGATGTCGGTTCATCAAACAGCATAATCTTCGGCTCCATCGCCAATGCCCTGGCAATCGCGACACGCTGCTTCTGTCCGCCCGATAAGGAGTCCGGGTATGCCTCTGCTTTTTCCTCCAAGCCGACCTTACGGAGCAGCGCAAGCCCCTTTTCCCTTGCTTGCTCCGGCTTGATTCCTTTCACCTTGACCGGCGCCAGGGTGATGTTGTCGATAACCGATTTATGCGGAAAAAGGTTAAATTGCTGGAACACCATTCCCACTTCCATCCTCAGCTTATTAATGTTGGCCTTTGGAGCAGCTATATCCGCTCCATCCACAAAGATATGCCCTGAAGTGACGTCCTCCAAAAGGTTGATGCACCTCAGGAATGTCGATTTCCCAGAACCGGATGGACCGATAACGACCACTACTTCCCTGGGGGCAATTGTCACAGATATATCTTTCAGCACTTCATTCTGGCCAAACGTTTTTTTCAGATTCTCCACTTTTATCATGCTACATCAAGCCTCCTTTCCAGACGGCTAAGGATGAAGCTCATAGTGAGCGTCAAGAACAGGTAGATCAAAGCAGCTGTCAAATACGGTTCCCAGACAGCCATATACTGGCTTTGCATCGCCCTTCCCCAATACATCAATTCTGGCGCTGCGATGACTGCTGCAATCGAGGATTCTTTGATCAAAATGATGAATTCATTGCCGAGCGGCGGTATGATCCGCTTAAATGCCTGGGGCAGGATTACATACCTCATCGCCTCGACATGGCTCATTCCAAGAGACCTAGCCGCTTCCATCTGCCCCTTATCGATTGATTGGATGCCAGCTCGGAAAATTTCAGCTATGTAAGCAGCGGCATTCAATGATAACGCGATAATGGCGGCCGCAACCGCATTTGTTGTTCCTATAAGGGCGGGAACTACACCAAAATGGACAATCAGGATTTGCACAAACAATGGCGTTCCCCTGAAAAATGTAATATAGAGGATAAACGGGAATGCCAAAAACCGATTCCTAATCATTTTCCCTAAACCGATCAGCAGTCCAAGTATAAAGCCGATTGCGATTCCGGCCAAAGACAGGCCGATTGTGAGCAAAGTGCCTTCAAAAAAAAGAGGGGCATACTCTGCGATAATATCAAAACGAAAGTCCATGTTTTTTCCCCCTGACAAAAATTGCGTAACCACTAGGAAGTGGCACGCAATTTCAGTGAACTGTTTTCTTGTTATTGCTGCTCTTTTAACTTATCGACATTTGCGTCCCTGCTAAGCCACTTGCCGTAAATCTCCTCATACTTCCCGTTATCAAACAACCTATTAATGGCTTTATCGAAGTCTTCCTTCAATTCACTCCCCTTAGGGAACATAATTCCATAATATTCTGCTTCGAAAGCATCCTCATCTTCTACTACAACCAGTTTCTCATTGGGATTGTTCTTGGCATACTCCTCAATGACCGCATTATCAGCTACGACAGCATCCGCCCCTCCTTGGACCAGCTCCATAATTGCCAGCGTATTCTCCTCAAACTTTTTAATATCCTTGCTGTTTTTACCGACGACTTTTTCCACTGCATAATGGCCGGTCGTACCTGTCTGGACTGCCACTGTCTTCCCTTTCAGATCCTCTGCCGACTGAATGTCGCTGCCTTCTTTGACCAGTATTTTGTTAGTGGACAGGAAGTAAGGAACGGAGAACTCATATTTCTGTTTCCGATCGTCATCGATGGTGATGGAGGACACAGCCAAGTCCGCACGCTCACTTTCCACCTCAATGAATAGCGGGTCCCAACCGATATGCTGAAGATCGATTTCATAACCCGCCTCTTCAGCGACCGCTTTGATGAAATCTGCGTCCAAACCGACGATTTCCCCTTTATCCATGTATTCCATCGGTGCATAGGCAGCATTTGTAACGACTTTCAACGTCTCTTTTTTCTTATCTTCTGCTGCTTCCCCTCCGGATGTTTCCGAACTGCCGCATCCGGCAAGAACAGCAAACACAGCCATCATCGCCAAGAATAAATAGCTCACTTTCTTCTTCATTAAATATCCTTCCTCCCTTTGTAAATATTCTGATTTTTTTAATTATACCAATAAATTATTTTTATTCAACAAAATGTATAAATCATCACAAAAAAATAGTTCCTTTTTGTCGAAAAAGCCGGCAAACAAGCCCTAATTCAATCTATTAAGAAAGGTCCCTGAATATTCTCGTTCATTTTTTTCTTTGGCCTTCATACCTTATACGAAAACATATATATAAATATAGGGGGTATTTTCTTGCAAAGAAAACCAGTAATCATTCTGGTAATCATATTCTTCACATTAGCCGGATTCATCAGGCCCGCATCTGATGCCGAAGCCGCTTCTGCCAAACACCTGATTGTCATCAACAAAAAGAACAATCAAATGGCTTACTATGCAAATGGGACACTGCAAAAGACATTTTCGGTAGGCACAGGCCGAAAGGCTTCCTACACGCCCGAAGGCACTTTCAAAATCGTTAATAAGATCAAAAACAGGCCCTACTATGCCGGCAACATTCCTGGAGGCAGCTCCAAAAATCCACTCGGTGTCCGTTGGCTCGGCCTGCATGCAAGAGGGACGTACGGAACAATCTACGCTATCCACGGCAACAACAATCCTTCATCAATCGGGAAGTATGTCAGTGCAGGGTGTATCCGCATGCACAATGACCAGGTATCCTGGCTTTTCGACCGGGTGCCAGTCGGGACGACGGTCATTATCACCACGTCTGCCCTCTCCTTCAATGCTATAGCCCAAAATAAGGGATATGCTGCCAAAGGATCACCTACGAAAGCTGTCTCAGCCAACCCTTCTTCTTTTAAAGCTACCCTCAAAAAAGGTTCAAAGGGACCTCAGGTAAAAACGCTTCAACAGCAACTCCTGAAACGGGGATTCAATCCTAAAGGCGTTGATGGAGTATACGGAAATAACACAGTGATAGCTGTGAAAAACTTTCAAAAAAGCAAAAAACTAAAAGCCGACGGAATAGCAGGCCCGAAAACTTTACGGGCGCTTGGATTATGATGAGCGCTTAACAACCGGACCTATTCCTGCCCATAATGATATAATCATTGAAATACAATAAAAAGGGATGATGGCATTGGACCTTATTCTGAAAGACCACCTGCAGTCACTGGAGGAAAAACTGTTGCGTCCTGAAGTACGGACATAGAAGCGAGAGCTCATTACGATTCTCGCTGATGATTTTTTCGAAATCGGAAGCTCGGGCAGAGTACTCTACAAGTCGGAAGGAATAGCCGAGGAAGGCGTCGGCACCGTAAATATGACATTAAGTGATTTCGGGATACACCCTCTTTCTCATGATATCGTATTAGCGATCTACAAATCTCACAACACGGGAACAGAACAATTTACCTTTCGCAGTTCCATTTGGAAGTTCGACGGCAACAGTTGGAAAATGCACTTCCACCAAGGTACGAATATGCCGCATACGTAAAAAATGCCTGGATTGCTCCAGGCATTTCAACAGACGCTATTTATAGATCTAGCTCCGCCTTCCTGACGATCGGCATGGAGCAACAGCGGAAAGACCCGCCAGATTTAATGATTTCAGAAAGATCTACCTCAATGACTGTATAACCTCGGTCACGAAGTTGCTTATTAACACTGGGATTGACGGGAAGGCTGAGCACTTTTTTGCCTCCCAGGCTAAGAATATTCGTCCCCATCGTAAATTGTTCGGAGGCACTCACCTCAATAAGCTGGAATCGCTCCGCAAGGAATTCCAGTTCGTGTTTTAGAAAAGCATCCGGATATATCAACGCTTCATTTTCCGATAGAATATTGAAGACACAGTCCAAATGAAGGTATTTAGAATCAAAAGGCAAAGGGATGACTTCATAGTCTTGACCCAACAGCTTAGCCAGTTCCTCAATGGACGTCATACTCGTGCGCTCGCTGATCCCGACAAATACTTGATGACGGTCTACAATCACGTCCCCGCCTTCAATCTGAGCGCCGCCGAGATCCTGATATGGAAGATTGTTTTCCTCCAACCATGTTTTCAGTACGATCTCTTCTCCCTGACGGACTCCGCAGCTCATCTCGGCAACAAACACTTGATTCCCGATTGTAAAACCGATATCACGTGTAAAAACTTGTTCCGGCAATTCAGCATTTGGAGACAATTCCACAACAGTCACGCCATGTTCCTCCATAGCCTTCACAAACTTCTGATGCTGTTTTAGTGCAAGACTGACATTGATGTTTTCTTCTGCGAAATGCTTTTGGGTTTCATTGATGACTGTTCTAATTTCCATAAAGGATGGTTTACATGTAACTACTTGCTCAAGCTTATCATACTCGCTTTCACAAAATACTTTACCCATTGTTTTTGTCATAAGTTCCCCTCGCCTTGTCCATTCATTTTCCTTATTTTACTACCAAAAATACCCTGAATAAAGCCGGCAAAAACACAGATGAATGCTGACCTGACGAGAAATATGGATTTTTATACAAATGTTTCAGAATATTATTTTCATTATAGAAGGACAAACAGAGGATAAATCTTCTCCAGCCCTACCCAATACTTCATACCTACGAATAGGCTTGTTTGCATACCACACACAGCAATCCTGAATAAAAATAAATATAATTTTTTTTGAAATGTGCCATTCCCGGGACCAAAAGAAGGACAATTTTCTCTTTTCCCGAATGAGTACTTCATGGAGGAAAGGAGGGACAGCGATGTTGGAGACCACATGAATGAACATATCTTTTCACAAGACTTAGCAGCTGATAAAATATCCGAAGAATCATTTAATTAGGCTGTTTTCTAAAAGATTGTTGTTTTACATAAGTTCGGTAATGAAAACCAGTTGATTGGGAGCGGAAGGTGCGAGACTCCTGCGGGATTAGCGGACCGGGTGAGACCCCGCAAGCGCTTGGCGCTGAGGAGGCTCACCGCCCGCCCCGCGGAAAGCGAGCAACCTGGAGCCTACTTCTTCATAGGCAACAAAGTTTGCGAAAACAGCCTTAAATTAAGAAGGCGTCCGGTGGAATACGCCATCATTATATAAATCAATCGATGATAGGGAGATAGGAATATGCACGAAGACATAATGAGGAGATTAGAAGAAATATATCCTGAAATGGTCCGGATCAGACGAGAATTCCATCAGTTTCCCGAGCTATCCTTCCAAGAGGTCGAAACACCACGGAAAATCGCTGCTTACCTGACTGATTGGGGCATTGATGTGAGAAGCAGTGTCGGGGGGCGCGGCGTTGTCGGCCTTATAAAAGGGGGGCACCCCGGCAAAACGGTCGCTCTTCGGGCCGATTTTGACGCACTGCCGATCCAGGACGAGAAGGATACCCCCTATAGGTCGAAGGTCGATGGCATCATGCATGCATGTGGACACGATGCCCATACTGCCATCGTCCTGGCTGTCGCAAAGGCACTTTCGGAGAACAAGCAACATCTTCATGGCAATGTTGTGCTCATTCACCAGTTCGGCGAAGAGGTGGCCCCCGGAGGAGCCAAGCCCATGATTGAAGATGGTTGCCTAGAAGGGGTCGATGCGGTTTTTGGCACGCATGTATGGTCCGGTGTCCCTTCAGGTGACATCCTGTACCGGAGCGGTCCATTAATGGCAGGAGGAGGGGTTTTTGACATTGAAATCACCGGTTCCGGAGGACATGGCTCCTACCCGCAGGACACCATCGACCCTATCATGATCGGCACCGCAGTCGTCCAACAGCTCCAGCAGATCATCAGCCTGCGGAAAAACCCGCTCAATCCGGCTGTATTGACAGTAACAACCTTCCATGCCGGCCAAGGATATGATGTCATCCCTCATACTGCGACAATCACCGGATCGGTCCGTACGTTCGATGATGGCCTGCTTGATCAGATTATCGAACAGATGAACCGGGTCATCGGCGGAGTCACACAGTCTGCCGGAGGAACCTATACATTCGAGTTCACCAAAGGCTACCCCGCTGTCGTAAACCATCCGGAGGAAACAGAACTGCTCGTAAATAGTGCCCTAAAGGTTGCCGCCCCATCCCAAGTCAAGGAAATGGATCCGGTCATGGCAGGGGAGGATTTTGCCTACTACCTGAAAGAAGTGCCAGGTTGCTTCTTCTTTACCGGCTCAGGGACAGATACAATCAATTACCCGAACCATCATCCCAAATTCGATATTGATGAACAAAGCATGCTGCAGGCGGCCAAAGTACTCGCCACGGTCACCCTCGATTATCTGGCTAACAACTGAAGCTGTGCTAACGGCATAAACCAGAGCTTTTACGCTCTGGTTTTCTCATTCTTCCAATAACCATTCAAACCAGCGCCCATGTCCATCCGTCTCGGCCAACAGCTCATGCCTGTGAACGCCACTCATGTAGGAATCCAGGCGTAAGTAACGATCTTTGACATTATTGTATAAGTGGTAGATATCTCTTTTGGCACCAATGCCTTTTACCATCTCCAGCAGTTTCTTCCTTGCCCCTATAGACAGCTGATTTGCCACGTGCGTATGGTACAGACAAATCGCATACCCATACGGCACCTCATTGATCAGTCCCGGCAAAAGTTCAAGGCCGTCTCCTTCGCGCAAGTCCGGTGCATATTGGTGCACCTGCCCGGCAGCCCTCTCAAACATCGCCATCCGTTTTGTATGGTCAGGCCAAATCAATGCCTTCATCCACAGAAACTCATCCTTATCCAACAAGTCTATGATATGAAGATCTAATCCGATCCTCAAAGCGACTTCAGGCGGTTCTTCCGAAAGATACGGCAAACGTTGTCCCCGGCTATCGGATGTTAGGCGGACTTCGGATTCCAGGTTACCGAACACACCAAGCCCCGGATAGGTATATCTGTATTGATCCCATAACAGATTGACTCCTGAGCTGGTCCCCAACTCGATGATGGCCAACGGTCTGTCCGCGGACCGCTGTATATAACAAAAGCTAGGATACAGGTAGGCGCAGCGCCTGACTTCATTTGTCTGGACCAGTCTGCTCTTCAGTAATTCCGCAATGGCCTTGCTATTTTTTCGACAAAAGTCCGCAAAGTATGGATAAGCATCCTCCGGTGATGCCGGCTGCTCCGTCAAGCTCCGGTAAAACCTTTTGAGCGGATGTTCTGCTCCCGAAAGCAATAAATAATGAACACTGGCGAACAGAAGATTGGGAATCGGCTGATTGTTTTCTGTTTCTGCCGCCAGACGAAGGACAGCTTCATCCTCTGCCACATGTGCCGACAAAATTTCATACAGCCTGCTGGAGCCGCTGCACTCCTGTTCCGAAAACCTTTTAAATCGTTCCGATATGGCCAATCCAATCCTCCTCCTTTTCTTTATTATATAGAAATCCCCTATCTCTCTCCTAAGGCATAAGGACTGAATCAGGTCCTTGCGGGGGTTCTTGTGCCAGACCGTTTTTCAAAAAAGTTGTTTTCTAAGAAATTGTTGTTTTTACATAAGTTCGGTAATGAAAACCAGTTGATTGGGAGCGGAAGGTGCGAGACTCCTGCGGGCTCACCGCCCGCCCCGCGGAAAGCGAGCAACCTGGAGCCTACTTCTTCAGAGGCAACAAGGTTTGCGAAAACAGCCTTCAAAAAAAGACCGCCAGTACATGCCGGCAGTCCTTCAGTCTTCATCCTTCACATCCATATCTTCCGGAATCGGTTCGTGTTCCAATTCCTGAATCAGGCTTTTATATTTCTCTAATTGTTCGAAGTGCGTATTGAATTGCTCTTTATAGATAAGATGCTGTTCGCCATCGAATAGAGTGCGGATTTTCCGCTGCAGAATCAATGACTCAATATATGCTGGCGAAACACCCAGCAACTCAGCAGTTTCCTTAACTGTCAAATACATATTCCCTGCCCCTCGCTATCCTCTCTTTTTCCTTCTTTCAGCTTCTCTGGCCTTGACCTGTTTACGTTCCATCAGGAATAATCCGATTACACCGACCAGAAAACTCGCAGCCTGCACGTAACGGATATAGGGATAATCCTGAAATCCATACGAACTTGCGAGCGCCCCGGCAATGCCTGCCGTAAGCATAATTATACCGACTCTGAACAAAATGCACCAATCCTCACTATTCATCTGTTGTCCATAACAGTATAACCGGAAAAGGGCAAATAAACAGCAGTCTTTCATTAAGGCCAGCTTCTTTTTTCTGCACTGTTCAGACTTCTAACGGACTTCTTTCCCGAACGGCATCAGGGATAGCTGCGCCATTTTCATAGATTGCACAGCAAACGGGATACCAATGATCGTAACGGCAAACAATAGGGCTGCAAACAGGTTGGCCAGCGCCAGCCAGACCCCTCCGAAAAACAGCCATAGCACATTAAGCAGACAGCTTACTCCACCGCTATCGACCGTGACAACCTCCTTACCGAATGGCGCAAACTGCAATTTCGCCATTTTAAAGCATTGTAAACCGATCGGTATCCCCACAATGGTCACACACCAGAATAGACCTTCAAAAAACCATATAATTGCTTGAATGAATCCACCGAGAATGAACCAGATGATATTTCCCAGACAGCTCATACACGCTCACCTCCAGCATATGTCATTATACAATCATTTTACGCCCGTTATTAGACGGAATAATGAAATATGCCTGAACTCCCTTTTACAATAGCCAAGCGGATAAAAGCTTCTTCAACTCTTGCTTCCCATGAAAGCCGGCAGGGTCCGTCCCTCCCTTAACCGGGGCGACCTGAACATAGATCCCCGCGGGGGACGAATACAGGACAGGCTTTATATCATTCCCCGGGTATATACAGAATACATCCCGAATCGGCGCATAATGATAGTCGTCCCTTCCATATGCATACTTAAAAGAACGGTAATCTTCCATCTGTTCCATGGCCGTCGTCATCTTGTACGGCCTGTATATATTGGATAAAGGGGAATATTTGATTTCCAGGATAACCGAGGAATGGTAGCGCCAGATACCCCCGTTCCTTTCATAAAGGTCAACACGGATATCCGGTCTGCGTTTTGGCCGAAAACTGTAGAAATGACTTCCTGTTTCCAAAGCCTCTTCCGCTCCATAACAAATTTCCTGGTCATAAATGACTTTAATCTTCTGTCCATGCATGTAAAGGGTAATGGTCGTCCCCGGTTTCAAGCCGGCTTCGAAAAATGAACTTTCGAGCTGTTGCGAAAGGGTTTCTTCACCAGTGGAAAAGCCCATCTCCTCCAAAATCTGCAGCAAGCCAAAGAAAACATAGTATTCATACAGGACGGCCGTCGGCTTATAAATCGGCGCCAATACCCGTTGATCATGTGCCCGCTTCCATATACGGGCGCCTTCCATCCAAAGTTCATGACATCTTTGATAGCTTGTCTGTCTTTTAACATACACTTTTTGCGGCGATGTAAGGCGGATGTCCCTCCAAAAACCTGTATGATAAATCAGTTGAAGATTGCGTTGGAATCGAGAAAGCTGTTCCTCGAGTTTTGCAGCATTCGGACTGGATATGGGAGAACCGGATGAGCTGCTGGCTAAAGCCCTCATTTCTTTCAGAACGGCAAGGAAGCGATGGATTCTGTATTTGACCAACCGGTTTTCTTCCACATCATGGTCTGGACCGAACTTCCTGTTTAAGTATTTTGTCCCCTTGAAAAAAGCGCCCTTCTGTCCGTTTTCCCAGCGGATACTTCTAGAATCAAGATGTCCCGGATGATCCTCAACCGCGTATGTTTTCCCCAGTGAATACATACTGGACGTCTGGATCTCCCTCAGATAGCCCAAAAGATCTTTCTCGATTCCACCGTACCACCCGCAAAACACCTTGACCTTCAGCAAGCGGGAATTGATGCAGCTGATCGAGCTGCGGGCGTGCAGGTAATCATAACCGAGCCCTGATACATGCTCATTGATCATCTGATGCATCTTTTCATATTGCTTGTTATCGAGGTTTTTCGGATTGACTTTAAATGCCCCATGGTACAAAGTTTGCCCATAAAGGACCTGAAAGTGGTAAATGCCGCAGCTCCACCGGTAGCCTTCCTCCTGCTGATTCATGTCACTGCTGTTCATGAACAGTACTTTGTACGGCTCCTGGCTAGAAAGGGTGAAAATCCGTTCCTCCTGATCGGCAGCATGGTCATTCCCGCTGTCCCACAACACCTCTATGCAAATACCTGATGCCCCTTCAAACTCGATGACCAGATCCTTTTGCTCTTCAATTTCAACAAGCGATTCCATGATCCTATATGGATTCTCCTCCAATGATTGAATCAGCACCCGGTATTGACTATGTCCCTCTGCGCCGACCACGAGGCTTAAGGAAAAAGGCAATGCTTGACCGCCGGCAGTCATGATGCTCTTAGTTGGTGTAACCATACAACATCAACTCTTTGGCTTTACTTTTAAGCATATCCAAGGACAATCGGAAATCCGATACTTTAGCTGCCTGATCCGACTTCAACAGTTCTGCGATCCGACCCGCCTGGTAGCCTGCTGTTCCATAACTTCCGATCAAAGGCTCCGCATAGGCTTCCATCCCTTTTACTTTGGTCAGAATCCTTTGTTTCACTTGCAAATCAAATGCCTGACCGCGGCTGATGAACATATCGTCCGCTCCTTTGTATGGAATATTGCTGATGAACTCGGCAATCCCCAATGCCACACGGAAGGATACGCCTTTTTGGATATCATTCTCATGCAGCAAATCATGAAGGCCATCCAACACGTAAATCTCTTCTCCGCTCAGCAGATGGAGGCCGATCTTCTCTTTGTCAAGCACCCATTGTTCCCGGTAGACAGCAGCCGGGACTGTATCCGGTTCGACAGGCTGAAGTTCCTGATAGGTTTGATATAAGGATACAGATTCCCGGAATGACATCTTCGCAGGATTAATGATATTGGTCCGGTCGAGAAGTCGGTCCGAGAAGCTTTTCGTCGTTTCATCAAAATTGGCCGTGCCGACGAATATGATGTTGTCTCCTATTTTCACCCTCGGTTTATATTTAGAATCGGCGTGGTGGCTGCTGTTTCCGTTAAAAAGCTGCAAATACCTGTGCCTCTTATCCAATTCCAAAAGGGAGATGAACGGGCTGAACCAGTGCTCTACCTGAGATAAATTCATCTCGTCAAATATCACCATGTACAACCGATCCTTATTGGATTCCGCCTCAAGCAACAGGCTGACTAGGCCCGTTTCGCTTTCATGGTATATGCCGGTCGAAGGGTTCAGATAGCCAAGCACATCATTGGGCTCTTGGTAAGAAGGTGAAACAGGGATCAGCAGCATATCCTTGCCGTATTCCAACCCGAGCGACTCTCCATAAATCCTCGCCAATTGAGACTTCCCGGTTCCTGACATTCCGCCGATTACTGTCAGAAGGTTTGTTTTGGCACTGATATGGAAGGAATATAGATCGAGATCCTTATAGAAGATCCTGTATTCTTTCTGCGCTTTTTCCTTGAGTTTAGAGAGGAATAACTCCTCTCCCTGACCTTTATTCTGCTTTCTGTAAATATGCATGGCCGATTCTATCTGCTCTTGCGGCTTATCTTCGGCGGGCAGACTATCCTGCATCAATTTATCAGCAAGCAGGATCCCCTCTGTTTCCATTTTTTCACGAAGCTGTTCCAGATGCTCTTCATCCACGATGTATAGGTGCTGATCCAGCCTGCTGCTGACCCAGTCAGGGAAATCAGGCATCGGCAAATATTTGACCTGTCCCCCTTCCCTCTGGCTGTACGTGGTCGGATTTGGTGTTGCATGAAGAGAAACACCGTATAAAGCATGACCGTAATAGATAAGGTCAGGAAGCCGAAATAAATGGGGATATTTCTTCAGGATAAATGGAGTCCCTTTGGCCGCCAGTTTCTGTTCCAGGTCTGCCGCAGTTTCTCCCGGCTTCAGCTCTGGAGACGGAATCAAGCTGTATGGCCGATCGCCATGTCCCTTCTCCTCAATTTTAATAATATCCACGTACAGGAACTCCGGTTTCGGGTCCAATTTAAACAGGATGATTTTATTTTCTAGAAGCTCAGTGACCTTATCCTTCGCCTCAAAGTGGTGAAGACGGTCAAAGCCGATCATCTCATTAAAGATTCTGCGATTCTCCCGGCTTTTGGTGTTCCCTGTAAAAATATTGTTCGGATAGGAAAAATGCTTCTTGATATCTTCCGGCATTTCCGAAATGCATTTAATATAAAATTGAATATGATCCTGATAGTCCCCCAGATATTTGACAGGTTCATCGATAAACGTACCGGCAATCTCATCCAAAGCCGCCAGTTTCCCGACAAACACGGCGTCCAGCATTTTCCGCTCGATTTCCGGATTGATCCTATTGGCCAGTCTCATAACGTAACTCCCCTTCCAGATAGTAAACGATTTGCCGCGCTATTTCTTTTGCTCCGCCGCTCACAAACCTGTATGTGATCCCAAGCGATTCCAGTTGCCTTTCCAGTAAGAACATCTCCTTTGTCGGAATGTCCTCACTATTAATGAAAACCTTGCGGGTTGACTCAATAAGCTGCAAGTCTTCAACCATTCTGTATTCCAATACTTGCTCCTTGGCGAAGTACATTAGAAACTCATCATCCACTCGCCGGGTCAAAAAAGTGATCGGTTCATCTCCAAGCAAACCCGGACATCGATGCTGCTCCTCCTGCAAGAGCCGGATAACTTGCTTGAGCTCCTCCTCCTTCTCTTGTTTGGCGACTTTCACGGCAAGCACTTCCTGCTTCATATTCCGCACCTTTTTTTCTGCGTCTACCAGCCTTTTCGCCGTTTCCTTCTGTTGACCCCGTTTCTGCTTCAACGACTCCGCCGCAGAATCCGCTTCCTGTCTCAGCAGATCTCTGGCCTTCTTGAATTCCGCCGTGCGCACCTGCAGCTCTTCGACACTGGATACCGCTAGATGCAGCGCATCCTGTAAAGCAAGAAACATCACAAGCCGGCCTTCCACCCCATTCCAGCCTGCCACTTCCTGTCCATGTTCCCGTAGCGCTTTAAGGTAATAACCTTCCAAAGGTTTCGGCAGCTTTTCTGAAAACAGGTCACGCAGCGGGGGGGCGGACCGCGTGAAGTATTCCTCAATCTCCTGCCTGTAAGGATGCCTCTCTAGGACAGATTGCAAGTCTTCCAAATAGACAGCCAGCTCCATTTGAGAGACGACTTCCATTTTCTCTGCCAGCGGAAGATTACTTTCCCCCAGACCAGTCAACGGGTTCAAGCCCCGATCAATATTTTCACGGATTTTATGATGGTAGTCCCGGTAACAGTCAGGATATTGCACGGCCAGCACACAGAGCTTCGCCGCTTCCGTCAACTGGTCATCCATCTTCAGGTGAATCAACAATTCATTAAGTGACCCAGACTGAAATCTATCTTTACAATCCGAAACGAATGCTTCCAAAAATATGTGGGCGCTCTTCATTCTTTCAAGCCCCTGCCTCACTTGCCTCTCAAGAAATTTAGCGGGCGCCGATGCCAGTTTACGTTCAGAAAAGCCCCTTATCTCCATAGATGTATTCTTGGCTACCAGAACAAATTCTTCTTTTGTAAAGACAGCCAACATATCTTTCAGGACTTCTTTGCCTAATTGCGCATCCAGCACTCCTTCAGTCATCTGGCCATCCCTTCCTTTCCTGCAGTTATTCTATTCCTCTATTCTACTATATTTTTCTGAATAATCTGTCTAAATGACGCAAAAATCTGCCAAAGCAGAATATTACCTTTCAGCTATGAATGTTGTTATCCTATAGACGTGAACTGTAATTTTCTGCTAAAGAAAGAAGTGATAGATAGATGCGTAAAAAAACACTTTCCGATATACCTCTATCAGTCCTTGACCTCGCACCGATTTTGAAGGGCCGGACAGCAGGGGATGCTTTAAGCAACAGCCTTAATCTCGCGAAGCATGCCGAACAATTCGGCTACAACCGTTTTTGGCTTGCAGAGCACCATAATATGCCGGGCATCGCAAGCTCGGCCACTGCCGTACTGATCGGACATATCGCAGCCGGTACTCAATCGATCCGTGTAGGTTCAGGAGGCATCATGCTGCCGAACCATGCCCCTCTCGTTGTCGCTGAACAGTTTGGGACACTTGAAACGCTTCACCCCGGCAGAATTGATTTGGGCCTCGGACGCGCGCCTGGCACAGACCAGCGGACGATGCAGGCGCTCAGGAGAGATGCAGGCAGCGGAGCAAGAGACTTCCCGGAACAACTCGATGAGCTCCGTTCCTATTTGTCAACGGAACCGAAAGTTGTCCGTGCGATTCCCGGCGAGGGGCTTCAGATTCCAATCTGGCTGCTCGGCTCCAGCGGATTCAGCGCCCAACTCGCCGGCCAGTTAGGCTTGCCGTTTTCATTCGCCAGCCACTTCGCTCCAGAGAACACATTGCCGGCGCTTGAAGTGTACCGCAGCCATTTCCGCGCTTCCGATGTACTCGAAAAGCCTTATGCCATGGTCGGGGTCAATGTGATTGCAGCCGAAACGGATGAAGAAGCGAAACGGTTGGCGACATCCATGCAGCTCTCCTTCCTGAAACTGATTCGCAATACGCCAGGACCATTGGATCCGCCAATCGAACAGATAGACGACTTCTGGAACCCGCTTGAAAAAGCAGCTTTGGACGAAAGGCTCAGCTCCTCAATTGTCGGAAGCCCAGATACCGTCAAAGAAAAACTGCAGGCATTCCTGGACGAGACCGATGCCGACGAAATGATCATCCATTCTCAGATTTACGATCATCAGGCACGAGTGCGTTCTTATGAGATCATTGCCGATATTAAGCGGTAAAATCAAACAGAGGCTTGTCCGAACAACCGTTAGTCCAATAGCTGTTCGGGTTTTGCCTCTGTTTTTTAGAATACAAAAAGCCGTCGACCGATTAGGGATTGACGGCTTTTATGCCTATTATAGAAGCAGGAAGATCAACGCGACCGCCGCAAGAATCTGGAATATACCGATTCCGCCAGCATACACTGAAAGCTTCCAGCCATGATGAACCAAATCTTTGATTTTCACGCTCATCCCGATTGCGGCCAAAGCGATGATTTCCAGGTAGTTCCCGAACGTCTTCACAGGATGTGTAATCGTGTCCGGAAAATGCAAAATGCTATTGATGATGCATAAAACAAAGAACCCGGCAACATACCAAGGTACAAGCGAGCCCCATTGAATGCTCCCTTTTTCCTCTTGTTCTGTTTGATTGTTTCTTGCTTTCACTTGTTTCAGCGCCAACACAACAACTGCCAAGAAAATAATCCGGCTGATCTTGAATACGGCTGCCTGATCCTTCACGGCTTCACTGACTATACTTCCGCTTGCGACTACTTGCCCAACGGATTGCAGCGTCCCCCCAATCAAAGCGGAGGATTGCAAGACTTCATTTCCGAACAGGACGTTGGTAATCAGCGGCAGCACAACCATGAGGACCGTCCCCAATAGGTTGACAATGGTAATTGAAACCGCCATATCCGATAGTTTGGCAGAAATGGACGGTGCCGTTGAAGCGATGGCAGAAGAACCGCAAACCGCATTTCCGCTCGCCATCAGCAGCCTGAAATCCTCTTCAAAGCCAAGCTTCCGGCCGAACCAAATAACAAATATTATTGTCGCAGCCATCTGAATCAAAATGAAAGAAAGTCCCGCAAATCCGATTTCGAATAGAGAATCGAATGTTAACGTAGCTCCTAACAGAACGATTGCATAGTATAACAACTTACTCTCCGAAAATTTAATGCCGGGCTTCAGGGCCGGATGGGAACTGATTGGCATATTCCCGATAACGATCCCTATCAGAATAGCGAACAGCCCGCTTCCCAAACTAGGGAAATACTTCCCGAACAACATCCCGAGTAGAGCGATCAAAAGACATAGAATGATACCTGGTACAAATGATATCCTTTTTTTCACTGAAAAACCCTCGTTTATTGAATAGTATAATCACATCAACATATTATACTATCACAATAGTAATCCGTGGCAACCTTGTAATTTTTCCCAGCAAAGAGCAGGACATCAAGCCCTCCCTTTGCTAGAAAAAGGCCGCATCGCCCACTTCCACATACATCGCTTCCCCGGTTACCGCATCTATGGCTCTCACATGTCCCACAGTGTCCGGAAATGCCGGCGCATAAGAGAGTGAATAGATCGATTTTCCGTTATCATCATACTCCCGGACAAACATCAGCTTCATCTGTACATACTTTCTGAAAATACTTTTTGCATCTTGCAGAGAAATAACCGGTGTGGAGGGAATATCCTTGAATAGGCTATCTGAAGGAATATCCAGATGCATGTATATAATTTTCCCTGTATACTTTCCTACACTGATATAGGAGGCAGTCTGATCCACCCGCAGCCCTTTATGGTACAAGTGAAAGTAGAACGTGTAATCCTGTTCCGTCTCTATATATCGTTCATCGTTCTCTTCTATGTCTATCTCTTCCTCATAAAGGTCGAAATCTTCCTCATCTTCTTCGTACTCGTCGTCCGCCTCTTCAGGAGTCTCCAACCGGAATCTATCATGTGTATCAGGATAGAGTTTATATAAAACCTGTAACGCACGCTCCAGTGCTTTAGGCTGCCCGATGACTTCCGCTTCCTTATCATGTTCTTCCCCGCTGGACAGTTGAAGAAGCTGGTTCGTCCTGCTGTCGAAGCATAGCTTAATGACATGGTCATCCGGCTCATCCAGATCGAATGAAAAAGAAGGAATCAACTCCTCCCTCGACCACACTTCAATGCGTTTGCCCTCTTCTTCCTGCTGATCCAACAGCCTGTATTCGGAGGTCATCCCTATTAATTTATGCAGATCTTCCTGAGGAACATTCTGTTTCGGCAGCTTCGCCTCCATTTCCCGTTCTTCTATGATAATGGAAGCCTCAGAGCCGTCAACTGGAATTTCCATTGCATGATCCATGATATTGTACGCCAAATGATATCGCTGATCACCATTCACATAAACTTCCCGGTCGAACTGCTGGATGTTCAATGCAAAGCTCAACTCGTTCATATACGTCTCCAAAGCCTCTTGTTCCGTTACGAGAATGTCAGAATAGCGAACCTCATATTCCTCTTCTTCCCGGTAAAAGCCCGTGATGTGACCCCCTGTTGAAATAGAGATGGTAAAACCGGTGCTATGGATAAACAAACCGTATTCATCATCCTTCTTTTCATACATGACACTGTAGGAGTCATCAAAATCGACGATTGCAGACAGCTCATATTCAGATTGGTCCGGATAGAAAGCGTCCACGAACTGATCAGCTATGGATGCCATATCTTTTTTCTGGAGACTTCCTGGCTCAATCTCCCCCCAAAATGAAAAACCAATCAACTCTCCATCATCATCTAACGAAAGTGATCCGATGTCTTCGTCTGTTTCTGCATCCAATATCTCTATGTTTCCTTCCTCTTCGTTCCTCTTCCCGTATGCCTGTACTGGCAGGAAAGGCTGTAGCTTATCCAAGATTGAATTCATAGTTTCCCCCTGTCCCTTAATAGAAGCTGCCGTCTATAAGTCTTTTTTCATGTAGTAATGTTCAAACTCTCTCCCGACACCATCCAGCGTTCCATATATTTGATAACCATGCTTCTCATAAAAACTTCTTGCCTGGAAGCTCAATGTGTCGAGCTTAATAAAATGACAATCTTTTTTCAAGGCAATCTGTTCCGCTTCCATAAGGAGCTGCTCCCCATAACCTTTTCCACGCAACTCTTCATCTATTATGAGGATGTCAATCTGAAGCCAATTCCAGCATATTTCAGCCAATAATCCCCCTCTGACCCGGCCTTCCTCATCTTTTAAGAAGAGATTCACTTCCTCATATGTATCCTGCAAATCCTGCGGTAGATGTCGTCTGTTGAATTCCATTAAAGCCTTGTTAATTATCTGTTTATCCTCTTTTATATGACCTTTGGTTATGTGAATGTTCATCGCTTTCCCCTTTTTTCTCTATCCTAACTCCATTCGACACCCGGCCGAATTTTCCTTTTTAGATGCTCCGTGTACCAAAAAAAGAAGGAAGCCGCTTGCTTCCTTCTTCCAATCATTTATCTGTCCAGCAGCCTATGCATCTCCTGCAGCTGTTGCTGTTGTTTTGTGATGATGCCTGTAGCAATAGAGCGCAGTTCCTCATTAGCCGTGAAGGCAAGGATATTTTTCGCCATGCCTACCGCGTCTTCATGGTGCGGTATCATCTCTTCGAGGAAATCCAATGTCGCTTCCCCTGTTTGAGGTGCGCTCTGCATCTTGCTCTCCATTTCCGCCAGGATCTGATAATAAGCCGCCAAATACTGTTTTTCTTTATCTGTTTCTGCTCCTGCTGTATGAACTATTCCAAGTAACAACCAAAAACAGGTATTCACATGCTCTTCCTCCTAATATTTATAGCCCTTAGTATGACTGGCTATTATTTCCTTTATTCGTAACAGCCTAAGAGTTTAGAACATCAAAAAAGTACACACCCTTGCGCATGGAGTGTGTACTTCTTTTATTGACTCATCTATTGAATTAAGCATTCAAACAGCATTTTTTGTATTTTTTGCCGCTGCCGCAAATACATGGTTCATTACGGCCCACTTTGCTTTCCGGGCTTTTCTTCACCGGAGCAGTAGGGGCAAGCGGATTGTTCAAGATGCGAAGATTCGGTTTAGTAGCGGATAGCTCGTTCGGCGAATGTCCTTTCATGAACCACAGCTTTGTGCTGTTCATGACTTTCATCAGGTGATCAGCCACCGCTTTGATTTCATCTTTATCCTTAAATTCGCATGCGGAATTGTATAAATGAATAATATCGGTCAATTGGTTTTCCAACTGTATCATGTAATGGGTTGTTTCGGATAGCTCGATCAGTTCATCTTGGCCGAACTGATAACGCTTTTTCAGGTAATCCATCAATGCCTTCATTTCAGGGGTCATTTCAAGATATTCCATGTATTTGACGCCTTTATAGCCTTTCAGCGGTATATCTGCATATTCCAAGTTGCTGGCATTTTGCTTGGCGATCAATTCTTTCTCATCCTGGACAAGCTCATCTATGATATACCCTTCGAACAGATGGAAAACGCCGGCATGCTCGCTTTGTTGTTTGAGGAATTGTACGAACCAGTCAGTATCCAGCTGCTCACCCAGTTCTTTCTCAATCAGCGATTGTGCATGGCTGATTTCCACTGCTCCATAATGAAACATCAGGATCGCCACCATATTCGCCACTGCTTGGTTTTTCTTTAATGTATCAGTCAATTGTCCTGAGGAAACCTTTTTTAGTTCGTCCATGATTTCAGCAGGAATAACTGCCGTATTGTCTGCTACAGAGTGCATATATCCTAAGGAATTATAGAAGAACACATCTTCCAATTGCTCTTCTTGAATAGTGATTGTTCCTTCTTCTGCCACCATTTTTGTAATGAAAGCAAATTGCTCCTCCGTAAGGTTACCTAACCGTTCCGTAACTGTCCCTGGAATTTTCTCCGCTAGCGCTTCGATCAATTCCTTTTTCCGCAAGCTGCTCATCCCTTTTAGATTCAGATTCCTGCGGATATTTTGCATTTGCCCGATTGTCAATTTGCCCAACAAGTCGGGTAATGTGTAAACTTTCTTCGTTTCCATAACTATTCTGATTCTCCTCCTATAATAAGGACCTCTGAAATACCTATATTAATATAAAAATCCGTTTTTTTCACTTCTATTATTTAACAGAGGCTCCCTTCGTCCTGCTTAAACAGCAGGACTCCCGTTTTCTTAGGATGCCGGGAGTAATTTAGTCTTACACCATTCTACCTTTTCTTGTTCCGCCTGTCAGTTTTCATAAATAAACCGGCTTGGAATACTCCATGCCGGTTACATCTATTATAAACCTATATGCCCACATCGACAAATTCAAAAGTCTCTACATTAAACAAGCCCTTATTTGTAAGCTTCAGCGATGGGATGACAGGCAGTGCCAGGAATGACAACGTCAGTAAAGGCGCAAACTCTTTCGTGATGCCCAAGCATTCCATTGCAGTAAGCAGTTCCATGTAATCCTCCAACAATTGTTCTGGAGAGACTGAGGTCATTAAACCTCCGATCGGGAGTTCCAAGGATGCCTGGACTTTTCCTTTGTCAACAATTACAATGCCTCCGCCGGAAATGGCAAGATGCCGGATGGCTGCATCCATATCAATATCATTCGTTCCGACACAGATGATGTTATGAGAGTCATGGGCAATCGTCGTGGCAATCGCACCGCTCTTCAATTCGAAACCTTTTACAATGCCGAGTCCGGTCCGGCCGCTTCCCTTATGTCTTTCGACGACCGCCAGCTTAAGCAGGTCATTCTCCGGATCCGGAGCAAAGAAGCCAGCCTCTGTTGTTACATCGGCTTCGCCGCATTTGGTGACAATTGAATTCGGAATAATTTCGATGACCCTCGCACGGTCCCCGGCCAGTTTCAGCTTCAAGCTTTCTTTCGTATAGCTGCCCAGCACAACCGAATTCGGGTGATCCGTCCCTTTTTCGATGCGGTCGGAGCCTGTATATTCTTTCCCTTTCACCCATACCGACCGGATTTGGAAGCGATCCAGATCATCCAGCAGAATGAAATCAGCATCGTAGCCTGGCGCAATCGCTCCTTTTTCTCTTAATCCGAAGCATTGTGCCGCGTTCAAGGAAGCCATACGAAGAACTTCGAATTCATCGATTCCGTACTCCAGGCAGGTGCGGACATGATAATCGACACTGCCTTCTTCAAACAAGTCATCTATATGCTTATCATCGGTGCAGAACAGCAACCGGTCACTGAAGGAGTAGTGGTATCCTTTCAGAAGGTCGGCCAAGTTGCGGGCAGCAGAACCTTCCCTGAGCATGACATACATCCCTCTCCTTACTCTTTCAAGCATTTCATCAGTGTTTACACACTCATGGTCTGTGCGGATCCCTGCAGCCATGTAGGCATTGATCTGCTTGCCTTTTAAGCCAGCACCATGCCCATCGATGTTGACTTGATGATTGTGCGCACCTGCAAGTTTCTCCATCATGTCCTCCGCTCCGGACAGGACCGCCGGGAAATCCATCACCTCAGCCAGGCCGACTACCTTTTCATGCTTATAAAAAGGTTCCAGGTCCGCCGCTGTCAAACGTGCACCATTATCTTCAAAAGATGTGGCCGGGACACAGGAAGGCAATTGATATAGGATATTCATAGCACAGTTCTCGCTGTCTTTCAGCGCCCACTCTATTCCTTTTGCGCCGGACACATTTGCGATTTCATGGGGATCTGTAATGACGGTCGTCACTCCTCTCGGCAGGACAACCTGTTCGAATCTAGAAGGGGCGAGCATGCTCGACTCGATATGAACATGAGCATCGATTAAACCAGGTACCATTTTGAGGTTCGTCCCGTCCACTTCCCTTTCACCGTTGTAATTGCCGATACCGACAATTTTCCCTTCATGGACGGCGACATCAGCCGTTTCCCATTCACGTGTGAAGAGGTTGGCGAACGTGACATTCTTCAGCACCAGTTGAGGCTGAATTTCATTTGTGGCAGCTTTGATCTGTTCTCTAATTTGCAGCGGGGTTTTCATGATTAATCTTCCTCCTTGACGATTGCGGCAGGAAGAATAGTAGAAGAAAGTATGCAAAAATAGACCGGCAGGCCGGTTCAAAAAATATATTTTCTACTATTTTCGTAGCCGAAACTATTTACGGTAGTTTTGTAGAAACTTCTGAGCCATATTCCCAGGATTATACGAAAAATTTGTTTATTTTATTTCAATAGCTTTTTAATAAGTTTAACGTATTTTAAAACGTTCGTCACTTATCGTCAAGGAAACAGTTGAAGAAACATCTTAACTGGGATAAACTTTACTTTATGGAAATATATGAATAATATCCTCATAAATAAAGATAATGTTTAGGGGGAACGATATGAAGTACGGAGGATTTTGGATCAGATGCGCCGCCGCTTTGATCGACGGGATCATCCTGATGATCCCAGGGACCATCTTGTTGTTCCTGATACTTTCCCGGGCTATGACTGACATGGAACGCCGCATTGACATGAATGAGGTGTCCGCCCCAACACTGGAATGGACATTTCAAATATTTGGAGCCCTATTGATCTGGTATGGCTTGATGGGACTGATCAGCTTATTGTATGGTGCCTTGACCCAAAGCTCCCACATGCAGGCGACTTTCGGCAAGAAGCTGTGCGGGCTGATCGTGATCAGATCAAACCGGCAAAGAATCACATTTTTAAGGTCACTCGGCCGTTCTGCTTCTTTGTACCTTTCTACATCGGTCACCATGTTCCTCGGATTCATCATCCTTGCGTTCACAAACAAGAAGCAGAGCCTGCATGATATGATGACCGATACATACGTCGTATATAAGAAAAGCATTGATCATATTTTCTGATCCTTGACAGGGGAGATTACGAGCAGGTCAGGCTGAGTATCGGAGACGTACTAATGGCTGTCACACGTAAAAAGGGAGGCAGCAATATGTTTCTTTTCATTACAGCTGTATCATCTATTTTGATATGGAGTGCAGTATCACGGAATCTTACAAACTCTTCCTGAGAGCAGAATAAAGGGGAAAACAGACAAAAAATCATAACATTAATGATTACCGGCACCTTATCAACGATATTCGTGACCATATCATTATTCCAAAAAATCTTAAGGTCCCCTATAGCCAAACTAAGATGCAGCCGGCAGTCGGCTGCATCTCCTTATATCTCGGACAGTTTTTTCAAATGCTTCTCAGAGATATCATTCACCTTTTTAACCCGGCGTTCATACTTTTCAATACCGCTCATAAAGTCGGTTTTCATCCATACATCGACAATCTCATGGGCAATTGCCGATCCGATAATTTTTCCGCCGAGGCATAATACGTTGCTGTCTGTGTGCTCTCTCGCCAAACGGGCACAGAACGGATCTTGGCAGACGACTGCTGTCAGCCCGTAAATCTTATTGGCGATCAAAGCACTCCCATACCCGACACCGTCAATAAAAATGCCGCGTTCTGCCTTGCTTTCAGCGATTGCGAGGGATGCCGGGTAAATGGTATCCGGCAGATCGCTTGCCTCCGTATTCTCTGTTCCGAAGTCGATTATTTCATGACCTTGCTGTGTGAGAATATTTTTGATTTCCTCTTTTAATTCAAAACCTGCATGGTCGCTTGCCATCGTTATTTTCATCTTTGTACCCTCTTCTCCACTCAATAGGCCTATGCATAGTATTCGCCAGTTTATATTCTTTATTAACCACTCCCTCACAGTTGGCACATCTTGCCTCTGGGCCTATAATACAAATGGAAGACAAAGGAGGAATGAAGATGGCCACTCATCACTTTTTGTTGAAGACCCACTGGCCGGGTCTTCGAAATGATACTGGCACAATGGAGACCGGAAAATGGAAGACGGTGATCTCCATCCCGGAAGAAATGGATGGTCCGGGCGCAGGCACAAATCCCGACGAGATGCTGTTAGGGGCCGCTGCCACCTGTTATATCATCACCTTGGCAGCCCTGATGGAACGAAGCCGGATTGAAAAAGTGGATCTACAAATGGAATCGGAAGGAATCGTTGAAGTCGAAAACGGGGTCTTCACTTACAAGAAAATCATTCACAGGCCCTTCATTACTTTACCGAGCGATGCCCCAGATAAAAAAGCTGATCTCGTCCGTAAACTCGCCAAAAAGGCTGAAACTTCGTGTATGATCAGCCGGGCCATACAAGGCAATATCGATCTCTCTCTTGAAGTTACAATTATGTAAGCATAGGATATGAGAAGTCATGCATGGAGGAGTCCCACCGATAAAAAACAGTCTATTCCGACGTTTTTCGATGGTAAATATATGTTTTTTATGATTAATATGGTATTTTAATAATGTACATATTCTTATTCAAAGGAGTGAGCGAATGAAATACGGCGGATTTTGGATTCGATTTGGGGCTTCCTTGATTGATGGTATTATTTTAACAATCCCCATTACCATTTTATTTTTCGCGATTCTTATGCCGGCAACAGCTGAAGTAACGTGGTATGAGGACGCCGACGGCTTTTTGACTGCCGCCGATGAGGACATGGTAGGATTATTCGGAGTCATGATGATCTGGTACTTGCTGAGCGCGTTGATCAGCCTGTTGTATTATGTGCTGACGCAAAGCTCGAAGATGCAGGCCACTCTCGGGAAAAAATTGTGCGGGCTCATCGTGGTCGGGCCAACTGGAGAACGGATTACTTTTTTGAGGTCACTTGGCCGCTACTTCTCCATGTTCCTATCTTCACTCATCATGAATATCGGTTTTATCATGGCCGCCTTCACAGACAGGAAGCGCGCCTTGCATGATATGGTCGCCAATACATATGTCGTCTATAAAGACAGCGTCGATCATACTTCCAAATCATCAACAGATACAACTCCTCCGCAACCGAGCGGAACAGTCTATTAACGAAAAGCAGCCTTTAAAGGCTGCTTTTTACTTCTCCATCACCATTCACTTCCTCAATTTATTGAGTATAAGCCTGTATCTTGGCGCATCTTTCCAATCTCATCTATAATATGTACGACTGCGAAGGGCAGATGACGCGTTTTCGATTGCACATGATCGGGTTTATCATCGGTAGTGGCACCCAAATCCGTGCAAGCGCTTGCATAAACAGCAGCATAAATCTCCTGGCTTGTGATAAGCAAGGAGTAGACAAAGAAGGGGGAATGGATTTGGAACAGCAATGGTGGCATAAGAGTGTCGTGTATCAAATTTATCCGAGAAGCTTTCATGATTCAAATGGTGATGGAATCGGGGACATTCCAGGCATCGTTGAAAAGCTCGATTATTTGAAACTGTTAGGTGTCGATATCATCTGGCTATCGCCTGTATATGACTCACCGAATGACGACAATGGGTATGACATCCGGGATTATCGGCAAATCATGAAGGAATTCGGCACTATGGAGGATTTTGACCAGCTTATCAGTGAAATGCACCAACGCGGTATGAAATTGATGATGGATGTAGTATTGAACCATTCCAGTGATGAACACGTATGGTTCAAGGAAGCCAAGTCATCCAAAGACAGTCCCTTTCGAGACTATTACATTTTCAGGGACGGGAAAGCAAATGGTGCCTCTCCGAATAATTGGGGCAGCGTATTCGGCGGAAGCGCCTGGGAATACAATGAGACAACAGATGATTATTATCTGCATCTATTTAGCAAAAAACAGCCGGATTTGAACTGGGAAAACCCCAAGTTGCGGCAAGAATTGTATAGCATACTGCGTTTCTGGCTTGATAAAGGTGTCGACGGTTTCCGGATGGATGTCATCAACTTCATCTCCAAAACAGAAGGCTTGCCGGATGTTCCGCTTACGCCCGACCAAGAATATGGTGATGGCGGTATTCATTATATCAACGGTCCACGCATCCATGAATTTCTTCAGGAGTTGCACACCGAGGCACTGGCCGGCTATGACACGATCACCGTCGGCGAAATGCCAGGAGCGACCATACCAGAAGCGATCCGCTATACGTCCCCTGATAATCGCGAAGTCAATATGGTGTTTCACTTTGAGCATGTCGATATCGGCAATGGTCCATACGGTAAATGGTCCCCTCAGCCATGGAAAATGGCAGGGCTGAAGACGATTCTCGACCGTTGGCAGACCGAGTTAAAAGAGGGATGGAACGCATTGTATTGGAGTAACCATGACCAGCCGAGAGCCGTTTCGCGCTGGATCGAGGCCCCGCCCGAATACAGGGAAAAAGCCGCAAAGATGCTGGCCATCCTGCTTCATACGATGAAAGGGACCCCTTATATATATCAAGGAGAAGAACTGGGCATGACCAATGTCACTTTTCCTAACATAGATGACTATCGGGATATCGAAACACTGAATGCCTACAGAGATTTGGTTGAAGCCGGGTCAATCAGCCACGATGACTTCATGCGCGCTGTCCATGAACGAAGCCGTGATAATGCCCGGACACCGATGCACTGGGATTCATCCCCCTATGCCGGCTTCACTGACGGAACACCTTGGATAGGTGTAAACCCGAACTGCACAGAGATTAATGTAGAGGCAGCCTTACAAGACGAACAGTCCATTTTTTATACGTATAAAAAATTGATTGCACTTCGCAAGGAAAACCCGGTGCTTGTCTACGGATCTTATGTAAGTATCGATAGAAACAGGGAAGATGTTTATGCCTTCACCCGTTCCTATGAAGGGACAACCTGGCTCACAGTCGCTAATATGACTGACCGAGCAGTCCCATTCCCGGATGTGGACATCCAGGATGCCGCACTGATCATCAGCAATGATGATTCGGCATCATCTATGAATCTGCGTCCATTTGAGGCACGTGTATACAGGATTTGTTCTTCATGAACCGAGACGGACCGGCCTCACTAGCCAGTCCGTGTTTCTTCTCATTCCTATTTGCCGTTCGGCGCTTACTTAATGGCGACCAACTCTATATAGCCCCTAGTTCCGATCGGTTCTAATTGGACACGGGGCTGACTTCTATCCCAAGCGTAGCCATTTGCAGACGGATCGTATTTTTCGATTGCTTGCCAAACTTCTGAAATCGCATCTTGATAATCCGCTTCTTCAAACGGTTCGCCCTGAAACATAAGATATTTTGCCGCCGGAAGTTCAATCAGATCGAAACCATCCGGTACGATTCCATCATAATCAGTCGCCACCTCGACACCTTGAACGTATTCAGATGTCCCAGGTTTTATATAGGCTTTCGGAAGCCATAAGCAGACCGGTTCCCCGCTGATCGATTTAATGCTCTTCAGCAATCCCCACACATCGCAGCCGACTTCCTGACAATATGTCCAATAATCCGTAGCTTTTACGCCCCGCTTAATCAGCACCTTTCTTTCTGGCTTGCCAATAACTTGAATAAAGATATTTTTTACCTCTTTCATTTTCCTCTCCACCCTTTCATCTTGTTCTTCGAGGACTTCATATGGTGTGAAAAGATACAACGGAACAGGATCGGAAGCATATTCATGAGGATTGCAGCCAAACTCCCGCTGGAATGCCCGCTGATAACCATCGACACTCCTAAACCCGAATTCAAATGCGACATCCGCCACTTTGCAAGCTTCGTCCCGAAGCATGATGGCAGATTTCGATAACCGGAATCGTCTGATATAGTCTGCTGGTGTGATGCCGGTCCATTTTGTAAACAACCGATGGGAGTACCACGGTGAAAATAGCGATACTCTTGCTAAATCCGCAAGGGTAATATTTTCACGATAGTGTTCTTCAATATGTGCTTGCATGCGTTGAACTGCTTCCACTTGTTCTTTCATCGTCTCCACCTCTTACTGTCTCTATCATATACCCAGATACTTAGTTTTTCTCGACTTTTCTTGCTTACTTAAAACTATCCCCTCAGACTGTCCGACATGCAAAAGCCTTAGGCAAACGTTCATACCTAAGGCTTTCTGTTTCTGCACACCAGAACTTGACGTTCAAAACCGATTTTCTTGACATCTCCGCGATCGACAATTTCCAAGCCCGCCTTTTGGATCATTTCATCCATCGGCTCCCCTGTCACAAGAATGATTCTTGCTGCGATTCTGCCTGCATTCCTGATGATCGACATTTGGTCCGCAGCGGACGCCGTTGTACAATGATTATAGGGCAGATCGATAATGGCTGTATCGTATACATTCTCGACATCCTGGATGGCCCCTATCGCAACATGGCATTTGTAGCCGAAATGGGCGATATTTTCTCTGGCCCCAATGACGGCAAGCGGGTTGATATCACGTCCTTCGATGTCAATACCCATGGACAAGGCCTCTACGAGCACGGTCCCGATTCCGCAGCATGGGTCAATGGCCTTCACCTCTTCCGGATCAGGAACGGCGATGTTCACGACTGCCCTGGCCACACGGGTGCTGAGGGCCGTTGAATATTGGCGCGGCTTCTCCTGATTCTGCAGCCAAACCGCTTTGCTTTCATGGTATTCCCCGAAATACCAGCGTTCCTTGTACTGCAGAATCCCGAACAGCACCTCAGGATTACGCAAATCTGCTGACCCTAAAACAGCGAGGCCCGCTTCCCGTTCGACACGCCTTCTCTCCTCAAAAGATAAACCGTCCCTTCCTTTATGCCTCACATAGATTGTTTTGAAGGAACGTGTATCCCGCGGCAGCCGGGATATCTCCCCTTTCAGTTCATCCAGCGTATCCGCTTCGCAGCTTATATCAATCCTGTTCTTAAGGAAAGGGCTCCGGTCGGGGTTCAGTCTCCTTGAACTTTTCAGCACATAATCATCTGCTTCTTGCCCGAAAAGCATCCGTAACTCAAGAGCGCAAAGCCTCTCTTCTTCTTCACTATAGTTGTATGTGTATAAATAATCACTCAAAAGTTTCATCCTTTTTATTCAAACTTCACATCGATCATCATCACTTCGGACCGGCTCCCAATCCGAAGTGGCGGTCCCCATGTGCCGAACCCCGAGGACACGAAGGAATGCAGCTGCCCTTGCTGCAGATAGCCCCAATCATTCTCATATATCATCGAAGTAATGACGTTGGCCGGAAATAGCTGCCCTCTATGGGTGTGCCCCGACAAGATCACGTCCGCACCGGCTTTTTCGGCTTCCTCCAATTCCAAAGGCGTATGATCAAGCACGATGACCGGAAGCGATTGGTCGATATTGTTCGTCAGTTCGCTGATTTCCTGACGGTTCTCATCAGTCAGGTCATGCCTACCGACAATCGTGAAACTGTCACCTATCTGAACCGTTTCATCCAAAAGCAGGTTAATGCCGAGCTTATCCATCTCTTCTGCAATTTGCGGCAGGTCATCTCCATAGTAATCATGATTCCCAGCCGAAGCATAAACCCCTAAAGGGGCCTGTATCTTTTCCATTGTCTCTCCCATATTTTTAGCCAAGTATGGTTCAATGTTGTCATCAATAATATCACCAGGTATGAGGATGATATCCGGCTTCTCTTCATTGACCAGCTTGACCAGCCTTTCCAGATGGCTTGTCCCGACAATCGGTCCGAGGTGGGTATCCGATACAAGCATAATCCTGACCGATTCCAGATCTGACTCTTTCTCAATCGTCAAATCATAATTCCGGACAACCGGGCTCCAGGCATTGAAGGAACCGACAATAAAGACGAACAGAAAGAAAGCCAGATAGGCCAGCCCCGCCAGCTTGATGGCCCTCTTCTTCGTCAGAAAGACGATGAGGTTGATCAAAGGCAGCAACAGCAGGCTATAGCCGACCACGACAAGCCAGTAGCCGCCGATCAGCTTAAACAGCGATAAGTCTCCCATCTGCCCGATGAACAGCGACACAGAAAGGAAGATGATGATGCCGATATATGTTTTTTTGTATGCCCCGCCATACACCGTCGTTTTTAGCCAGACCCAGCCATTGTACCCTATGTAAGCACAGATTCCGGCGTACAGCAGCAAGGACAGGACAATTCCCGCCAGTATTGTAAATGTCATATTCTTAGTATTCCCTTTCTTTTTCTATTCCTGTAGTCTATGACTTTCATTTTATGTGATGGAGCATAGCACTTCAACTTTTGATGGCTGAAAATGCAAGTTTCATAATGAAAGAAAAATCCGAAAATGATAGCTTTCCTTACATGAACATTAATGATATAGTATATAAAACTATCTGAATATTACAAAAAACAGGAGGTCGATTAATGAACTTATCTTTATGGACATGGGTATCCACAATTGTTTTAAGCCTGTTTTTCCTTTTCATGTCGCTTCGTTTCAAAAATAAGGCCGATTTAAGCTTTGCCCATTATGCTATAGCAGGCGGAACCTTGCCCTTTTTCCTGATTCTGTTTACGGATATCGCAACCATCATGGGTGTCGGAAACTTTGTCGGCCATTCGTCAAAAGGGTATGAAATCGGGCTCGCCAATATCCCCTTCGTCATCGGCGAGCAAGGGGCCAAAATCATTTTTGCTTTGCTTTTTGCCGGGCTGGCTGCCCGCTTCACCTATAAGAGCATCGGCGAAATGATGAATGACCTGATGCTCAGGGATCGCTTATCCCGATCGATCATCGGCCTGTTGACGGCCTCGATTATGATTGCCTGGGTGGGTGGCCAAGCAAAAGGTATGGGAGATCTATTTGCCATATTCACCGGTACAGATCCGATTGCCATGATCATCCTGTTCACGGTTGTCTTCTTGATCTATACTTCCGTTGGCGGCATGTATTCCGTCGTCTGGACAGATTTGATTCAGGGAGCCCTGCTAATCGGCATTGCCATCTGGTTTTATATCCAAGTTTTTGCCAAAATCGACTTCAGCTTCACAACACTGAAAAGCCGATTGGCTGATGTCGATTCCGTTCAGCTGGCGCAGATGAATCTTTCCTTTGGGGAGATTGCAACCCTCTTCATAACCGGTTGTTTCGGGATTCTGGCCGCCCAAATCTATTGGCAGCGCTGCTTTGCCGCCGACAAACCGAAAACCGCCAGCCGCGCTATGCTGTACAGCGGATTTGTCGCCATTATCTTCACCTGCCTTGCCACCTTGTCAGGCCTGATCGTAAAAACTGAAAATCCTGATATAGCAGCAGAATCAGCCATCTCCTGGCTGATCATGGAAGAGATGACCGAGTTTGCCGCCTTAAGTTTCTTCATCCTCGTGTTCCTTGCAGCCATCTCCAGCGCATCTTCACTTTTGCATGCAGCAGCTGTTGTCATCGTCAATGATTTGGTGATTCCGTGGTCAAAAGATACAAATGACAAGAAACTTGTCGGATTGACCCGTATTTGCGTGTTGATCGTCGGTGTCTTTTCCGTTGGGGCAGCCCTTTGGGCCGATTCCATCATCGGATTGTTTTCCTTGGCCTACACGATGACCGGCGGCGGTGTCGTCCCGGTGCTGATTATCGGATTGCTATGGAAACGTAACAGACAAGACCCGTTCAGCATGGGGATGCAAAACAGTGCCGTCTCCGTGTGGGGCGGACGCATCGGCCTTGTTTCCGGTGCTGTTGCCTCTCTTACGTTCGGAATCTTGTGGGGTGTTGCCATTTCCATGACCTTGACCATCTTATTCTCATTACTCCTTCCCACTAATCGGGCGCTGGATTTGGTTGAGACAGAAAAATCCGCCCAATCATAAAAAAAGTGAACCAGCTGACAGGTGTCTTAAAAACAGAAGCAGGGAGCATCCACTCCCTGCTTACCTATTTATCGCACCATCAGCGAATGAATTGTTCTCTTGATATCCTTACTTTCGCATATTTCTGAAATGACCGCCACACCATCCGCCCCAGCTTCTCTAACCTCAGCACTGTTCCCGGCCGCAATCCCCCCGATTCCGACAATCGGGAAACCACGATAGACCTTCCTCATCTGCCGTAAAAAATGGACGCCTCTAGCCGGCTGGGCATCAGGCTTCGTTCGCGTCTTATAGATCGGGCCGATGCCGACATAGTCGGCTCCCCCTGCCACGGCAGCCTCCATTTCCTCCATCGTATGTACGGATACACCGATGATACCGTGGTAATTCCGCCGGATTTCACCGAGCGGTTGATCATCTTGTCCGATATGTATACCATCGGCGCCGAGTTTACACGCCAGCTCTACATAATCATTGACGATGAATGGCACTTGATAAGCTTCGCAGAGGGCTTGGCATTGTGCTGCAAATTCCAGCAATTCTTTCCCTTTTAAAGCGCCAATCCCTTTTTCGCGAAGCTGAAACATTGTGATACCTGCCTCCAATGCTTGTTCCAGAACTGCCAGCGGGTGCTGCTCCCGGCAGTTCCGGCTGCCCATGATGAAATAGACATTCAGGTCATTCGGTTCCATCGACAACCACCTCGCAATCCCCGTTCTTCTGTCTGTAAGCAAAATGATTCGTCGGCCCATGCCCTCCGCCGATGCAGAGAGGCGTCGCAATTGCCAGATGGACAAACTTCTTCGCTTCTATGATCGCTTCTCTTATCGGAAGGCCGTTTGCCAAATGTGCGGTGATGGCTGCCGAAAAGGTACAGCCTGTTCCATGAGTATCCTTCGTATCAAGCCGGGGTGTCTGTACCGCCATCTCCCCGCCATCGGATAAATAAACTTGATCAATTGCCCATTCCCCTTCCAGATGTCCGCCCTTCATGACGACACAATCGACACCAAGTTCGAGAATACGTTTGGCTGCTTCTTTTATGTCCTCATTTGAATGGATTTCTATCCCGCTGATTGCCTCGGCCTCAGGTATGTTCGGGGTACAGACTGTTGCATGCGGCAACAGCTTTGTCTTCAGGCTTTCCAAAGCGGCTCCCTCCAATAGGTTTTCCCCGCCTTTGGCAATCATCACCGGGTCAATGACCAATAGAATACCCCTTCCTTCTAAAGCACCAGCGACTGCTTCGATAATGGGGGCCGAAAACAGCATCCCCGTTTTTAAAGCAACTATATCCATATCTGTCAGAACTGCTTCGATTTGCTTTGCGACAAAGTCCGGTGTTGCCGGCAAGATCCCTTCGACGCCATGCGTGTTCTGAGCCGTTAAGGCCGTGACCGCTGAAGTGCCGAATACACCCAGCTCCTGGAATGTCTTCAGATCCGCCTGAATGCCGGCGCCTCCGCCGCTATCGGAGCCAGCTACTGTCATGGCGATATTCATTGGTGTTCACCTCCGGACAATACTTGCAGACTGTTCAGCAACTGCATCTGGAAAGTACCGACCGGGATTTTGCCGCCGCCAGCCAATTCCGCTGCTTTTTTGTAGTCTTTCAACGTGGCTTCCACTATCGTAAATCGGTCTCCTTCGCTGGCAAGCGCAGCTGTACAAATGGCGCTTAACAGGCAACCAGTGCCGGTTACGGCTGTCATTTGTTCCACTCCGCCTTCGATAAAGACCGTCTGCTCACCATCTGACAGGCAATCCTCTCGCCCCGTTACGGCAACCAGACAGCCATATGTTTGCGCGACCGATTGCGCGACGTGTCCGATATCCATTTCCCCTGCGCCGCTCTCGACACCTCTTGCATGCCAAGTAACACCGGCAATGGCTGCCAGTTCCCCAGCATTGCAACGGAGCAGATCAATTTTGACATTCTGTAAAATAGAATCTGCGACCTGCCGGCGATAGGATGTCGCACCTACCCCCACTGGATCAAAAACGACAGGCTTACCTGATTCATTGGCTTTCTTTCCCGCCAGCAGCATCGTTTCGGCAGTCCGAACATTGATTGTTCCGATGTTCAGTAATAGTGAATCAGCATTAGCGGCCATATCCTCGACTTCATTGGCTTCATCTGCCATGACAGGGGATGCTCCTACTGCCAACAATCCGTTGGCGGTGAAATGAGCCACTACATAATTGGTCAAACAATGAACTAGCGGGGCTGCCTCCCTGATTTTACGCAAACTCATACTGGTTCACTTCCCCTTCCCACGTCTCTGATGACCAAGCCATCTCCCAGAATTTCCATTCGTAATAGCAGCTTTTCCTGAAATGCGCCGAGAAAATGGGTCTCTTCTCCGGTTGCTCCTCTGCAAACCGGTTCATCATCCCGATCTGGACAGCAATGTTCTCTTTCATTTCGTCCGAGCTATACATTTTAATCCAATCTTCATATTGCTTTACTCCAGGACTGGCCCCTTTTATCCGCATACCGATTTCCTGATACAGCCACGGGCAAGGAAGCATGGCAGCGAACGCCTCCCCTACATCTCCCGTGACGGCAGCATGATACATATGGGTGACATAGTTATAGGCCGCCGGAGCCGGCTCGAACCGCATAATCTCCTGTTCCGTCACACCCAACTCTTTAAATACGGAGCGGTGAATATCCAACTCTGCCTCGTGTATGAACTTCGACATTCCCAAGAAATACTGAATGTCCTCACTTCTTTCCGCCTTGGATGCTGCAATCGCCAGTACCTTTGTATAATGCTTGAGGTAAAAGGCATCCTGCATGATATACATCCTGAACTTCTCCAAGGGCAAGCTGCCGTCTGCAATCCCCTTCACGAAAGGATGTTCGAAGCTCCCTTTCCAATACAAGTCCGTTTCCATTCTCACTTCTGCACAAAATGACATGCCATGTCCTCCTTTTTTGGTGGACGCAAGCGCAAAAAGCTCCTTCCGGACGGAAAGGAGCCATGATATTGCTCCCTACGCCAGTATGAACTGTCAGGTTCTAAGGGTCAGGTTTTAACCTTCTCAACACGTTTGTGTCCCCCCGCAATCAAAATAATTCAGATGCAAAAAGAAAGGCTCCCCACATGATGTTGGGGAGCCGCGGTACACTTAGAAGTTGAACGATGTATCGCTATTGCTCCCTACGTACGTATTAACGTAACAGGTTCTAAGGGTCAGGTTTTAACCTTCTCAACACGTCCGTGTCCCCCCGCAATCCAAATATTTCAATTATCTACATAGTATCATGCCAAGGAAAACATGCAACCAATATGTTTGAAAGAATCTCCCGGACATCGGAGATTTCATTGCCAGACATAGAAAAACCCCAAGTGCTTGCTAGCAGTCGGGGCCTTTTGCAGTAAAGGATAGATTTACTTTGCCTCTTCAACCAATTTGGCATGGACAACCCGCCTTCCATCCTCCACCTCATACGTACAAGTGGATAACGTGAGGATCTGGTCCTCAGTTGACAAGTCAATATCCACTGTTACCTGTGATTTATCCCGGATTGTTTGCAAGAATGAGAGATAGTCTTCATCCGAAGCAAAATCCAGCTGCAGATAATTGAAGGAAAGGTCCGTTATATAACTCGAGAACACTTGCCATCTATACAAGATTCCATCCACCGAGCGATACTCGATATACGAATGATTCTCCAGGAAATCTTGATTTTCATATTTCTTCAGGTCATGGAACATGGAGCCGTTCCTCATATGATGCCCGTACAGTATCGTATGGGGGCCTAAGGACATGGATTCATTTCGATAATCCATAAAGATACAGCCTTCTTTAGCCTCTTCCCTGTTGAAATTGTGGGTCAGATAATAGTCATTGTCAGTTGTCTGGACAACCGGATAATCTACCTCCGTCCCATTGATGCTAATCCAACCAACCGTATCCGGATTAGTTTCCAGCAACGAGGAAAAGTCATAATCTGATTTGGCCAAAGCCGCTTTTTTGTCGTCAAACTGCTCTTCCATTCCCCGAATTTTATATTCTCCCGCCAAGTAATCGATGAGGCAATAACCTGACCAGCATAACAGCACAATGAGGACAAGGAACACCGCCTTCGAAAAGAAACGTTTCAGACCATTCATGTCATCTAGCTCACCACACTCATTAATTATTTTAATATAATTAAATTATAGTAAAAATGAATGCTGCGGCTGAATAGCCCCTGCTCTTTTCGAAAACATACAACTTTTCCTCACATTCTGTTCATGCTTCACAGCTGTATAAGGAGTCGATCCCGATGATTTTCATAACTTCCCTATTCGGATTGGCAGACCCCCAACGGGTTGCCGTCCGGATCATAAAATGTAAAAAACTTCGTTGTCCCCTCGCTTTCGATGGGGGTCACTTCAACATGTTCCCCCGACAGCGAGGCATGCACCTCTTCAATGCCGGACGAAAGGAAATTATAGTACTTCCCCACACCGAATGAATTATCTGGAAAGCGCATCGGCTGATGGCCGGATACCCTCACAAGGCAGACAACCGTCTCTGATTCTTCTGCGATGTTCATGACTGCTGCTTCTGCCTCTAAGTACTGAAGTACAAAACCAAGCTTATCCCGATACCATTCTGCAGATTGTTCCGGGTCTTTCACCGGGATGAATACACCTTCCATTCCTGTCAACAAAGGTCCTGTCATTTTGTTCCACCTACCTTCTTCGTCTATGCTACCTAAGGATAATTCTACCTTAGTGGAATCAACTCCTGCAAAAAAGGAGCAGGTTATTCACTTTCCCGCTCCCATCCTTTCTTTTAACGTTCCTTTTTCAAATGTTTGAGGATTTCTTCTTGATTTTGTTCTACCTTCAATATCTGATCATGCAGCTTCTCCAAAATTAATTCACTTTTTAAATCGGTATGATAATCATACTGGCTCCGCAGTGAGTCCTTTTTACTTTGCCTGTTTTGGCTCATCATGATGATTGGCGCCTGCAAGGCCGCCACACATGATAACATGAGGTTCAGCAAAATAAACGGGAATGGATCCAATGCTTTATCCGCCAATATGTAATTCAGCACCATCCAGCCGATCAAGAACAGTGAAAAAACGATAATGAATCCCCATGAACCTGCCATGGCCGTAATCTTATCGGCCATCCGGTCACCGAAAGACAGATTCGCTTCTGTCTCTTTATCAACGTCGAAGGAAATCTTTTCATCAATTAATAATTCCATTAAATCGATATCATTTTTGATCGGATCTGAGTTGACCAGTTGCTTGATCAATTCTTCTGTTGTCTTCTTCGTCATTATAATCACCCTAATTATTATACCATAATAATTATTTTGCATTTTCTGATGAAATATATCTATACAATAAGAAATATGTCCTAATTTGCCGAATAGGAGAAAAGGTTATTGGATGCATTTTCCACAAAATATAAAATATAACTTATACACACTTATATACTATGACTCTAGCCTTATAGTGCGGAAGGGATGTTCAATCGTGATTCGAAAAAAAAGCTTCTTACTCGTAGTAGCCATTTGGTTATGCCTATTGTTAGCCGCATGCGGCTCAGATGAAACAAAGGGAAAAAAGACACCGGCAGAAGGTAATTCAGGTACAGAAACAAAAAAGGCGGATGATAAAGCCGCTGAAGAAGAAAATACGGATGATATGCAAGTGGCACTGACCATAGAGGAGATGAGTGAAGAAAAAGGTGGGCAATTCTCAGGCAACCGGTACAATGAAGCCGTTGTGAACCGCAATCTGGATGAACAAAGCTTTCAGGACAAGGATAGTTTCCAAGTGTACAATCATTTGTTGAGCATCTTGAGTGAAGGCCCCGGTTACAAAGAATACGTAGAATTTGCCGAAGCATTCAATCCTACAATCGAAACAGCATTGACAGAAACTCCTGAAGGAGCGGAAACCGACCAGCCAGCAGCCGAGAATGGACAAACAAATATCGCCATCTTACTGGATGCGAGCGGAAGCATGGCGGCTAAGGTCGGTGGAAAAACAAAAATGGAGACAGCTAAGGAAGCCATCCATAAATTCGTCTCTTCCATGCCTGAGGGCACAAACGTATCGCTGCGTGTCTATGGGCATAAAGGCAGCAATAATGACAGCGACAAAAAGCTCTCGTGCGATAACACAGAATTGATCTATGACTTGAGTCCTTATGACGAAGCCGATTTCAAGGACTCCTTGGATTCATTCAAACCTACAGGCTGGACGCCGATTGCCAAAGCCATCAATGAAACGAAAGCTGATTTCGAGAAAGTCAAAGGCAATGGCGAAAACATCATCTATGTCGTCAGTGATGGCATCGAAACCTGCGATGGCGACCCTGTAAAGGCTGCAAAAGAACTTCACGATTCCAATATCGAAGCTGTGGTAAACATCATCGGCTTTAACGTCGACAATGAAGGGCAGAAACAGCTATTGGCAGTGGCCGAAGCAGGTGGCGGTTCATTCGAAACAGTCAACACAACGGAACAATTCAACAAAGTATGGGAAAAGGAGCGGGTCCGCCTATACAATGAATGGAGCAGATGGAGCTCGGAAAACTACAATCAGGTAGCATCTGAATCCTCCACAAAGCTTAACGAACTATACTCTCAAAGAAATGATTTCAAAAATTTGATGTACGATGAAAGAAATAGATTATCGAATGCGATCTACTATCTCCGTAACCAGGAACAGATCTCTGCTGAAACGAGAGATGAGTTGCTAAGCCTCATCGAACAACGGAGGAACATCATCGAAGACTATGTGGATGAAGAATTTAACGGACTGATCAAAGACTTCGAGGAAGAAAGCAAACGGGTCAAAAAAGAAATCGAGGAAAAAGGCCGGGAAAAGAAGGACCAATATGATAATAATTAAAAAGGAAATGAAAACAAACGGAACATGATGTCCCGTTTGTTTTCATTTCCAGTCCCGTCATTACTTTTCCAGTTTGATATACGGAACCACTTCTGCCGTGACACCTGCCGAAGCACCACGGATAAAGCCGGCATTCCGTAATGGCTCGAAGTTTTCTGCACGACCAGTGAGCATGACCCCCAACACCTTCACTTCTTCAAATGTTTTCCCTTCATTCGCATCTACATAGTCCTGAATGGTTTCATTATCGCCGTTGACATCATATTCTTTCAGCCCCTTAAGGAAGCTATCATACGATTCAACCGGAGAATTATGCGGATCAAATCCATAGACCGTGACACCAGATGGTGCTGTACTTTCATCAGTGACTTGAGACGTCATATACAACCAGACGATATTTAGATTATCAGGAATTTTTGATTGAATCTCTTGAAAAGAATATGGTCGATCAAACGAAACAGCAACCTCCGCTACATGGTTTTCCATTTCCGAAATGCCCGCCAAGTCGTTTTTTACGCCATCATAATACGTTTTGACCGATGGATGATAAAAAGTCGCGACTTTATTTTTGGTCTGCTTGTCATATTCATATATATCTGTATCGGACCAGTGAAATCCAGGAATCATCTCATTGGTCCCCATATCAACACGGAACCAATCATAAGAGCTTGTGATTGAGCTCCACTGAACCCGGTATCCATTTATATTTTTGGAGCGATTCGTAATAATATTGCCTCCGAACATTGAAGAAGAGCTTGTCACTTGAGAGTCGATTGCAATATTAGGCTCGGCAATAGTATTATGTAAGAACAATCGCTCATGGAGCCTATTAGAACTCTGGGCTGCAAAATAGTTGCCTATTTTATACAGGACCGGTATCGAGATCATGACGACAATCACGGAAATCAGAATAGTTTTTAGCAGCTGTTTTCGTTTTGCCTTCTTTAAGGCTAAATTCAAAGACTTTTCCATCATTAGTAACCTCCCACTTTTGTACGGATGAATTTACGTGCGCGGTATAGCTTTTGTTTGACGCTGTCTGCACGGATGTCCAATATCAGGGCAATTTCCTCGTATGACAAATCGTAGTAATATTTCATGAAAAAGATTTCCTTATATTCGTTTTTGATATCTTTCAATAAATATAGAATCTCATCTTGGTTCAGGATTTTTTCGATTTCACCATCTGTTTGCTGTAGAAGCATATAAACATCCTCGCTCAAGTGGATATTCTTCCTCTCCCTTTTCCTTTTCAGATCAATGTATTGATTGAGCGAAACTCTGAAAAACCAAGGACGCAGATTACTTTCGTTCAGGTCATCCAATAGTATGTAGACTTTATAAAACGTGTTCTGTATGATATCTTCCGCATCTTCTTTTTTCATATTTTTTCCTCCCTATACTTATACAACGATTTAGCAAACTTCCGTGTATACAGCTTCACGTAAACTATTTTTGTTTTCTGTTCATGGAAGAAAGTAAGCGCTCACTTAACATTGACATTTCAACATACAAAAAGCCCAGCCATAGACGCCGGCTGAGCTTGCGCAGTTACATCTCCAACTGTTGCTTATATTCAATCCAATTAAGAATGACCAAAATAACATCGTTCAGTGCTTCACCACTTGGTGTTAACTCATATTGCATCTTTTTTTAAGGACCCCGCCAACTCATAGTATCTCTTTGGTCCATCAAGCAAAGAGTAGATGAACATTCCCATCCATTTTCGACCGATAAATTCAATCGTTTTGTGGAAATCACTACAAATATAGCACTTGTGACCATCACTTGGAGCTGTTGGCATCCATTATACTCCCTATTTTTATGCTGCTCTTATCATATACCCAAAACGTAGAAGAAGGGTATATGATAAGAGCCATCGCTGATCGTACAATTCAACAGACACTGCAAATGTATCCAAATGCGCTGAAAGAAGCATTGATGCAGATTGCAGCATACGATGCAGGTGCCATTGCCATGCAATTCATGCTACAAGAGCGTGGCTACGATACGGTCACAATGGGAGGCTTCGACAAAGATGCATTCGCTAAACGCTTTGACCTTCCAGAAAACATTTTCCCGATTACATTAATCGCACTTGGAAAATCCATTGCACCGGCATTTGATTCTTCACGTATGCCAATAGAATCGTTAATGACGTATTATAATTAAACAAAAAATAAAACAACGTTCTGCGAAGAAACGTTGTTTTATTGTTCTTGCCAGTCCACTCTTTATTATTTTAAGGCTGTTTTCGCAAACTTTGTTGCCTATGAAGAAGTAGGCTCCAGGTTGCTCGCTTTCCGCGGGGCGGGCGGTGAGCCTCCTCAGCGCCAAGCGCTTGCGGGGTCTCACCCGGTCCGCTAATCCCGCAGGAGTCTCGCACCTTCCACTCCCAATCAACTGGTTTTCATTACCGAACTTATGTAAAAACAACAATCTTTTAGAAAGGCTGTTTTCGTATAGATTGTGGTTTTCTTGACCAGACTATAAAAAGGTTGA
>JBJFHG010000006.1:0-17092 GCA_051893455.1 Bacillus sp. (in: firmicutes)
CAAGCCCCCATATTTCATCCATCAGCTGCAATCGGGTAAAAATCACGTTCGGATACGAGAGCAATTTAAATAGCAGTTGAAACTCTTTTTGCGGCAACAGACAAACCTGTTCCTCCCTTGAGACGGTCAATGAATCATAATCGAGCACGGCTTTTCCGATTCTCAGCTTATGTTCATTGGCGATCCGCGCTCTGCGAAGCAGCGCTTTAATGCGTAGCACCATCTCTTCTTCATCTACCGGCTTTGTCATATAATCATCCGTTCCGGCAAGAAATCCCTTTCTCTTATCCTCTCGCTCCTGTTTAGCTGTTACCATTAAAATCGGCATATCTCTCCACGAAAGGCGGATTTGTCTTGTCAATTCATAGCCGTCCATATTAGGCATCATTAAATCAAGTACAACTAAATCGATATGCTGCTTTTCCATTACATCAAGTGCTTGAATGCCATCCTCCGCCCAATAGGTATTGAACCCGTTCTGTTTTAACACAGCGCACATTAACTTTCTTATATTTTGATCGTCTTCAACTACTAATATTGTAAACAAACTGTTACCTCCATACGAATATAGACTTATTTTACCGCAGAAAGATAAATTGAAAATCAACAAAGTGCCGTCCCATCCAGTTGATATTCAGTTTATCTTCAATTCTTACACTGTAAACAAGCGCAATGATAAAAAACTGGAGGAACTGAATGAACGTTTTAGAACTGCATCATATTGACAAGGATTACAAATTAGACGGAGGGCAACTCTATCATGCCTTAAAAGATATCAACGTCTCATTTATGAAAGGAGAATTGGTTTCGATTATCGGTGAGTCCGGCAGCGGAAAATCAACGCTGATGAATGTCATCGGTGGATTGGATTCCGATTTTACCGGCAAGCTATTATTTAATGGTGAAAACATTGGAGAATACAGTGAAAAGCAGCTTGATGAATACCGAAAAAATAAAATCGGCTTTATTTTTCAAAGCTTTAACTTAATCTCCCACCTTTCGATATTGGATAATGTGACGATTGCGATGACACTCTCCAATGTCAGTAAAGAAGAGCGTGTCAAGCGGGCCGAAGAAATTCTCGAACAGGTTGGCTTGAAGCAACACATCCATAAGAAACCGAATCAGCTATCTGGCGGACAAAAACAAAGGGTTGCGATTGCCAGGGCATTAATCAATAATCCCGACATAATCATTGCAGATGAACCTACGGGAGCTCTTGATTCCGAAACAACAGACCAAGTTCTAAAAATCATTGAAGATATTGCTAAAAGAGGAAAGCTCGTCATTATGGTTACCCATTCTGATAAAGTAGCCGAACAATCATCGCGCGTCATCCGCATCTCAGATGGCGAAATCATCGATGACCGAAAAGGCAGAGAACTGACACATATTGATGAAATAGCTGCCACTTCAAGCCTCTCAAAAGGAAAACAGAACTTAAGCTTTATTTCAGCTGTTAAATTGGCTTTTCAAAATATGAAAGAAAAAATGAGCCGAAATATTTGGGTTTCCTTAGGCGCAAGTATCGGAATCATGAGTGTCATTCTCATGCTCTCCATCGGCGGCGGCTTAAAAGCGTACATGAACCAATCGATTAACAGCATGATCAATCCGCTTGTAGTCGAGGTCAATATGGACGATCATACCGCTGATTCCGCCGACAGTTCTGAAGGGATGAATGCCTTGTTCGGCGAGACAACGCCTTTTACAGAAGACGACCTTGAAACCTTATCAGGGATTACTCACGTAGATTCAGTGGAAAAATCAGCGAACATCATTGGTTTTGGGACCAACTCCATTAGCTATGGCGACGAAAGCGCCTTTGTGTTATCAGTATCAACCATGTCATCCAATGTGACAGATTCGGCGCTTCTAAAAGGCTCTTTCCCAGGGGACAATGAAATTGCGATTCCAGAGGAAACAGCCAAAGCGCTTGGCGGTGATATGATCGGCAAAACTGTCACGTTTAAATGGCTTGTAGACGAACAATTTTATAGCGCCGATTTTGTCGTCAGCGGTATTGCCAATAACACGTATGTAACGTATGAAGATTTAGCGCAAGTCTATGACGACAACGGCAATGAACTGCAGCCGACAACAGTTTACTTAGTAACAGATAATAAAAGTCATACAGCTGCGATTAACGAAGAAATTGAAGAATTAGGATACAGCGGTTCTGCACAAAAAGCGATGGCGGATTCTTTCAATGAAATGATCGATGCCTTAACAGGTGTGCTGGCCTCTATCTCCGGTGTCTCTTTATTTGTATCGGCGATTATGATTCTAGTCATTCTCCACATCAGCGTTGTAGAGCGGACAAAAGAAATCGGTGTCCTTAAAGCAATCGGAGCAAGAAGAAAAGATATTAAACGCATCTTCGTATCAGAAGCTTTTCTAATCGGATTATTCAGCGGGCTGATAGCTGTTACAATCACCTCCCTATTAGGCTGGGGTGCGAACAGCATCTCTTCCCGGATTCTTGATATGGATATTGTACAAATGGAGATAAGCTATATTACCTTTGGAATCGTAACAAGCATTGTTATCAGTATGTTATCCGGATTGTTGCCAGCAAGCAAAGCTGCCAAATTAGATCCAGTTGATTCTTTAAGACGTGAATGAAGAAGAAGTTTATTAAGCCTACATTTTCTATCTGTGTGAAGTATAGTTAAAAGGTAGTATTGAGAAAGACTTTTTAGGCATTCACATTAATAACGCTAAGGGAAAAACTCTATTTGCGTTTAAGTGTACAAGAAAAAAAGTCGACTACTGAGAATAAGGCAGTAAATCAATAACTTAGAACCGATCCTTTAATTTAGTAGAAGTTGATAAACCCAATCAGCTCCTTTTTTGCTATGCCACTAAAGGGGCAGCATTCCTGTTATGAATGAAGAGTGTGAAGTAAGATTGTGAATAAACGCACTTCAACAAACGGAGGCTTTAACGAATTAAGGAAATGTGATCGCAGTTCCTTTTCTTATGCTGTTAAAGGGCAGGTTAGCGGAAGAAGGATATCCATAAAAGGACATCGGTTTCTTAAGGATATGCTTAACTAATTACGATATAGGGGTAGACAATTCGCATAGTGGTTTGGTCTTTTACATTTGTTGTTATATCAATGTTTTTGGTGAAAACAGGTTAAAAATCGCAGTGGAAAACGCATAATAAATAACAGAGTGACAATGACTGTTGTCAATGTAAAAAATATGATGCTAAAATAGGTGTCATTTACTATGCTAATTCTATTTCCTATTTTAGTTGTTCCGTATGCCATCAACCCATTAAAAACAGCCACCTCCAGAAAGGAAGTGGCTGTACTTGTTGTTGAACGAAAGCCCCTGTTCGTATTAAAGGTTGACCAATGTTATTGGTGCTCGTCATATTGAGATAAGTCTTCAATCCAATCTTCAATTGGCATTGACCGGAAAAGTCTTTTTCCATAAGATAGTCCACCATCAATCGCTACTCTTTTACAATTACACCATTTAAAATCGTGGAGATGAACGGATTCAATTATATCTCCACAACTTTTACATTTGATTTTATTTGAAATCAACTTTTTAATATTCCTCACCTGCTTTTCCTATTTATATTTTTAATTTATGAAAACGGTAAACATTGTGAAAGAATGCACTTAAACTAACCTGCCTGTTTCTCCAATAAGGATTTTGCTGCATACAAAAAGCCAAGAACGGAAATTCAATATTCAAGGGTAACAGAGCTTACAAAAAAGAATGAAGAAAAAAATGTAAATTTTAATCATTGCAGAATTTTCTAATATCTTTTATTATAGAAATATCGATATTCAAATTTTTTTACCGTAAAAATGAATGAGTATTCATTCAAGTATAAATAAAGGGGGACGTTAAGTTGGTTCGTAACATTCAGAAAGCCGCCGTCTTGGGATCAGGCGTAATGGGAGCAGGCATTGCAGCCCACTTGGCCAATGTGGGGATACCCACTTTGCTGCTCGATATCGTTCCGCGCGAATTGACGGATGCTGAAAAGCAAAAGGGACTTACGTTAGAGGATAAAGCAGTCAGGAACCGGATCAGCCAGACGAATCTGCAGAAGCTGCTTAAGCAAAAACCAGCTCCGCTGACGACTAAGCAGAACCTGGCCCTTATTGAGGCAGGTAATTTTGAAGACGATATGCAAAAGCTAGCAGAGGTTGATTGGGTCATTGAGGTGGTTGTAGAGAACCTTGATATAAAGAAATCCGTTTTTGAGCAGGTTGATCGCTATAGAAAGCAAGGAAGCATCGTCAGCTCCAATACATCGGGCATTTCAGTAGAAGCCATGGTCGAAGGAAGGACAGAGGATTTCAAAAAGAACTTTCTCGGGACGCATTTCTTCAATCCTCCGCGCTATCTGAAGTTGCTAGAAGTCATCCCTACATCTTACACAGATCCAGAGATATTGGGCTTTTTGAAGAAGTTCGGAGAAGATGTGCTCGGCAAAGGAGTTGTCGAAGCGAAGGATACACCAAACTTTATAGCCAATAGGATCGGTACTTACGGTCTTCTTGTAACGGTACGTGAAATGTTGAAGGGCGGATATAGCGTAGGGGAAGTCGATTCGGTCACTGGACCGGTAATCGGCCGGCCATCGAGCGCCACATTCAGGACATTGGACGTTGTCGGACTGGATACCTTCGCCCATGTAGCCAAAAATGTATTCGATCAAGTGGATGGAGAAGAGAGAGACGTATTCGAACTGCCGGCATTTATGCAAAAAATGCTTGGAAACGGCTGGTACGGAGCTAAATCAGGCCAAGGCTTCTTCTTGAAAAAAGATAAAGTCATCCTTGAATTGAATCCGGAAACATTGGAATATGAAGCCCGCAAAAAACTGAAAGCGCCATCTCTTGAAATAGCAAAGCAGGTAAAAGGGCTTTCGAATAAGTTGAAATCATTGATGTACAGCAAAGACCGTGTCGGAGAATTACTGTGGAATATTTCTGCGCCGACCTTATTGTACTCGGCAGACTTGCTGGGGAAGATAGCAGATGACATTGTGGCCATAGACCAGGCTATGAAATGGGGCTTCGGCTGGCAACAGGGCCCATTTGAAATGTGGGACAGTATCGATATCGGAAAATCCGTCGCTAAAATGAAAGAGGAAGGAAGAAGCATACCGGCATGGATTGATGACATGTTGGAGAAAGGCTTTACGTCCTTCTATAAAGAAGAGGATGGAAACGTTCTCTATTATGATAACGGCGAGTATAAAGTTTTGGAGGAGAATCCGAAGGCAATCAACCTGAAACGTCTAAAGAAACAAAAAGGGGTCATCAAAAAGAATACAGGCGCCAGTCTGATTGACCTGGGTGATGGGGTCGCTTTGCTGGAATTCCATTCACAAAGCAATGCCATTGGCTTGGATATTATCCAAATGATCAACTTTGCGATCGACGAGGTGGAGAAAAACTATAAGGGGCTTGTCATCGGCAACCAAGGCAAGAATTTTTGTGTAGGTGCCAACCTGGCAATGATGCTAATGGAGGCGCAGGATGATAACATCTTCGAACTGGATATGGTTGTCCGTCATTTCCAGCAGGCGATGATGAAGATCAAATACAGCCGCAAGCCTGTGGTTGCAGCACCATTCGGCATGACGCTTGGCGGAGGAACAGAAGTGTGTCTGCCTGCTGCGCGTATACAGGCATCGGTTGAATCGTATATGGGCCTTGTGGAAGCCGGTGTCGGATTAATCCCTGGCGGCGGCGGAAATAAAGAGCTATACATCAAGCATTTGGAAAGCATGCCGAAGGGCGTCGAGTTCGACTTGCAAAAAGTGGCCAACAAAGTATTTGAGTCCATTGCGATGGCGAAGGTGTCCACATCCGCTGAAGAGGCGAAGGAAAATAATATCCTGAATGGCTCTGACCAAATTAGCTTTAACCCAGACCACTTAATCCATGATGCAAAACAGACTGTATTGGCGCTCCATGAAAGCGGTTATAAGCCGCCAGTCCGCAAGAAGATCCCAGTTGTCGGGGAGACGGGGTATGCAACACTTCTGCTCGGGGCGCAAAATATGAAACTATCAGGCTTCATCTCGGAGCATGATTTAGTCATAGCGAAAAAATTGGCATACGTCATTGCAGGAGGCAAGGTGCCGTATGGGTCAGAAGTTGAGGAGGAATATCTGCTTGATTTAGAGCGGCAAGCATTCCTGGAGCTGATTTCCTTACCGAAATCCCAGGCAAGAATGCAGCATATGTTGATCAAAGGCAAGCCATTGCGTAACTAATTTATACGGGAAGAAAAGGGGGAACGTTCGTGAGAGAAGCAGTTATTGTCGCTGGTGCCAGAACGCCAATCGGGAGAGCGAAAAAAGGTACACTTGCTCATGTAAGGCCGGATGATTTAGGTGCATTAACAGTAAAAGAAACACTGAAGCGGGCAGGAGGCTATGATGGCAACATTGATGACTTGATCATAGGCTGTGCGATGCCGGAAGCAGAGCAAGGCTTGAATATGGCCAGGAATATCGGTGCACTTGCCGGATTATCCCACGATGTGCCGGCAATCACGGTGAACCGCTACTGCTCAAGCGGCCTGCAAACAATAGCCTATGGAGCGGAGCGTATTATGCTTGGGCAGAGTGATACAGTCATTGCCGGCGGAGCGGAATCGATGAGCTTAGTTCCGATGATGGGTCATGTGGTACGCCCGAATGCCAAATTGGCTGAAACTGCGCCGGAATACTATATGGGAATGGGGCATACAGCTGAGGAGGTAGCTAAAAAATACGGAATCTCTCGTGAAGAGCAAGATGCATTCGCCGTGCGAAGCCATCAAAAGGCAGCGGTAGCCATCCAGGAAGGCAAGTTCGAGGATGAAATAGTGCCTGTTGAGGTGACCCGCCGTTCCGTAGGAAATGATAACAAGCTGAAAGAGCAGCAAACCACATTTTCCGTAGATGAAGGAGTACGTCCGAACACAAGTATGGAGGGGCTTGCCAGGTTGCGGCCGGCCTTCTCGGTGACCGGGACTGTGACGGCAGGAAATGCTTCCCAAACAAGTGATGGGGCAGCGGCCGTCATGCTGATGGATTCAGAAAAAGCAAGTTCACTGGGATTACAGCCAATGGGAAAATTCCGCTCGTTCGCTGTTGCGGGGGTACCGCCTGAAATTATGGGGATCGGACCGATCGCCGCTATTCCGAAAGCTTTGAAGCTTGCTGGCTTGGAATTGTCAGATATCGGATTATTTGAATTGAATGAAGCATTTGCTTCTCAATCCATCCAGGTTATCCGTGAATTAGGGATCGATGAAGAGAAGGTGAACGTGAATGGCGGAGCGATCGCACTTGGGCATCCGCTCGGCTGTACGGGGTCTAAATTGACGCTGACGCTGCTTCACGAAATGAAGAGACGCAATCAGCAGTTCGGTGTTGTAACGATGTGTATCGGCGGCGGTATGGGCGCAGCCGGTGTATTTGAACTGATTGGCTAATTCAGGAACATAAAGGGGAGGCATTCATTATGTCAGAAACGACAAAAGATCTAATCAAAGGCGGAAGCTTTTTAATTGAGGATGTGGAATTGGAGCGTTTATTCACGCCGGAGGACTATACAGAAGAGCAAAAAATGATCGCAAAAACAGCGGAAGACTTCGTACTGAACGAAGTGCTTCCGGAAGTCGATAAATTGGAGAACCATGAATTTGATATCTCCGTAAGATTACTGAAAGAAGCAGGAGAACTTGGACTTCTTGGGGCTGATGTCCCTGAGGAATATGAAGGGCTCGGCCTCGATAAAATCAGTTCGGCATTGATCACAGAGAAAATGGCTGTAGCCGGCGGTTTCTCCATCTCGCATGGAGCGCATGTCGGCATCGGTTCATTGCCGATTGTCCTGTTCGGAAATGAAGAGCAAAAGAAAAAATACTTGCCTCTTCTAGCGACCGGGGAAAAAATCGCTGCATACGCATTGACTGAACCAAGCTCCGGTTCTGATGCCCTAGGCGCCAAAACGGTAGCTAAATTGAATAATGAAGGGACCCACTATGTATTGAATGGCGAGAAGCAATGGATTACAAATGCCGGCTTCGCTGATGTGTTTGTTGTTTACGCAAAGGTTGACGGCGACAAATTCTCCGCATTCATCGTCGAGAGGGAATATGACGGGGTATCTGTAGGTCCTGAAGAGAAGAAAATGGGAATCAAAAGTTCCTCCACAAGAACATTGATCTTAGAAGATGCCCTTGTGCCGAAAGAAAACCTTCTTGGTGAACTGGGCAGAGGCCATGTGATTGCCTTCAACATCCTGAATATCGGCCGTTATAAATTGGGAGTAGGCGGAGTAGGCGGATCGAAACGTGTATTTGAATTAGCGGTGAAATATGCAAACCAGCGTCATCAATTCAAGACACCGATTTCAGCTTTTAACCTGACCAAAGAAAAAATCGCTACAATGGCTTCTAAAATTTATGCAGCAGAAAGCTCAGTATATCGTACTGTCGGTTTGTTTGAAGACCGGATGAGCAGCCTATCTGCAGAAGAGGTCAAGGATGGCAATGCTGTAGGAAAAGCGGTCGCTGAATATGCGATTGAGTGCTCGCTGAACAAATTCTTCGCTTCTGAAGTGTTGGATTATGTGACAGATGAAGCCGTGCAGATTCACGGAGGCTACGGTTTCATGGCTGAATATGAAGTGGAGCGCGCTTATAGGGATTCCAGGATTAACCGGATTTTTGAAGGCACAAACGAAATCAATCGTTTATTGGTGCCGGGAACATTCCTGCGCAAGGCATTCAAGGGAGAATTGCCTTTACTGGAAAAAGCGCAGGCATTACAGGAAGAGCTCATGATGATGATGCCGGAAGAAGTAGGGGAAGAACCGCTGGCGCAAGAAAAATATCTTGTGAAAAACGCCAAGAAGATTGGCTTGTTGGCGGCAGGATTGGCTGCCCAAAAATTCGGCACAGCATTGGAGAAAGAGCAAGAGATCCTTTCCAATATTGCTGATATCGTATCCTTAGCATATGCAATGGAGTCCGTTGTACTTCGTACTGAGAAAGCCATCGGGAAAAATGGCGTTGAGAAGAATAATCAAAAGCTTCTCTATACCCAAATTTTCTGCCAGGAAGCGTTCAATGAAATTGAACAGCATGCAAAAGAGACTTTGTTGGCTGTCGAAACAGGAGATGCTTTGCGGATCATGCTAAGCTCTTTGCGCAAATTCACACGCCATACACCTATTAATGTAATCGGCAAGAAGCGTAAAGCTGCTGAAGTGCTCGTGGATGCCGAAAAATATATCAATTAATCACCCGGCTGAAAAGCCGCCGATGACGGCGGCTTTTTTCCTATGTTAATGTTAGAATATAAGAAGGATAGGCCGTCTTTGAAATTGAACAAATTTTTTGTACTTTCGGCCGTTTGCAGGTATTCTAGAAAAAGGGTGATTAACATGAATTTGACATTCTACTGGTACCCGAAATGCGGTACATGCAGAAATGCAAAAAAGTGGTTGGAGAGCAATGGAGTTCCATTTAACGAAGTACATATTGCGGAAAACCCTCCATCTGCTGACCAATTGAAAGAGCTTTATTTGTCAAGCGGATTGGAATTGAAGAAATTCTTCAATACATCGGGGCAGAAATACCGTGAGCTTGGCCTGAAGGATCGTTTGAAGGACATGACGGAAGAGGAACAGCTGGAATTGCTCTCATCGGATGGAATGCTCATCAAACGGCCAATTGTTACGGATGGACAAAAAGTCACAGTAGGCTTCAAGGCAGAGCAGTTTGAACAAACATGGCTGTAGCATGTATCAAAATTAGACCAAATCAAACGGAGGGATTTATATGACAACAATACCACAGGAATTGCGTTTTTCTAAAGAACATGAATGGGTTAAGGCAGAAGGGGAAAAAGTTAGGATCGGAATCACTGATTTTGCCCAAGCTGAGCTTGGCGATATCGTGTTCGTCGAATTGCCGGAAGTGGGTGACTCATTGATAGCCAACGAACCTTTCGGCAGCGTGGAATCCGTCAAGACAGTTTCTGAACTATATGCGCCGATCAGCGGGACTGTTGTCGAGGTGAATGAGGAATTGCCGGACAATCCTGAATACGTAAATGAATCTCCTTATGAAAAGGCATGGATGGTTGTGATCGAGCCAACAGACGCTGAAGACGTTGAAAAATTGCTGACAGCAGAAGCATATGAGGATATGGTAAAAGAAGATTAAGACATCTTAGAGGCAGCCTAGTGGCTGCCTTTTCTTGTGAAAAGCCCAATGCTTAGATAAAACCTCGTAAATAGGTTATCTTATTCAGTATAGAATCGACAGGCAGAAGGTGATAAGATGCTTGAACCGGACTTCGAAAAGGTCATCATAGTGGAAGGCTCCTCAGATAAGAAAAAAGTGGCTAAGGTCCTAAAAGAGAAGCCCGAAATCTTATGCACAAACGGTACAATATCCCATCAGAAGCTGGAGATGTTTGCCGATGAGCTTTTTGAAAAAGATGTATATATTCTGGTTGACAGTGATATGTCAGGGGAAAAGCTGCGTAAGCAATTCAAGAGGGAAATGCCGGCGGCTCGCCATCTGTACATCGATAAAGCATACAGGGAAGTGGCAAGCGCCCCGGACCATCATATTGCCACTGTACTAGTCAGCGCAAACTTTGAGATATACCCGCAATTTTTAAAAAAAGGATGAGTTATAAGCTATGATGGAGTGGACTGGGAGAGACTTGCAGGAAGCAATTGATAAGAGAGAAAGTTTTTGTCTATATCTTTATACACCGATGTGTGGAACTTGCCAGGTGGCTTCGAGAATGCTGGAGATAGTGGAGGAAGTTTTCGGCCGATTAACCATAAATAAGACAGACATCAACTACGTGCAGGAGCTTGCGCATCGATACGAAATCGAAAGTGTACCATGTCTGATGATCTTCCATAAGGGAGAGCATATACAGAAGATATATGCCTTCCAATCTGTCCCTTACTTGGCTGAACAGATTAAACAGCATATGTCAGATATTCGACATCCATAAAAAAGTTTGTCGAGCAAAGATTAGAGGGAATTTGTCCGGATTGTAGTATTTACTTCTATATAATAATCGAGACTGTAAGGAGTAGATGATATGGAGGAATTGCTGCAATCTGTACAAACATCCTTGTCCAACCGTTCGCACTTGGACTACTTATTGAAGAAGGTGCAAGCTGTGATAGTGTTGGAGAGTGAAAGCGGGCGCTGGATTTTTTGTTTATCTGGAATGGAACATAGGAAACTGAGAAATGAAATATGGATAAGAGGGTCTCATGAGTGCCTGCAGCAAATCATTAGGGGAGAGGCGGCCCTTCGGAAAATGCAGAAGCTTCGTTTAGTGGCGATTCGGGGCAATTACCGTCAAGTTTTATTGCTTGAATCGATTTTACTGTTGGGAATGGCTTCAACACCTGTTTAAAAGTTAGAATTTTTAGAAAATAATTGACCTCACTGCTTAGGGGTGATATATTTCTTATTAAATTGATGTATTTAATAAGGATTATACTGTCACCTTTTGAGAAAGATTTGGGGAACGGGATAAAACCGGGAAACATGCATCTGCGGTAGCTATCCATTTCCGTTCCAAAACTAATCTGATAGGAAGTGAGTAGAATGAAAAATAACGATAAAGCATATCATTTCGAGACATTGACCATTCACGGGGGGCTTAAGGTCGATCCAGTAACCGGCTCCCGAGCGACACCTATTTACCAAAGTAACGCTTACTTATTTAAGGACAGCGATCATGCGGCCGATCTTTTCGGTCTGAAACAGGATGGATATATTTATACAAGGATCCATAATCCGACGGCAACAGTTTTTGAGGAACGGGTGGCTATGCTAGAAGGCGGTATCGGGGCTCTGGCGGTTGCCAGCGGTATGGCAGCAATCACCTTATCGATTCTCAATCTTGCCGGGTCAGGAGATGAAATTGTCGCTGCCTCCACTTTATACGGCGGAACCTATAATCTCTTTGCAAATACATTGCCAAAGTACGGAATTAAAGTGCACTTGGTCGATCCTTCAGACTTGGAAAATTTCCGCCGAGCAATAACACCTGCAACGAAAGCTATTTTTGCGGAAACAATCGGAAATCCAAGCCTGCGTATCCTTGATACGGAAAAAGTAGCTGCAATCGCGCATGAAAATGGGATTCCGCTTATTATCGACAATACATTTGCCACTCCGTATTTACATAGGCCGATTGATTTTGGGGCTGATATTGTTATCCATTCTGCGACCAAATGGCTTTTGGGTAACGGAACTACACTAGGTGGCATCATTGTTGATGCAGGCAGATTCGACTGGAGTTCGGATAAGTTTCCAGGATTCAATACCCCTGACCCAAGCTATAATGGGCTTGTGTACAGCGAGGCACTGGGGGCGGCCGCTTACATTGCAAAAGCCCGTGTGCAGCTGTTGAGGGACTTGGGTCCGGCAATTAGTCCGTTTAATGCTTTTCAGTTCAACCTTGGATTGGAGACCCTGCCTGTCAGGATGAAAGAGCATATTGCCAACACATCAAAGATTGTTTCCTATTTGAAAAAGCACCCGGCTGTTTCATGGGTTCTTTATCCGGGTGATGAAGACCATGAGGACTATCACCTTGCGCGGAAATATTTGCCGAAGGGAGCTGGCGCGGTAGTGGTTTTTGGCATCGAAGGCGGCAGGGAAGCAGGTGCCAAGCTAATCGATTCTATTCAGTTATGGAGTCATCTGGCAAATGTAGGAGATGCAAAGAGTCTGATTATACATCCTGCTAGTACAACACATCAGCAGTTGGGTAAAGATGAGCTGAAATTGTCGGGAGTGACGGAGGATCTTGTGCGGTTGTCCGTCGGCATCGAGAATGCGGATGATCTTATTGAAGAACTTGAAGAAGCTATTGCAAAAGCAACAGGGAAACGCTCGCTTATATGAATGAAAGCTTTAATGCTTTATGAAAATAAAGTATTTGAACTCATTGACAGCCCGGATCACTAGTGATAAAATCAGCTTATTATATATTAATTGAATAGTGCGAAGCTCTTATCAAGAGAGGTGGAGGGATGTGCCCGATGAAACCCGGCAACCGTCAAACGAATGTTTGAAATGGTGCCAATTCACACAAAGCAATTGCTTTGGGAGATGAGAGAAAGGTACTCTTTATACGTAAATACCTTTCTGCTCCTGGGCAGAAAGGTATTTTTTGTTATCGGCTTTTCAGCCGACAATGACAATCTGACTAAGTAAGAAGGTGCGCAATCATGATTAAAATAGATAACGTCACCAAAATCTATGCGACGAGCGGAAAAGAGCCGCTAAAGGCTGTTGACTCCGTTTCAATAGATATAAAGGGTGGAGAAATATTCGGTGTGATCGGCTACAGCGGTGCCGGGAAAAGCACGCTGATCCGGATGCTGAATGGTCTAGAGATACCGACTGAAGGAACCATACAGGTTGGAGAGCATGAAATTTCGAAAACAAAAGGCAAGAAATTAAGAAAAGCCCGCCATGAAATCGGGATGATCTTCCAACATTTCAATCTGCTCTGGTCAAGAACGGTGGCGGAAAATATCGCATTCCCGCTTGAAATTGCGGGAATGCCGAAAGCGAAAAGGAAACAACGGGTAAATGAACTGATCGAACTGGTCGGCCTGCAAGGCAGAGGGGATGCCTATCCATCCCAATTGAGCGGCGGCCAGAAGCAAAGGGTCGGAATAGCAAGGGCTTTGGCAAATAATCCGAAAGTGCTGCTCTGTGATGAAGCAACTTCAGCGCTTGATCCGCAAACGACAGACAGCATCCTTGATCTGCTTGTCGATATCAATAAGAAGCTGAACTTGACGATTGTTTTGATCACACATGAGATGCATGTCATCCAAAAGATATGCCATCGTGTGGCTGTCATGGAAACTGGACGAGTGGTTGAGATCGGCGATGTGCTGGACGTGTTTAAAAACCCGCAGCAGGATATCACCAAAAGGTTTGTCCGCCAGTTGACTGCGCCGGAAGAGACGACTGAAGCGATTGAACATCTATTGGAAAGGTATCAGCATGGTAACGTCATTAAATTGACTTTTGTGGGGGATTCGGCAGAGAGGCCTGTCGTCACAGAGATGATTCGTCATTTTGATACGCCGGTCAATATCATTCAAGGAAAGATATCACAGACACAAAAAGGTTCTTATGGAACGCTGTTCCTTCATGTGGACGGCGATCAAGAAGAGCTTGAGCAAATCGTAAGCTTTCTGAACAATAGGAATGTCGGCGTGGAGGTGATCACAAATGCTTGAAACATACTTGCCGAACGTTGATTGGATGAGAGTGTGGGAAGCCACCACACAAACATTGTATATGACCGCCATTTCTCTGGTAGCGGTGTTCATATTCGGAATCATCCTAGGCTTACTCCTTTTCTTGACTTCTAAGGGGGGGATTTGGGAAAACAGATTCGTCTATACTATAATCAGTGCTTACGTGAATATTTTCCGGAGCATCCCGTTTATTATCCTGATTGTGCTGCTGATCCCATTTACAATATGGCTCATGGGCACGATGATTGGAGAGCGTGCGGCATTGCCGGCTTTGGTCATCGGTACAGCACCCTTCTACGCACGTTTGGTTGAGATTGCCCTTCGCGAAATCGATAAAGGGGTCATCGAAGCAGCCAAAGCAATGGGCGCGAAAACAAGCACAATCATCTGGAAAGTGCTTCTGCCTGAATCAATGCCTGCTGTTTTATCGGGCATTACAGTGACAGCTATCGCCCTGGTGGGATACACAGCGATGGCAGGCGCAGTCGGAGCCGGCGGGTTAGGGAACCTGGCCTATTTGGAAGGGTTCCAAAGATCTCGCGGGGATGTAACGCTAGTGGCAACAATCGTTATATTGATCATCGTATTTGCCATTCAAATACTCGGTGATTTTATAAATTCTAAAGTAGATAAACGATAAGGAGAGAACAGAAGATGAAAAAGAAATTCAGCTTTATCTTGGTATTATCACTTGCTTTATCTGTATTTTTGGCAGCTTGCGGTTCCAGCGATGAAAAGGAATCCGGCGATAACGGCTCATCCGATGATAAAAAAATCCTGATCGGGGCTTCTAATGTACCTCATGCAGAGATTCTGGAGCAAGCAGCACCTTTGCTTGAGAAAGAAGGTATTGATCTAGAGATCAAGACGTACACAGACTACATTATTCCGAATAAAGCTTTGGCAAATGGAGAGCTGGATGCGAACTACTTCCAACATATCCCTTACCTTGAAGCGCAAGTCGCTGAAAATGATTATGATATCGTCAGTGCAGGCGGAATCCATATTGAGCCAATTGGTGTCTACTCCAAAAAGTATGACAGCCTTGATCAATTACCTGAGGGTGCCGAAATCATCATGAGCAGTTCGGTTCCTGACCACGGACGCATACTGACTATGCTTGAGGCGGAAGGTTTAATCACGCTGAAGGATGGTGTCGACAAAACAACAGCAACTGTTGCTGACATCAAGGATAATCCGAAAAAACTGACGTTCAAGACAGATGTCGAAGCGGCTATGCTACCGAAAATATATGCGAATGAAGATGTTGATGCTGTCCTGATCAACTCAAACTATGCCATTGATGCTGGCCTTGACCCAGTGAAGGATTCTATTGCACTTGAGGACTCCGATTCTCCATATGTTAATATTATCGCAGTCCAAAGCGGTGACGAGGACTCTGAAAAAATCAAAAAACTAGTGGAGGTTCTCCATTCAGAGGAAATCCAAGAATTTATTAAAGAAGAATATAATGGCGCAGTAGTGCCTGTTACAGAATGATGCAAAAACGCCCGGGCTACCCGGGCGTTTTTGGTTAGCTTGATATATATTATAGAAGAAACTTGGGCTGATCAGTTGATTATGCATAGCATGTAGCCGCAATTGTATGTTTTCATGCCGGTAAATACCACCAATTGACGGTTAGGATGATTAAAGCGAACTTTTGAGGGTAAATGCTATTTGTAAGGACATTTAGTCTAATGGTAATCTTATTAGGGAAATAAGGTATGGAGATACCATACGAAAAAGAAAGGATTGGTTCATTATTAACTCTCATGAGTTGGATCTGAATGTGACAAGTGAAATGGAAAAGGCGATGCAGTCTTCGCACGGTGTGGGGTACAATGAGTACGCTCGCGACCTGGATGTCAGGTTGGAAGTGGAGAAGCAACGTGAAAAAAGCTATGCAGCTAGTCATGAGATCTTAAATGAATACAGTCGACGTGTATTTAAATAAGCAAAATCAAAAAGCCAGTGACTTATTCACTGGCTTTTTGATTGGGATACTGTCGGAGGATTTTGCAACTGCTGCCTATATCAAGTATACTCTAAGGATAACTAGCAAGGCTGTCAAAGCTGTTTTTTACACTATAGAGATGGTGTTAAATAGGTCTTTTATAGTTGCTTCCAGTTTTAATTTGTTATAAGATTGTAATGAGAATAAAGTGAGAATGATTTTTGCTAAATTTAGATATATTAGAAATTGTTGGAGGTATAAATATGTCAAGTTCAACTTTGAAGATTGAAGATCTACATGTTTCCATTGAGGAAAAAGAAATCCTAAAAGGTGTAAACATTGAAGTGAAAGGTGGAGAAATCCACGCGATCATGGGCCCGAACGGTACAGGGAAATCTACGTTGTCATCAGCAATTATGGGACATCCTAAATATGAAGTGACCAGCGGAAACATCACTCTTGATGGTGAAGATGTTTTGGAGATGGAAGTTGACGAACGCGCGCAGGCAGGTCTATTCCTAGCTATGCAATATCCAAGTGAAATTCCGGGTGTGACAAATGCGGACTTCCTGCGTTCGGCCATTAATGCCCGTCGTGAAGAAGGCGATGAAATTTCTTTGATGAAGTTCATCCGTGAAATGGACAAGAAAATGGAACTTCTTGAAATGGATCCGGATATGGCACAACGTTACCTGAATGAAGGTTTCTCCGGTGGTGAGAAAAAACGTAATGAAATCCTTCAATTGATGATGATTGAACCGAAAATCGCCATCCTTGATGAAATTGACTCCGGTCTTGATATCGATGCTCTGAAAGTCGTTTCT
>JBJFHG010000007.1:0-3779 GCA_051893455.1 Bacillus sp. (in: firmicutes)
CATTAAGTGGAAGCTTTCATGTGCCGCAGGGTCGCCTGGGCCGAGCTAACTGCAGAAGTAACGCTTATGGCAGCAATTCGAAGAAAGGTGTACGGCAGTTATTATAACAATCCAAAGGATGTTATGTTCAGTTGACTGAGCATGGCATCCTTTTTTTGTATTGGGGCAGCATTTCCTAAAAGATTCATTCCACACTTTGAAAAATAGAAAATAAGTGAGGTATAATAAAAAAGATTAACATCAGAGGAGGGCAAACCATGGGATATCAAGCGTTGTACAGAGTTTATAGGCCGCAACAATTTGCGGATGTCATCGGACAGAAGCATGTGACCAAAACATTGCAGAATGCACTTTTGCAAGAAAAGATTTCCCATGCCTATCTTTTTTCCGGCCCGCGCGGCACAGGGAAAACAAGTGTGGCTAAAATATTGGCCAAAGCGGTAAACTGTGAAAAATCGCCTGTCAAGGAACCGTGCAATGCCTGTCCTGCTTGTTTGGGCATCACGGACGGCTCGATTTCCGATGTAATTGAGATCGATGCTGCCTCCAATAACGGTGTTGATGAGATCAGGGATATTCGGGATAAAGTCAAATACGCCCCCAATTCGGTGCCGTATAAGGTGTATATCATAGATGAGGTACATATGCTTTCTACAGGAGCTTTCAATGCTTTACTTAAGACGCTAGAAGAGCCCCCGAAACATGTCATCTTCATCCTCGCGACAACAGAACCTCATAAAATTCCATTGACCATCATATCCCGATGTCAACGCTTCGACTTTAAAAGGATCGGCCCTGAAGATATTGTAGAAAGAATGAATACTATCTTGGAGCATTCGGATAACAAGTGCGAGGAACAGGCTTTGCAGATTATAGCCAGGGCAGCCGAAGGCGGAATGCGTGACGCATTAAGCTTATTGGACCAAGCCATTTCGTTCAGCACAAGCGATATTGTCACGGTGGAAGATGCATTGACTGTGACTGGCTCAGTGTCCCAGACATTTCTGGGGGAAATGGTTGAGGCGATAGATGAAAAGGATGTTTCAAAAGCACTCAGTCTCCTGAAAGAACTACTTTCACTAGGGAAGGATCCTGTCAGATTAATTGAAGATTTGATTCTTTATTTCAGGGATATGCTGCTTTATCAAGTATCCCCTCAGATGGCGCATTCACTGGAGAGTGCGATAGTGGAAGACCGTTTTGTGAAACTTGCAGAAAAAATTCAGGCTGAGAAGATTTATGTCATCATCGAGAGTCTGAATAAAGCCCAACAAGAAATGAAATGGACAAACCACCCGAGGATTTTCATGGAAGTCACACTGGTGAAATTGTGCCATGAAAGGCAGGCAGAGGCCTCTGAATCGGACCATGCCCGGATTGATCAATTGCAGTCCCAAATCAGTAAACTTGAGCGTGAAATCCAGACAATGTTGGCAAACGGCGTCCCAGTGGCTCAAGAAGCGAAGAAGACTGTACAGAAGCCAAAAACGGCAAACAAGAAAACATATAGAGCGCCTGTCGGAAAGATCCATAATATTTTACGGGAAGCAACAAAGCCTGATCTCCAGGCGGTCAAAAGCAGTTGGGGAGAATTGTTGTCCTTCTTAGCTGCGCAGAATATGAAATCAGCTGCAGCCTTATTGAATGAATCAGAGCCGGTAGCTGCTGCAACTGACAGTTTTGTGGTAAAATTCAAGTATGACATTCACTGCCAAATGGCAATGGAGAATAGTCAGGTTCTGGAGGTTGTCGCTTCGTCCCTGCAACGGTTGATGGGCAGGAGGATGACCCTGGAAGGCGTTCCTGACAGCCAATGGAAACAGATCAGGGAAGATTTCCTGTCGGCAAACGCAAGTGATGAGCACGAAGGGAAACAGGAAGATGAAGACCCCCTCGTCGCGGAAGCCAGAAAGCTTGTCGGCGATGAGTTATTGGAAATCAAAGATTAAAAATCGGAGGTAACGAAAATGCGTGGTATGGGCAATATGCAAAATATGATGAAGCAAATGCAAAAGATGCAAAAGAAGATGGCTCAGGCTCAAGAAGAGCTGGGTGAAAAGCAAATCCAAGGTTCTGCCGGGGGCGGTATGGTGACCGTGACGGTATCAGGGCATAAAGAAGTGCTCGGAGTCAGCATTAAACCGGAAGTGGTTGACCCTGATGATATAGAAATGTTGGAAGACCTAGTTCTTGCAGCGACAAACGATGCTCTTAAAAAAGCTGAAGAAATGACGGCTTCCACAATGGGTCAATTCACCAAAGGGTTGAACCTTCCTGGAGGCATGTTCTAGGAGGAAGAAAAGATGCACTATCCGGAACCAATATCCAAACTGATAGACAGTTTCATGAAACTGCCGGGAATCGGTCCAAAAACCGCTGCCCGGCTAGCTTTTTTTGTTTTGGGAATGAAGGAAGATACAGTGCTTGATTTTGCTAAAGCGCTGGTCAATGCTAAGCGGAACCTTACATACTGTTCTGTTTGCGGACATATAACCGACCAGGATCCTTGCTATATATGTGAAGACAAAAAACGTGATCGCCACGTAGTTTGCGTCGTCCAAGATCCGAAAGATGTTATAGCGATGGAGAAGATGAGAGAATTCAATGGCCTGTATCATGTATTGCATGGCAGCATATCTCCGATGGACGGAATCGGTCCAGAGGATATCAATATTCCAGACCTTCTGAAGCGCCTTCAGGATGACACGATTGAAGAAGTGATCCTCGCCACAAACCCGAACATAGAAGGGGAGGCGACGGCCATGTATATTTCTAGGCTTCTGAAGCCTTCCGGAATAAAGGTCACCCGGATTGCCCATGGTCTTCCGGTCGGCGGCGATCTGGAGTATGCGGATGAAGTCACCTTATCGAAAGCATTGGAAGGAAGACGGGAACTATAGCAAGAATCGGAGGGGGATGCCTATGTTATTCAAGAGAAAAGGCTGGTTAAGACAAGAATACGATGATAAACTTTTGACGGAAATCCAGATTCTGAAGAAGAATTGGAACCAGAAGAAATTCCTTCTTGAAAAAAGTGTAGAACCGTCCGAAGAGCTTTATATGGAAGCAAAGATGGCTGAAGTGAAGTATTTTTCTCTATTTAAAGAAGCGAAACAGCGGAGAGTCACTTTAAACCGTTAAAATATTTAGTCCTCCCTGGGTGTACGGGTTCTAAAAAAGAACCCGCAACATAGCTTGTACTAACAAGCTAAAAGAGGAGGGCTTTTTTTGTGGAATCGATTATCGTTATTTCAATTATTGTATCTTTAATATTGCTTTTATTATTTGTTGGTTCGTCATTCACACCATTAAAGTGGTTCGGTAATCTCTTTGTTCGGGTGATTATAGGAGCCATGTTATTATTCTTCTTGAATGCTGTCGGGGCGGGGATTGGATTGCATGTCCCGATTAATGCCGCTACAGCGGGGATCGCAGGTATTCTGGGGGTGCCAGGGGTCATCTCGTTGGCGGCTATCCAGTATTGGATTATGTAAGTATATTGGGAAAGTGAAACAGAAGGGAGCCCTTGTTTTATGATAAGCAAAGGGCTCCCTTTTTCGGCTCAAAAGATTTTCGAAAAAAGTATTGACGTATAATAGATACCGATGGTATATTATTAAAGTCGCTTGAGGGCGACGGTGAAAATGAAAGAAATAAAAAAAGTTGTTGACAAGCAGCAATTGATAATGATATTATATAAAAGTTGCTGTTAAACAACAAAATGGTTCTTTGAAAACTAAACAAAACAAAACGTCAACGTTAATTCTGATTAAACGTTT
>JBJFHG010000008.1:0-3762 GCA_051893455.1 Bacillus sp. (in: firmicutes)
TATGTAATTAACCATATAACAAAAATATTCACTTTACAATATTTTTTCTGAATAACAAAAAAGAACTGGTCATCTCCAGTTCTTAGTTTGCATTCTTTTTTTAGCACTTGTCATCGGCTGCCATTGACAGGAATGTAGCGGTTGACCGGCCGGCCGATCCCCCCATATTGCAGGATAATCTCCACCTTATTCCGTTTTTCTAGGTATTCCAAATAACGACGGGCCGTGACTCTTGCCAGACCGACACCCTCCGCTACTGCTTCTGCGGAGACGGGATCGGTTTTCGTTTGGATGAATTGGAGTATTTTTTCCATTGTGGCTGGATTTAGCCCTTTCGGCAGCTCATCCTTCACTCCCGGGACTTCTGAATCCTTGCTATGAAGGAGCATATCCAGCGTATCCTGCGTAAATGATTCATCCTGCAAAAACCGCTCTCTATACTGTGCATACTTTTCGATAGCCTGCTTGATCCTGTCAAAGGTGAACGGTTTCATGATATAGTCGAATGCACCATATTGCAGGACATGACGAATCGTTTCTCTGTCATTGGCCGCCGTGACGGCAATGACTTCAACCGGCACATGTTTCTCCCGGATTTTCCGCAATGTCATGACGCCGTCCTGTTCGGGCATATAAATGTCCAGAAAGACGAGCTCAGGCCTGATTATTTCAATCTGCTCCAGCCCCGCTTTCCCGTTTGCTGCAACCCCTACCACTTCACAGCCTTCAATTTTTTCGATGAATCCCTTGTTGACCTCTCGCACCATAGGGTCGTCCTCAATTAAAAAAACTGAAATCGCCTTCATGTCTATCCTCCTCAAAATGTAATCACAATGGTTGTTCCCTCTCCAGGAATGCTATCTATTTCGATTGTTCCCTGTCCTTTTTCAACAATTTCGCTGACCAGATACAACCCAATCCCATGGTCCTGCCCCGGTTTGGTTGTATATCCGTTCCTCCATATATTCTTGGCTGTTTCGCTGTCCATGCCGATGCCGTTATCCTCCACCAGCAAGGAGATGGATTCATCAGTTTGGTCTATACTTATATACACGTTGCGATCTTCCCGTTTCGATTTCTGCAATGCGTCGAAGGCGTTCTCAATCAGATTCCCGAGGATTACAACAAAATCATGATGATCGAGCCCATCCGGGAATCCGTCCCATCTGCTGTTCCGGTCAATTTCCACTTCCACCCCCAGCTCCTTGCCTTGTCCGACTTTGCTTAAGAGGAGACCTGATAGACTGTCATCCTTAATTCTGTCATGGAGAAAGTTGGTCAGTTCTTCCTGTTCTTCCTTCACCTGAAAAATATATTGCAATGCCGAATCAATCTTGCCGAGCTGGATCAGTCCGGCAAGCGTATGCATCTTGTTTTTATGCTCGTGGTTTTGGATGCGGAGCGCCTGCACAAATGCCTTGAAGCCGGTCAGCTCCTCAGCCAGCTTCTTCACCTCTGTGCGGTCCTGAAAAACAGCTACCGCCCCGACCGTTTTTCCCCCTACCTTGATTGGTATCCGATTACTCAAGATGGAATGGCTATTGATCAGCAGCTCCTTGTTATAGACAGGGTGATTGAAGTCGATGATTTCCGGAAGCCGCGTATCGGGCAACACTTTATAAATACTCTTTCCGATGACGGCTCGTTGCTCGACCCCCAAAATCCTATGGGCTTTTTCATTGAAAATCGTGATTTTCATATCGTTGTCGATGGCGATGATGCCTTCATGCATCGAATTGAACGTCTCATTCCGCTCCGCATAGAGTCTGGCAATCTCATATGGCTCAAGGCCGAACATCTGGTTTTTGACATTTCTTGCAAGCGACCAGGCACCCCATGCCCCGAGCCCAAGAGAAAACAGGATGGCCAGGATGATTTCCGTTTTCGTGCCCCAAATGATGTCCCATAAAGTCGGGAGCAGATAACCGGCAATCACGACTCCGACCTGATTGTGTTCCTCATCCATCACCGGCACGAATGCGCGCATGACGGTTCCTGCATGCCCGTTCGCCTTTGATATGTACGTGTGTTCGGTAAATGCAGGATCTTCGTCAGCTGTTTCAGACTTGGTACCGATCATGTCCCTTACAGGATGGGAAAGCCTGATCCGCTGCTTATCCAGTACGACGACATAATCCGCTTTATTGATGACCCTGATCCTCTCCACAACCGGGTTTATCACTTCCTCGGCATCGTCCGTTTTACCGTGCTGCAAAAAGTCCTTCACTTCAGGCAGCTCCGCCACTGTTCGCGCCAATAGCATACTCCGGTCACCGATTTCCTTTTCCTTTTCTGCCATAATGCTTTCTAGCACAAAAATGCCGGCAACAGCAAACGAACAGACAATGATGAAAAAGGTGGTAGCCATCACTTTCCAGTGGATTGATATCTGTTTCATGCCCTATACCCCTCTGTCTCTTTTTTTCATTGTATCACTCAAAAACATGTTAGAATATTAGGAAGATTCTATTTAGATATGGCGGGATGCGAAATGAGGAACTTTATGATTGCTGCAGTCGGCATTATTACGCTGCTGACTATATATATAGGATTCCGGCATGATTTTGGCCAGAAAGCCAGTTGGCCGACAGATTATGAACAAAACGGCTTAGACAAGCAAATTGTCATCAATTTCAGTCACGTGGTCGCAGAGAACACACCGAAGGGACAGGCTGCAGAGAAGTTTGCCAAATTGGTAGAGGAAAAAACAGATGGAGCCATTCAGGTGGAAGTCTATCCAAACAGCAGCCTTTATATGGATGATGATGAACTGCGCGCGCTGCAAAACGGCGATGTGCAAATGATTGCTCCCTCTTTTTCAAAAGTGACAGAATTGATCCCTGATTGGCAAGTTCTTGATCTTCCTTATCTATTCAGGGACCATGAGGATATCCGTAAAGTGTTCACAGGCGACATGAGGGATAAACTTCTGAATATGCTCGAAGAACACGACCTGAAAGGATTGGCTTTTTGGAATAACGGCTTCAAACAAATAACCGCTTCGGATACGCCAGTACGGACGCCAGACAACCTGAATGGAATGACCATTCGAACGATGCCGAGCGAGATGCTGGACAGACAGCTTAACCTCGTTGATGCCGAAACGATGAACGCCAATTTCGATCAGGTTTATTCATTATTAAAAAAAGGCCAGTTGGACGGTCAGGAGAATTCAATTTCCAACATCTATACGAAAGGCTTTTATCAGGTTCAGAATCATATGACCCTAACGAATCACGGTCTGCTAGGCTATGCCGTGATTATGAATGGCGAGTTTTGGAATAGCTTATCCGGCGATTTCCAATCGGCTATCACAGAAGCAATGAAAGAGGCAACCATATGGAATCTGCAGCAATCTGAACAGATCAATGATGCCTCCCTGCTGAAACTGAAGGAGTCATCGCAAATGGACATCCATGAATTAAGCAGCAAAGACCACCAACATTGGCAGGAAACATTCCGCCCGCTCTATAACTATTACGAAAAGAACTTCGATGCCGATTTGCTCAAAGAAATAGAAGAGACCATCAATTGATCCTATGTCAGCTAGTGAGTGAATGGCCGCAAGCTTTCATAAGGATTGTTGCGATTGCCATTGAAATTTGGAAACGGCCACATCTATAAGGAAGTGGCCGGCTAGTTTTTTCACTATAATACTCTTAGTTTAACAATCCTTAGATAGACTCCAATATATTTCCGTTTTTTCATTAGGCTGTTTTCGCAAACTTTGTTGCCTATGAAGAAGTAGGCTCCAGGTTGCTC
>JBJFHG010000009.1:0-16846 GCA_051893455.1 Bacillus sp. (in: firmicutes)
GCCTTTCTATATAGCTAGCCTAATTGCCAATTACACAAAATTATTTATACTCCCTTGAGTAAACTCAAACAGGGTCTCGTCAGCTATACGATCACTGCTTATAATGCCGTTTGATATGTATACATCATCCAAAAATCGAAATCCTCAAAACCTACCCTTTTGTAGATAGCCCTTGCTGCCGGGTTATCATAGCAGTTCAATAAATCATCGACAAGTTGACTCATACAGAGGGACGCGCACCCCTGCTTTTTATATTCTTCCCTCGTGGCCACCGCCACAACCATTGCCGACATTGAGTTTTCTGCTGTTGTAGAAGCAGAAGAAACAATGATTCCATCTTGTTGAATGTAGTAAGTACGGGCAGTGCCCTTCTCTAGGAAGCATACGGATATGAGCAGGATTTTTCAGAAGCTTTGGGGAGAATTCAAAAACGGAGGCTGATTGCCGTCTTGCTGAAGTACGAGGCAAATTATATTAATTGGGAGGTAATAATATGAAAATGGCAAGTACAATAATTTTACATGTGATAAACATTTGTTTTCTAATTATATTAGGGATTACAACGGTAGCATCTTTTTCCAATCCTTCTGCCGACTCAATATCTCCATTTAATCCGATAAAATTAGGATCGTTAACATTTTTGTTTTTATTTTGGGGTGCTAATTATATTTTCCAAATTATAAACAAAAATAAATGGTGGATTATCCTTCTAGGAAGTGTTCTGTTTATTGGTGTTTATTCATTTGTAGTACTATTAGTTGTACCAAAATTATACGCAATTTTTTACTACTAATTTATACTTTTAGATGTCCCTAGATAAGTCCACAGCCATTAGCTAAAGCTTCATATTGGATTCCAGTTCGCATTGTTGTATCACCTGGTGCTGTTTTTCCACTAGTGCAGTTCATAAAGTTTTTATATGCGGGGCATCTACTATCTGTTCCTTTTTTTCCTTTAATTTGGATATCATGTGTTCTACAGCAATCATCAAAAGAGTTAATTTGTGTACCACCACCGGTATCGCCAATGTTGGTCAGGTTCTCCGCTGCCTGTCTTTTCAGCAATGCTGCGCATTCATCATGATCGTTTTCATATAAACGCCTGATCACATTTGTCCCCTCTAAATCAACTACATTTTACCACAATGCAAGTATCCGCCCTTGATAAACCCGAACATTCATTATCAATACTCTTTCCCCCATATCCAAAGGCCACCATGTTTATCTTAGTTGGCGATGGGAAAAGCAATACATATAAAGATGGAATAAAGGAGGATGGATACATGAACAAAACATGGAAGGCAGCCACCCTACTATTTATAGCTGTCCTGATGCTCGCTGCTTGCGGTGACAATAACGAAGAAACATCTCCGCAAGAAGAGGAGTCACCAGCAGAAAACACGGAGCAAAAGGAGAATAATTCAGAATCAGGAGGAGGCGATGAGGAACACGACCATAACGACTCAGATCATGTGCCAGCCGGCTTACAGGAAGCTGACAACCCTCTCTATGAACCCGATTCAAAAGTGAAAATAAAATCGGGGCATATGGATGGCATGGAAGGAGCCGAAGCCACAGTGAAAGGGGCGTATGATACTGTTGCTTTAGCGGTCGATTATATACCTGAAGACGGAGGCGAACCGGTTAAGAACCATAAATGGGTCATAGTGGAAGAGGTTGATCCGATAGATAATGAAGAACTGAAACCTGGTTCCTCTGTAATCATTTCAACAGACCATATGGAAGGCATGCAAGGCGCCACCGGAGAAATCGTGTCAGCCGAACAGACTACTGTATATATGGTCGATTACACATCGACCACCGATGGAAAAGAAATGAAGAACCATAAATGGCTGATTGAAAGTGAATTGACCCCGCTTAATTAATGACTTTTTTAAGTATGAAAGTATCTCATTCCAACACATTGGAAACGGCTCATCAGTCAAACCAAAAACAACAGCTAAAACAATTGCTTACAAACGGAAAGAGGTATCCTCATAGAGGTGCCTTTTTCCGTTCAGCACGCTTTAAGGTTTCCATGTCGTTATATTGGCTATAAGCCGGCCACATCGTTTATGATAAAGAAGGAAGCCGCATTTTGGCTTTGTATACATATTTGGAAAGGGAGGAAAAAAATGAGTCTGACTTCCACTTATACATTACATAATGGAGTAGCAATCCCCCGTGTCGGCTTCGGCACTTGGCAAACACCTGATGGAGATGTAGCCAAAGTATCCGTCCTATCCGCAATCGAAAACGGCTATCGCCATATTGATACGGCTGCTGTATATGGCAATGAGCAAAGCATAGGAAATGCTATCAAAGAATCTGGCGTGAAACGGGAAGATCTGTTCATTACGAGTAAGCTATGGGCTTCCGAACGAGGCTATGAAACTACGCTGGCTGCCTTTGAAGAGACAATGAAAAAACTGGACCTGGAGTACCTGGACCTTTACTTAATCCATTGGCCTGCCAAAAAAGGCAACGAAGGCTGGGAACAAGAAAACAATGACACTTGGCGTGCATTCGAGAAATTGTACAAAGAAGGCCGCATCAAAGCAATCGGTGTGAGTAATTTTATGGTCCATCATCTTGAAGCGTTAATGGAACACGCGGAAATCAAGCCGATGGTCAATCAAATCGAGTTCCATCCAGGACAAATGCAAACGGAAGTAGCAGAGTATTGTAAGCAAAACGATATTTTGGTAGAAGCCTGGAGTCCGCTCGGAACCGGCAGAATGCTGAACAATGAACAGTTAATCAGCATAGCCGAAAAGTATAACAAATCAGTGGCCCAGCTTTGCATCCGCTGGTGCCTGCAAAACGATGTGCTTCCGTTGCCGAAATCAGTCACACCGAGCCGGATTACCGAAAATGCCGATGTCTTCGATTTTGAAATATCTGCAGAAGATATGAAAACGATTAATGAAATGCCTTATTTCGGCGGTTCAGGTCTTGATCCGGATAACGTCCCATTTTAAGCTTGCCTGGACCCTGCCCACGGGCAGGGTCCTATTTGATACATTATTTCTGATGGGTGTCCTCATCTGAAATCCCTTCCGATAAAGTGAGCACCGACAGGTTCTACTCCTAATTGTCTTGCCCAGACTGACAATTGACCAATATGGTGAATTTCATGGGCGATGATATGATGCAAAATGTCAGTGGCGAAATATACCTCGGAATCCCATTCCGCTTTCACCATTCTCTTTTCCAAGTCTTTTGCATCTATGGACTCCAAAAAGTGTCTAACTTCTTTCCGACACATTTCCGAAAACAACCTGACTTTGCTCAAAGTATCATAATCTCCATAATTAAAAATAACATCCCCCTTTCCTTTTATAGCCCTGATCCAACTGTATTCTACTTCTGCGATATGGAACATCGTATACAAAAAGCTGTTCACGCCGCCGATGCGGTCATCCTTCAATTCTTTCTCCGTAAGCTGTTCACACCAGTCAAACCATTCGTCCCGCACATGCCAGTTATACATAAAAAATGTTTTCATGTGATGCACCTCCATATTCTCCCCATACAATTGGACAACTTTTTTATTAAACCCTTTTTCTAAAGCACATAAAAAAACCTTTTGCCGGAATTATTCATCCGACAAAAGATTGTCTCCTTACATACTTTCATCTCTATGTTTTTATCTTTACCAGCTATGTAGACGATCCGACCGATTATCCCAAGCGTAGCCGGCAGGAACACAGGCTATGAAAATGTCAAACTAGCGAGATGGAGGATAACCAAAAGGTATATTATGGTATAATCAACCAAATATTAAAAGGGATGTGATCTTTCTGCAACGCTATATCGTATTAGGGGATTTACTTTTTTATGTTGGATTCCCTCTTCTGATTTGGACTATCGGCAGAGATTCGCTCGGTGATTATTATACGATGCTCCTCTCTTCCGTTCCTGGTATTCTATATACCCTGTATCGTTTTTATGCGGTCCGGCGGGTGAATGTGTTCGGGATATTCATGATCAGTAACCTCGTGCTCGGGACACTGATCGATATCCTGTCTGGTTCAGCGATACGTATGCTTTGGAACAATGTCATATACTCCTATATGCTTGCTCTCTTTTATTTAATGACCATTTTTTTCAGAAAACCGATTGTTCTTTACTTTTCCTTGGATTTTACCGAATTGCAAGGTTATGATCGCACATCAATGAAATCGAAGTTCTTTTCTCCTAAGATTTTATCCATCTTTAATTGGATTACCTTCTCTTTCGCTTTAAGAGAACTGATTCTTTCTACAATCCGCGTCTGGTTGATCCAAACATATGGAGTTGAGGCATTTGACAAAGGAATCATTCTAAAACAACTGATCGGATGGGGCTTCACTGCCATTGCGATAGCCGGGTTCGTATACATAGCAAAATTGCTCGATAATGAAACGCCAAAAAATGAAGACCTGTCGCCTCCACAATCTAATTAATTTGCCAACCATCATCACAGCGCCCGCTTAGCCTGAATAATATAATACAAGGCTGATGGGCAGGTGATGAATTTGATGGATGACAGACAAAACCCGTCTTCAAAAACGCCGGATGATCAACAGCAACCTGAATCGGAAACAGACCAAAACAAGGCTGAAGTAGCCAGGCGCAATGAAATATCCACTGCCACAACATGGTGGGAGGCAATCGGGACCATCATCTCAGCGCTTGGAACAACCCCCACCTTCAGTACCCAGCTGCAGAACGACCTCGGCATATGGGGAAATGTCATTCAAGCGACAGCAACAGGCGTTCAGGCAGATGTATCATTGGCCTTCAACCTGAACTCCTTGAGCAACATAGTGGATGCAGTAGGGCTGACCGAAGAAGCAGCAGCGTCAATCTATCCTTTCCAGAATCAAAACCTGCAAACAATCATTATATTGCAAGGCAATGAGATCCAGGCTCTATCGAGCAATATAGCCATCGTATACGCCTTGACACAAAAAATGACCGTTGCGCAGGCTTACAATTTGTATGGTAATATCATTCAATTAATCGGACTTTATGTAGAAATAGCATCCAATATACTCACTTTACGAGACGGGAATACAAATACCATCAACGCCCTCAATATTGCAGGAAACTGGATACAGGCAATCGGATCTGTACTTGTAGCCATCGGTCAAAGTTTAGCGACTAAGCCAGATGTACAGGATGACGCCGATGATTATTCTGATTCCCAGCCCTCCGACTATGCCACCGGGCATAACCGCATTTCCCCTTACTATTGATAGCCTGCCCACTTCCTTGTGCGAAAGCAGGCAGGCTATTGTTGTTTCACTCATCACCCGGTATCCTCAGAGAACTTTCCGCCGGAGAATTGGCTATTGTAAAGCTCCGCGTAAAATCCTCCTTTTTCCACAAGTTCTTCATGTGTACCCTGTTCAATGACAGTCCCCTTATTCATGACGAGGATCAGGTCGGCATCTTTGATGGTCGAGAGCCGATGGGCAATCACAAAGCTTGTCCGATTGCTCATCAATCGGTCCATCGCTTTTTGGATATAGATTTCTGTGCGCGTATCGACACTGCTGGTGGCTTCGTCCAAAATCAGGATAGAAGGGTTGGCCAGAATGGCGCGAGCAATAGTCAATAATTGCTTTTGTCCCTGCGATATATTTGTCCCTTCTTCGTTAAGGACTGTCTGATACCCTTCCGGCAATGTCCTGATGAAATAATCTGCATGGGCGGCGGTTGCTGCTTCTTTTACTTCCTTCTCAGTGGCGTCCGCCCGGCCATACGCAATATTATCCATAATAGTGCCATTGAACAGCCACGTATCCTGCAAGACCATCCCGAACAGTTTTCGAAGGTCAGCGCGTTTCATTTCCGTAATGTCGATGCCATCGATGAGGATCCTCCCTTTGTTTACTTCATAAAAGCGCATCAAAAGATTGATCAGTGTCGTCTTACCTGCGCCGGTCGGGCCCACGATGGCCACTTTTTGACCGGCTTTGACATCAATATTCATATCTTCGATCAGAAGTTGGTTTTGCCTGTATCCAAATGAGACATGCTCAAATTCCACATAGCCTTTCGGTTGCTCAATGATTTTGTTGTCTGGCGTTTCCGGCACTTGTTCCTCTTCATCAAGAAGCTCGAATATCCGTTCCGCTGATGCAATGGTCGACTGTATAATATTCGCTATGTTAGCTGTTTGCGATATCGGCTGCGAGAACTGTCTGGCATATTGGATAAAGGCCTGAATATCACCGACATTGATGCGGCCATTAGCAACCATGATGCCCCCGAGCACACAAATCAGAACATAGGCGATATTGTTCACGAAATTCATGAGCGGCATTATGATTCCGGAAATAAATTGGGCTCTCCATGAGGATTGGTAGAGCTTTTCGTTGATTTCTCCGAACTCCTCAGTCGCTTTTTGCTCATGTCCGAACGCCTTTATAACTTCATGGCCTGTATAGATTTCTTCAACATGACCGCTTAATATTCCCAGTGATTTCTGTTGTCCGCCAAAATAAACTTGAGAACGGCCTGTTATCTTGAATATGATGAAGGCACTGACCGGCAATGTCAGCAGAAGTACTGCTGTCATCGTCGGGCTGATTGTGAGCATCATGATGGTAACCCCGATCAGCGTAATGACGGCCGTGATGATTTGCGTCAAGCTTTGTTGGAGGGTGGTACTTATATTATCAGCATCGTTCGCGACCCTGCTTAATATTTCGCCAGTGCTAGTCCCATCAAAGTACTTCAATGGCAAGCGGGCAATTTTATCTTCCGCTTCCTTTCGCAAATTGAATACTGTCCCTTGTGCGACGGATGCCATGACATACTGCTGAATGAACGTAAATACAGCACTGATGACATAGAGGATAATCAGAAGGCCGATAATCTTGAATATATAATCAAAATCGATGCCGGCACCAGGGATTCCTCTATACTTTGCCATGACTCCTTCAAATATTTTGGTTGTGGCCTTTCCTAAAATCTTCGGCCCGACAATCATGAATATCGTCCCTAATATCGCTGCAATCAACACAATCGCCAATCGGATTCTATAAGGGGTCAAATAGGTTATCAGCCTTTTTAAGGTTCCTTTGAAATCTTTGGCTTTTTGCCCGGGAGCTCTCATCGCCCCCGGCGGACCGAACCCTGGCCTTCTTGGCGCTCCATTTTCTTTACTCATCCGATCTCCTCCTCTGACAATTGGGAAGAAACAATTTCCCTGTAAACAGCCGACGTCTTCAATAGTTCCTTATGCGTTCCTATCCCGGCTACTTCCCCATCGTCGAGTACGATAATTCGATCTGCCTTCATGATTGTGGAAACACGTTGGGCAATAATGAACACTGTGGCATCGGTCGTTTCCTTAAGGAGGGCAGCACGCAGCTTCGCATCTGTCTTAAAATCAAGCGCCGAGAAGCTATCATCAAATATGTAGATTTCCGGTTTTCTGACTAGTGCCCTGGCAATGGAAAGCCTTTGTTTCTGCCCGCCGGATACGTTGGTCCCCCCTTGGGAAATGGGGGAATCATATCCTTCTTTCATATTCGCTATAAAGTCCGCAGCTTGGGCGATTTCAGCCGCATGTCTCACTTCCTGATCAGTCGCATCCTCTTTCCCGAAGCGAATATTATCCGCAATCGTCCCGGTAAACAAAACGGCCTTCTGCGGGACATATCCAATTTTCTTCCGCAGCTGTTCAAGCGGAATCTCCTTCACATTTTTCCCATCCACAATAATGCTCCCTTGATCAGTATCAAAATATCTTGGAATCAATTTCATTAAGGTTGATTTGCCCGATCCGGTACCTCCTATAATGGCTGTCACTTCCCCAGGCTTAGCCTGGAAGCTGATATTCTTGATCGCCGGTTCCTCTGCTCCAGGGTATCGGAAAGTCACATTATTGAATTCCACATATCCCTTTTTGCTGAACACGGCCTGCGCATCGTTTCTGTCAGTGATGGAAGGGGCCAACTCCAGCACTTCGTTGATCCGCTCGGCTGATGCCGAAGCCCTCGGAATTAATACAAACATCATCGACAGCATAATCATCGAAAACATGATTTGCATGGCATATTGCAGAAATGCCATCAGATCGCCGACCTGCATAGCGCCCGCATCAATACGAAGGCTGCCGAACCAAACGATCGCTAATTGTGTAAGATTCATAATCAGCATCATGGATGGCATCAGAAAGGCCATAATCCGGTTCACTCGGACTGTAACATCCCTCAGTTCGCTATTTGCCTTGCTGAAACGCTCTTTTTCGAAATCTACCCGGTTGAAGGAACGGATGACTCTCACACCAGTCAGACTTTCTCTGAGCACCCTATTGACCTGGTCCAATTTCACCTGCACCTTTTTGAATAATGGAATCCCTTTCCTGACCACGAGAAAGATGGCCAGGAAAAGAACCGGAATAGCAGCAATAATGACCAATGAGAGCTTTTCATCCTTGGAAAAAGCCAAAATGATCCCTCCAGCAGCCATCAAAGGGGCCTGCACCATCATTCTCAGCATCATATTCAAAACCTGCTGGACTTGGGTGACATCATTGGTTGTCCTAGTAATCAAGGAAGCCGTGCCGACCTTGTTCACTTCGTGGATGGAAAAACTTTCAACCCGCTTAAAAACGCGCAGACGCATATCCCGCCCATATGTCATCGATACCTTTGCAGCAAAATAACTGGCCGATACCGAACAGATGGTGCCGACTGCCGCAACGAGCAGCATAAATCCCCCTGTCCGCCAAATATAAGGGATATCCTTATTCACGACACCTTTGTCGATGATATCCGACATCAGATTAGGCAAATAAAGGTCCGTCATGGATTGCGTAAAAATCAACAGTAAAATGATAAGAATCGAGGGGGTGAATGGCTTTAAATATTTAAGTAATTTCCGCAAATCTCTCTTCAACTCCTAATGGTACTCGCAGAATGTTTTCATCCCAAAATCACGTTTGAACTTAAAACAAGGATGTTACCTATTTTGCGACTGCATCGGCATTCTTATGTAGAGAAGAGAGCTGAATTTTGCTTCTTCTAAAGATTGATCTCCACAAATGGGCAGTTTGGGACACAGCGCTTGGGCCAGCTGCAACAGAATTATATAATTATATTAGAATATAAATTACAGGAGGGAAGAAGAATGAAAACCCGCCTTACGTTGCCAAATTGCCTATCCATGACCAGAATATTTCTCTCGCCGTTATTACTCTTTTTCCACCCGCACACTTTTCTTTTTTTGCTTATATATCTTACATGCGGCCTTACAGATATACTGGATGGGTTTATTGCAAGGAAAACAGGCACCATCAGTCGATTTGGCGATAAATTGGACTCTGCAGCGGATCTATTCATGCTCATCATAGTAGCTGTCGCTCTATTTCCATGGTTAAACCTGAACCCGTTCATTGAGACATGGATTTTTGTGATTGTCCTCATAAAAGGTCTATCTGTAGCGGTCGGATTGTATAAATTCAGGACGTTCGAAATGCGTCATACATATGCAAATAAACTAGTCGGGTTTCTTCTTTTTATCTACCCGGTCACTTTACATTTTGGACATTGGGAAGGGCTTATGTATGCCATCGCTCTTGCAGCAAGCTTTGCCGCAGTGGAGGAAATGCTGATCCATTTATTATCCGGGGAGTTAAGGTACGAAAAGAGCATCTTCTTAATGCCGCCGCGCTAGACCGGCATTCTGAGGAATACAAAAAGCAGGAGCGAAAAAACGAATCGTTTTTCACTCCTGCTTTATTCAGGACTCCCAGATTAATAGATAAGAGCTGACAGCCCTTTAATATGTGATAAATAACGAACATTGCTTCCTTCTTTCATAATCGAAGCAGGAAGCCCTTTAAGAGGGACATTGTTTTCCCCGATACTCGCTACTGCGTCTTTACGGCCCAGACTAGCCAATGTACCGGAGTTGTTCGGAGCAAACTTTTTCATCGTTTTCCCTTCTAAATAAGCAAACAGATTATAGCCTGTCAAATCGCCCATTTGCCAAGCTAGCTGGGCTGTTGGAGGGTATGGTCTTTCATTGCCACCGAAGTAAACCGCACTGTCCCCTACGACAAATACATTATCATGGGATGTAGATTGAAGATAATCATTGACTGTCGCACGGCCTCTGTTCACTTCCAAACCGGATTGTCCGACCAATGGATGCCCTTGCACTCCTCCTGTCCAGACAAAAGTTCCTGCGCTGATGGCTTGTCCATCCTTCAATTGAATAATGTTACCATCAACATTCGTTATCGGAAGACCGGTCAAGATCGTCACTCCGCGTTTCTCAAGACTCACGACAGCACGCTCGATCAAATTATCAGGAAGCATCGGCATGATTTTTGGACCAGCTTCCACAAGAATCAATTTGAAATCGCTTGCTTCCACCCCGTTCTGAATAGCCATAGCAGGCAGCGCATCGGCTATTTCACCGATCAATTCAACACCGGTCAACCCGCCGCCACCGATTACGATTGTTGCGTCTGTTCCATTTTTCGTATCCGCATATGCCTTGACTTGCCTTTCCACATGACGATGGATTTTCTTCGCATCTTCAGCCGATTTCAGCACCATGCTGTTCTCTTCAAGTCCTGGGATACCAAAGTAAGCAGTTGTGCTTCCCAAGCCGACAACCAATGCATCATATGTCAAGACAGAACCATCTGACAGTTTGATTGATTTATTATCAACAGTGAAGGACGTTACTTCCGCAATTTTCAGGTCGATGTCTTTCCCTTTCAATAGCTTTGTGAGCTGCATGGAAATACGTTCTTCTGTAACGTTCCCGGCCGCCAGCCGATGCAGTTCGGTAATAAGCTGATGAGTAGGATATTTATTGATGACTGTCACTCTTGCTGCTTCCTTGTCCATATATTCACGAACGCTTAAAGCTGATAAAAGCCCGCCATAACCGGCTCCTAATATAACAATATGTTTCGACATACTAACTACCCCCGTATCAATGTTGGTTATATTCGATTACTTGTTGTTTTCCCGTTCACCTGTTACTTCCAGATAAGCACTCATAAAACGGAACATTTTTTGGGCCTGCGGATCCTTAAGCATTTTCAACAGACCAAACAAGCCAATCGTTTCATCACTGGCTTCTGCACGCTCTTTCGCCTCAATTACATCTTGGGCAATCAATTTTGCCTGACCTTTGACCGGTCCTATTAAATCCTGAACCGCCCCTACTGTATCGTTCTTAAGCATGTTGTCAGTGGCTGCCAATTTAACAAAATCATATGACTTAGTCATGACTGTCATCATTTCCGTAAGTTTAGGCAACTGCTCCACCAGGACAGTCAACGATTCCTGTGTTTCAGGTTTCAATAGTTGGTCCAGGATATCTGCCTTGCGCTGTGCTTCCGATGCCTGTACAATTTTTTCATCTAATTTATTCATCTCTGACATCTTTCTTTCATCCCCTCTAGTTGGATTGTTTGTTCAAAAATATACAAATAAAAATATAAGAATATTAAGCAATCTATTCCTACTCTAATTATAAATACTTTTAGTCTTTTTTTCTAATTGTTTGATTATTGTCGGAATTAAGCTGTTTAACGGGTATTTTCGCGAATAAAACAGCCTCATAAACAAACGAAATAGTCCGTGTATAGGACTATAGTTATAGGTAAAAGGTTCTTATTTACAAATTATTCATACCTTAATATGAATATATATTCATACCAAAATAGTCGGAATATCCCTCTACCTCCTCCGGATTTTGTAGTATTGTTAGAATAGTACAAAATTTTACAAAATTGGAGGGATTTTATGAAAAAGAAAGCACTTGCTGCCTCAATTTTGGCAGCCGGATTGGTTGTCAGCTCACTCGGAAGTCCAGCTGCTGCCGCTGTAAAACAGAAAGCACCGGATTATACGCAAATTCAGAAGAATTTCGACAACAAAATCCTGCAGAAACTGGACGTTGAGCGGATTTACAACAACATTGCCTATCTATCTCAAGCTCCGCGGGAAGGCGGTACAGAGAATGAATATAATGCCGTCCAGTATATTAAAGAGCAGTTTGAATCACTGGGCTACAAAACAGAAGTCCAAGAATTCACTTTCTTCGGATACACTCCTCCTAGCGAAATGAGCCTTACTGTTGAAGGCTTCGATACGGAACTGGAACCGCGTTCGTTCTCTTACGGTCCAAATGGTGATCTGACCGGACCGCTTGTGGATGCAGGTTTAGGTACAGTTGAAGAATTAGCCGGCACCGATCTTACAGGAAAAATCGCCTTGATCAAGCGCGGTGGAATCACGTTCGGGGAAAAAGTTCTGAATGCTGCAGAGAGAGGGGCTATTGGTGTCATCATCTATAATAACGCAGCCGGTGCTTTAAACGGTACTCTTGGCGGCCATTCAGATGACTATGTCCCAGTCATCGGGCTCTCCCAAACTGAAGGTGAAGCATTAGCAGCAGCCATAGCGGACGGATCAGCCGGAACAGCAAACCTTTTGGTTGCAGGAGCTGCCAGTGGTGAGCGAATTTCTCATAATGTCATTGCCACTAAAAAGCCAACCAATAAGAAAAAAGCAACAAATGAAGTAATCGGTGTCGGATCGCATCATGATTCAGTCACTGTATCACCTGGAGCCAACGATAATGCTTCCGGCACAGCGGTCACTCTTGAATTAGCCCGTGTCTTCAAGAACATCCCTACAGACACTGAAATCCGCTTCATGACTTGGGGCGCAGAAGAGTTCGGCCTCTTAGGGTCTGAGTATTACGTGCAGTCCTTGCCTGAAAAGGAAGTCGAAAAGTATACCGCATACTTTAACATGGATATGGTTGGCAGCCGTGACGCAGGAGACTTGGTCATCAACTCTGTAGACGGCAATCCGAACTTGGTTACGCAACTGGCCCAAGCATCCAGCTTGCGCCTGAATGGTTTGGCCACTCCGATCGAACCGGGCGGCAGCAGCGACCACGTCTCCTTCTTCGAGAGAGGAATCCAATCAGCCAGCTTTATCCACAGACCGCTGGAACCTTGGTATCACACTCCTGAAGACACAATCGATAAAATCAGCAAAGAGAAGCTATATGACGTAGCCTCCATCGTCGGTACAGCTGTAAATGATTACACTGGACTGGCTGAAAAAGGGAAGAAAGACAAAAAGAAAGACAAAAAGCCAAAAGGAAAATCAAAAGCTCCAAAACATCACTCCAAAAAAGATGTGAGATAATCGCTTAAGCGGACAAGCACTTTCAACTCCGTTCAGTCTGAAGATGCAAAACACTTGAGACTGACAAATAAGGGTAACAGTGCAGCCATGATTGGCTGCACTGTTTTATTGTCTTGAAGCAAATCTTCGGACTTATAATCCCTTTTTTCGCCATACTTATAGTTACTCAGAGTAACTACTAAACGGAGGATTGCATGAAAAGTCTCAGCAGTTTTATTTATTGTTCCGGTCCTTTGAGAATGAGCTTAATGTACTTTTGGCAAAGCATAACCTCTCCAGAGCTCAATGGACGATTATGTATCATCTTTTCAATCTGGGCACTTCCACCCGGGTGGAGCTATCGAAATATCAAAATGTCGAGAAACCCACCATCACCCGGACAATCAGCCGAATGGACGAGGCAGGCTTAATCGAAAACCTGCCAAGCAATGATAAGAGGAAAAAGAAAATCCAATTGACCATCAAAGGGAAAGAAGAAGTTGCTCGCAAACCTGAACGCATCGAACTGACCAATTACACCAGTCATACTCCCAACATAATCCCTCACGATCGTTGCCAAATCATGCTTCTTTAGCATAAACACTGTCTTGTAGCCCTTTGGCAGCTATTCCTTATTTAATAGAGAGGAAAAAACATTTTGTCGTATCACTATTTTTTATGCAACAGAGCCCATAGTCATCGCGGATGCAGTGCTGTTGAAGACACAATATGGCATTCAAATAATATTAAACGGCTTATCGGCAATCCACTCATCCCTCTAAGTGTAATCTTTTCTCCAAGTATTTTTTGTTATGAAGGATACTCTGGTTTTCCGGCTCATATAGCCGAGCCATTTCATTGTGAAAATATGCCTGTTCATACTTGCCGATTGCATCGTAACAAATGCATAGCTGCAGATGGGGCAACCAGGTATAGTATGCATGGTTAACGATTGTCCCGGTATCTTGTACCTTGTCAAAATCAGTATCCACTGCGGCTTTATACCAGTAGATCGCTCTATCGTATTCTTTCTTTTTGTAATATAGATAACCAAGTTTATAGCAAAGGTTCCCGCGCGGGAGGTCATACAAGAAGGATTCGTATAAGAATCGTTCGGCTTCTTCTGTTTTGCCCAGGCTTAACAAGGATTCCGCCCCTTTATCGAATGCGCCGATACAATCCTCAAGCCACCCTTCCTTCGTGTCAAGGAATTCGCGGTAATAAGTTATCGCTTTTTCATATTGCTTATGTTCATAGCATTCATTTGCATAATAATAGAGGTCCCGTGGTGAAAACGGCTTACCGGCTTTCAGTTGTTTCTCATATATTTTGATATTGCGATCGGTCTTAAATGTTTTAATACTGGCGTGTGTGACAGACACATCACACGACGCAACATCCCCATAAACTTCCAAATATTCATGGACAAGTCCAATCCATTTAAAATTCTTTGCGGTTTTCACCAACCTGTTCCTTTTTAGACTGCTTGTTGTTCTGCCATCATACCCCTTTGCCAGAATATATGGCATCTTCAGCGAATCCAATTCAGGGTCAAGCGTCTCTTTTAGATGATGAAATCTTTCTTGGTCTTCAGGCACAATGACATCATCCGCATCGAGCCAAAACGTATACTCCTTCGTCGCCTTGCTGAAGGAATAATTGCGGGCCGCCGCAAAATCATCGACCCATTCAAAATCAAAAATTCTATCTGTATAACGGGCTGCTATCTTTTTCGTATCATCAGTCGAACCCGTATCGATGATATTGATTTCATCCACAAGATCTTTTATGGAATCCAGACATCTCGCCAAGACCTTTTCTTCATTTTTGACAATCATACATAAACTGACCGTTATCACCTTACCCCCTCCTTACGCCACCTCTATCAGTATATTCCGACAGGTGGATTCCGGTTTCTCAAAGTTAGAAACCGGAATCCTTTCAATATTTAAGGTTTCGGTCAGCTAATTCATACACATTTTTCATTATCCTTGGAAAAAGCCAGTTGTACCTGTTAAAGGACCGTTTTCCCTTGTTGGACCGGTCGGTCCTAGCTCCCCTGTTGGACCCGTCGGCCATGGCTCCCCTGTTGGACCCGTCGGCCATGGCTCTCCTGTTGTTCCGGTCGGCCATGGCTCTCCTGTTGGCCCGGTCGGCCATGGCTCTCCTGTTGTTCCGGTCGGCCATGGCTCTCCTGTTGGACCGGTCGGCCATGGCTCTCCTGTTGGACCGGTCGGCCATGGCTCCCCTGTTGGCCCGGTCGGTCCTGGCTCCCCTGTTGGACCCGTCGGCCATGGCTCTCCTGTTGTTCCGGTCGGCCATGGCTCTCCTGTTGGCCCGGTCGGCCATGGCTCTCCTGTTGTTCCGGTCGGCCATGGCTCTCCTGTTGGACCGGTCGGCCATGGCTCTCCTGTTGGACCGGTCGGCCATGGCTCCCCTGTTGGACCGGTCGGCCATGGCTCCCCTGTTGGACCGGTCGGTCCTGTTGCCACTAATAACGTGTAATTCTCGGAAATCCCCGGCATTCCATCAGGATAGGAAGTCTTCCAAGGATATGTGTTTCCTTCAAATGAAACGTGTCCCTCTTCATTTGAAGCTGCTGTCGGGCTGAATTTTACTGATTCCAGCAAACCTTGCGCAGGTTCTGATGGTTCAAAAATAATCGTTTCCGAACCAAATCCACGGTTATGTTTCTTATCTGAATTCACGAATTTCACCTCCTTTTACAATTAATGTGAAATTGATCAAACTTGCCACAACGGTTCTCTTATTAATTGAAAAAGAAGGCTGTTTTCGCATAGATTATTGCTCTTGAATAAAAGAAGAATAAATATCCTTTCGTGTCAGCATTAAATGAAAATAGATTTTTCAACTACCGGGGTAGCGTTCCTATTTTGACTGTAGCTGATTTTTTAAAAACAGATAATATATGTGAAAATCTATACGTAAACACAATTGGGCTTTACTTCAATATCAAGGGCTAATCAGCTCTTTCTTGTTGTTGCAAAAACAAAGCAAGTAAACTGAAGAAGGAATACTTCCAAGAGGTATGGAATGTAATAAACAAATATTATTTAGAAGGAGGTTTTATGAGTGGTTGAAGAAAAAAAACGGTTAAATGAATTTACAAAAATGCACGATGAATACATCTCTGATTGGAACGAAGCAATGATCTCAGGCGACACATCCTCATTAAATAGAATGACTGATGAGTATTACGTTGCTTTTTTTAAGGGTATTAATGACAAGCCGATAATGTTTAACAAACAAGACGCATTAACTGGGATGAAACAATCCGTAATCCATTTTCTAGGGGCTAATAAGAAGTTTGAAAATAGAGTTATACGTCTTAGAAATAACGAAAATGCAGTGGTATTTTTTGAACAGTTAATCGTGAAGAATGAGGATATATTAGCCAGACTATTTACTATCGAAAATTGGAAAATGATTAATGAGAAATGGATGATTGTAAGGGAAACAGAGGAGCCTATTAATTAGTTGTACCAATCATAATACAAACCGGGGGATAGGACGAAAACAGTTGGAAAAGAAAAAGATCCTGCCAAGGCAGGGGGAGTATAAATAATTTTGTGTAATTGGCAATTAGGCTAGCTATATAGAAAGGCAGCCGAAAAGCCTGAAAGCCCGTCCTTACAGGCAATCAGAATGTCCTGAACC
>JBJFHG010000010.1:0-16828 GCA_051893455.1 Bacillus sp. (in: firmicutes)
GAAAAGGGTGGTGAGAAAGAATGGCATCTTTACGCGATATTAAGTCTCGTATTACTTCAACCAAAAAGACGAGCCAAATCACTAAAGCTATGGAAATGGTATCTGCTTCCAAATTGAGCCGTGCGGAATCAAATGCAAAAGCATTTGTACCGTATATGGAAAAAATTCAGGAAGTCGTCGCCAGCATTGCTCTTGGCAGCACGGATGTTACTCATCCGATGCTACAGTCGCGCCCTGTCAAAAAGACCGGTTACATTGTCGTAACGTCTGACCGTGGCTTAGCAGGCGCCTATAACAGCAGTGTCCTCCGTCAAGTCTTTCAAACAATCAAGCAGAACCACAGAACAGAAGAAGAGTACGGTATTATCGTCATGGGCCGTGCGGGACGAGATTTTTTCAGAGCCCGCAATATGAACATAGTGTATGAGATCACTGGCGTTTCAGATCAGCCAGTATTCGAGGATATCAGTGACCTGACAAGAAAAACAGTCGGGATGTTCGCTGACGGTACATTTGATGAGCTTTACTTGTTCTATAATCACTTCGTGAGTGCAATTCAACAGGACGTGACTAAGAAGAAGCTCCTTCCTTTAACGGATTTGGCTCCATCTTCCAAGATGCTATCCTATGAATTCGAACCTTCCGCGGAAGAGATTCTCGAAGTATTGCTTCCTCAATATGCGGAAAGCTTGATTTATGGTGCACTATTAGACGGAAAAGCAAGTGAGCACGCAGCACGGATGAGTGCGATGAGAAGTGCCACAGACAATGCGACAGAATTGATCAACAATTTGTCGATTGTATATAACAGGGCAAGACAAGCAGCAATTACGCAAGAAATTACCGAAATTGTCGGTGGAGCGGCTGCTTTAGAATAGAATCGATATTCAGGGAGAGTTCTTCTCCCTTGAATTCAAATAACAGAATGTGTTGCATAAGTATTGATAGGAGGGAAAACGATGAATAAAGGACAGGTTACTCAGGTTACGGGTCCGGTTATCGACGTTAAGTTCGAAAGCGGAAAGCTTCCGAGACTTTACAATGCATTGACAGTCACAAATGCAGCAACTGGTGAAACCCTGACTCTAGAAGTTGCCCTTCATTTAGGTGATGATACAGTCCGTACGGTTGCGATGTCATCTACAGATGGTATCACCCGCGGAGCTGAAGTTATTGATACAGGTGCGCCAATTTCCGTACCAGTTGGTGATGTGACATTAGGACGCGTGTTTAACGTGCTTGGGGATAACATTGACTTGTTTGATCCACTTCCAGCTGATGTCCGCAGAGATCCAATTCACCGACAAGCACCGACATTTGAACAACTATCCACTCAGGTAGAAATCCTGGAAACAGGTATTAAAGTTGTCGACTTGCTTGCGCCTTACATAAAAGGTGGAAAAATCGGTCTGTTTGGAGGAGCGGGAGTTGGTAAAACCGTTCTTATCCAGGAATTGATCAACAACATCGCGCAAGAGCACGGAGGAATCTCCGTATTCGCAGGTGTTGGAGAGCGTACTCGTGAAGGGAACGACCTCTTCCATGAGATGAGCGATTCCGGCGTTATTAAGAAAACAGCCATGGTCTTTGGTCAAATGAATGAGCCGCCTGGTGCGCGTATGCGTGTTGCTTTGAGTGGTTTGACAATGGCGGAATACTTCCGTGACGAGCAAGGACAAGACGTATTGTTCTTCATTGATAACATTTTCCGATTCACACAAGCAGGTTCTGAGGTATCCGCATTGCTTGGCCGTATGCCATCTGCCGTTGGTTACCAACCGACACTTGCAACAGAGATGGGTCAATTGCAGGAGCGTATCACTTCAACAAGTGTTGGTTCCGTAACGTCCATCCAAGCGATCTATGTACCGGCCGATGACTACACGGATCCGGCTCCAGCAACTACGTTCGCCCACTTGGATGCAACAACGAACCTTGAGCGTAAGCTTTCTGAAATGGGTATCTACCCAGCCGTGGATCCGTTGGCATCCACATCCCGTGCCTTGACTCCGGAAATAGTCGGGGAAGAGCACTATGAAGTAGCGCGTAACGTTCAGCAAACATTGCAACGTTACAAGGAACTTCAAGATATCATCGCTATCCTTGGTATGGACGAATTGAGCGAGGAAGATAAGCAATTGGTTGCCCGTGCGCGCCGTGTACAAAACTTCCTATCTCAAAACTTCCACGTGGCTGAGCAGTTCACTGGCCAACCTGGATCATACGTACAAGTGAAAGAAACAGTTAAAGGCTTCAAGGAAATCCTTGAAGGTAAGTACGATGACCTTCCGGAAGATGCTTTCCGCCTAGTCGGACGTATCGAAGAAGTTGTTGAAAAAGCTAAGAAAATGGCGTAATCCGGGACCTAGGAGGGTATGAAATGAAGACGGTAGAAGTCAGTGTTGTCACTCCCGATGGCCCAGTTTATAACGATGAAGTTGAAATGGTCAGCATGAAGGCGCAAAGTGGGGAGCTAGGCATTTTGCCAAACCATATTCCTATGGTTGCTCCTTTGCAGATCGGAGCAGTACGCCTTAAAAAAGGCGGACATACAGAATATGTTGCAGTTAGTGGCGGTTTTTTGGAAGTCCGTCCTGATAAGGTGACCATTTTAGCGCAATCTGCCGAGTTGGCGGAAACGATCGACCTTGGAAGAGCCCAGGCTGCCAAAGCCCGAGCTGAAGTCCGGCTTCAGGACAAAAAGGAAGATATCGACCATAAACGTGCAGAGCTAGCTTTGAAACGTGCCATCAATCGGATTTCGGTATACGAAAGCCTTAAATAAGTCAAAACGCCCGCTCATTCGGGCGTTTTTCTTTTGGAATGGCCAATTGGCGCAAATCATACTCATAATACGGTGTGGGAAATAATAGAATAGTACAGGATGGCTTTAGAAAATAGGTATATACGTAATCGACACAATTTTCTGATAGTGTTACAATGTATACGGTTACATTAGCGGTACATCAATGTTTAAATGGTTGGGTAAGCACTCGGCCTGCCTCTTAGATCCGTGTGAAGATAAGGAGGGAGACATGGATTCAGCCAATTTGTATGTAAATAGTTATCTGATTGTTGTCGCGTTTCTTTGCATAGGGATACTGTTGCCGGTGGTAGCTCTTTTTCTCGGAAAGCTACTGCGCCCGTATAAACCGTCTGAATCAAAATATACAACATATGAAAGCGGAATAGAACCTTTCCACGATTCAAGGGTGCAATTCAATGTCCGGTATTATATGTTTGCTCTGTTATTCGTCATCTTTGACGTTGAAACTGTTTTTTTATACCCATGGGCAGTTGCCTATGATAAGTTGGGGGTCATTGCATTAATTGAAATGCTGATTTTTGTGTTTATGCTTTTGATCGGACTTATATATGCTTGGAAAAAGAAGGTGTTGACATGGACCTGAAGCTTGACGGGATATCTGAAAAGGAAATGGCAGAACTAAGACAAAATATTTTTCTGGCAACCCTCGAACAGGTGAAAGGGTGGGCAAGAAGCAATTCGTTATGGCCGATGACATTTGGACTGGCATGCTGTGCTATTGAAATGATGGGGGTAGGGGCGTCACATTATGATTTGGATCGGTATGGATCGTTTTTCCGTACATCGCCGCGCCAATCTGATGTGATGATTGTATCCGGAACAGTTACGAAGAAAATGGCTCCAATCATCCGCAGATTATATGATCAGATGCCTGAGCCCAAATGGGTGATTGCAATGGGATCATGTGCAACAGCTGGTGGGCCATATGTGAAATCATACAGTGTTGTCAAAGGGGTAGATCAGATAGTGCCTGTGGACGTCTATATTCCGGGGTGCCCGCCGAACCCAGCCGCTCTTATGTATGGGATTAATAAATTGAGGGAGAAAATTCGCTATGAAGCGAAGACCGGGAAGCAGGTGATGTGACATGAAAGAACAAGAAAAGGGATTGAATCTGCCGGATGGAAAGCTTCCAGATGAACCTTCGTCCACTGATATGACAAAGCAGATAGCAAGCGGGCAAAAATCGAGCGGAACAACAGATAAAGAGAAAGAAAAGGCTATCGCAATCACCAAAGCGAAGGCAGCGGCAGCAGCAAAAGCAGCGGCACTGGCCAAGCAGAAAGCAAGCGGGCAGGAATCAAGCGGAATAACAGACAAAGAGAAGGAAAAGGCTATCGCAATCGCCAAAGCGAAGGCAGCGGCAGCAGCAAAAGCAGCGGCACTGGCCAAGCAGAAAGCAAGCGGGCAGGAATCAAGCGGAACAACAGACAAAGAGAAGGAAAAGGCTATCGCAATCGCCAAAGCGAAGGCAGCAGCAAAAGCAAAAGCAGCGGCACTGGCCAAGCAGAAAGCAAGCGGGCAGGAATCGAGCGGAACAACAGATAAAGAGAAGGCTATCGCAATCGCCAAAGCAAAAGCAGCGGCGGCAGCGAAAGCGAAAGCAAAGGGAATCCCCCAACCAGAAAAAGAATTAAAACCCCACGAAGAAGTCACTCCCTCAGTAAATCAACCAATATTGAACAAATATGTGCAATTGATCGCATCTGAATTTGGTGAAGAAACAATAGAAGAATCATTTATCAATACCATGTCCAAAGACGTACCCACAATCATTATTAAATCCAAGTATTATTATCAGCTATCGATTTTCCTGAAAACCCATCCAGAGTTAAAGTTCGATTATTTATCTGAGCTTCATGGGACCGATTATGTGACCCATATGGAAGTGTATGTGTATCTTTACTCATACACACATCATCATTCTCTGGCGATAAAAACGAAGATTGATAGGGATAAACCGTCCATCCCATCAATAGCAGCAATATGGGAAGGGGCTAACTGGCCGGAATGCGAAACACATGACCTGTTGGGGATCCATTTCGAAAATCATCCGGATCTGAAACGGATTTTGCTTGGAGAAGATTGGGTTGGCCACCCACTCCGAAAAGATTACGAGCCATATGATGTGGAGGTGTAGCCGTTGATACGAACAGAGGAGATGCTGTTGAATGTCGGACCGCAGCACCCAAGCACTCACGGAGTATTCCGCCTGGTCATCAAAATTGATGGGGAGATTATCACAGAAGCAACACCGGTTATCGGATATTTACACAGAGGGACAGAGAAGCTCGCCGAAAATCTTCAGTATACACAAATCATCCCGTATACAGACCGGCTGGATTACTTAGCTGGAATGACCAATAACTACGTCCTTTGCCACGCGGTCGAAACAATGATGGGACTGGAAATTCCGGAACGTGCCGAGTATCTTCGCATTTTGGCGATGGAACTTGGCCGGGTATCCAGCCACCTGGTGTGGTGGGGCACTTATTTATTGGATATTGGGGCGATAAGCCCGTTCCTATATGCCTTCAGGGAAAGGGAAATGATACTAAACCTGTTGAACGAATTGTCAGGTGCCCGCCTCACCTTCAATTACATGAGAATCGGCGGCGTTAAATGGGATGCCCCCGACGGCTGGATTGAAAAGGTGCGGGATTTTGTCCCTTACATGCGTGAACAATTGAAGGGATACCATGATCTTGTATCGGGCAATGAAATATTCATGAAGCGGATTAAAGGGGTGGGAGCCTATACAAAAGAGGATGCGCTTGCTTACTCTTTGAGCGGCGCAAATCTGCGCAGCACCGGAGTCAAGTGGGATATCAGGAAAGACGAGCCGTATAGCATTTATGACCGCTTCGAGTTTGATGTGCCAGTAAGGGAAACAGGGGATGCTTGGGCCCGCTACCAGTGCCGGCTGGAGGAAATTGAAGAGTCGCTGAAAATTATTGAGCAAGCTGTTGAGCAATTTCCATCAGAAGGTGCTATCTTAGGTAAAGTGCCGAAAGTCATTAAAGTCCCTGCCGGCGAGTCTTATGTCAGGATTGAATCCCCGCGGGGAGAAATCGGCTGTTACATATCCAGTGAGGGGAAACGGGAACCTTATCGCCTGAAGTTCCGCCGCCCTTCCTTTTACAACTTACAAATACTGCCTAAACTTCTGAAAGGCGAGAACATCGCCAACCTGATTGCTATACTCGGGGCCATTGATATCGTGCTTGGGGAGGTAGACGGCTGATGATGCAGGATCTCTTGAATTCAGAAGTGAATGTATTGAATTTTGGCGTCTTTCTTTTGCTGGCTGCGATCATTTTGGTTGTCATTCTGGGCTTTGTCACATACGCGATTCTCGCTGAACGGAAAGTAATGGGGCTGATGCAGCTTCGATACGGTCCGAACCATGTCGGAGGCAGGTTCGGTTTATTGCAGACTGTAACGGATGTCCTTAAGCTCTTACTGAAAGAAGATATCATCCCTAAATTGGCTGATAAGCCGCTTTTTATCCTTGCGCCAGTCATTGCATTTGCGCCGGCATTCATGGTGGTGGCGGCGATTCCGTTCACAGAGCATCTGCAATTTGCTGATTTAGGCATCGGCTTGCTGTATTACATCGCTATATCGGGTATCACAACCATCGGAATTGTGGCAGGGGGATGGGCATCGAATAATAAATATGCCCTTCTCGGCAGCATGAGGGCTGCTGCCCAAATGATTTCGTATGAAATCCCTTTGGTTATGTCAGTTGTCGGGATTGTCCTCCTGGCTGGTAGCCTGAATTTGAATACGCTTGTAACTGCACAGGAAGAATATTGGTTCATCTTGCTGCAGCCGTTAGCATTCCTCATATTCATTGTTGCGTCGGTTGCGGAACTGAACAGGACTCCGTTTGATTTGCCAGAAGCCGAGTCCGAGCTTGTTGCGGGCTTCCATACAGAATACTCTGGCTTCCGGTGGGCATTCTTTATGCTGGCTGAATATGTCTACCTTTTTGCGATGGCATCTTTGACAACTGTCCTATTCCTGGGAGGGTGGCTCCCGCCGTTCGGTTTCCTTGACTTTATACCGGGGGCTGTCTGGTTTGGCCTTAAGTTCAGCGTCATGATATTTGTAATGATCTGGCTGCGTGCTTCCTTCCCTAGGCTTCGGGCTGATCACTTGATGGAATTCGGTTGGAAGGTGCTCCTTCCGTTAGCGCTTGTGAATATATTGTTGACAGCTGTCGTCAAGGAACTGTTGGTTTTTCTCTGAAAGTAACCGAAAAAAGGGGGAGTATTGCTTGCTGGGATTGGTGAAAGGCCTGAAATATACACTTACGAATCTGACGCGTGAAAAAGTGACATATGATTACCCGAATGAGCCGCTTGCTTTGCCTGATCGGTTTCGGGGCATACAGAAGTTCTATCCGGAAAAATGCACTGTCTGTAATCAATGTGCCAATATATGCCCGACAGACTGCATCAGCCTGAAGGGAAAGAAACATCCGGATCCTTCTAAGCGAGGGAAAGTCATCGAGACCTATGACATCAATTTCGAAATCTGCATCTTATGTGATTTATGCACGGAAGTTTGCCCGACTGAAGCTATCATCATGACCAACAATTTCGAACTGGCCGAGTTTAGCAGGGATCAGCTCTTCAAGAACCTGGAATGGCTGGATGAAAACGATAACAACATTAGGAGGGAAAATAAACCGTGACTGTCTCTGGTGAATTCATCGCCTTTCTGTTTTTGGCCTTAGCGGCTGTGACAGGCGCTGTCCTGTTGCTGTACCTGAAAAAGGTTGTACATATGGTGCTTTCCGTTGTATTGACATTCATCAGTATCGCCGGGCTTTATGTGCTGCTTTCCGCAGAGTTTCTCGCTGCTGTACAAATCCTTATCTATTCGGGCGCGATAACCATCATCATGCTGTTCGGCATTATGCTGACTAAGCATAACGACCAAGAAAGCAAAACAGCCAAACGTGAGGGGCTTCACCGGTTCTTCGTTCTTCTCGGTATCCTTGGTTTTGCCGGTACCGTATATTTTGGAATCTACAATTTGGAGATCCCTTCCGAACCGGCTGCGCTTCATGAACAGAATACAGAAAAAATCGGCGTGGAGCTGTTCTCGAAGTATATCATTCCGTTTGAATTGGTCTCGGTTCTTCTGCTGGTCGCATTGATTGGGGCCGTCATTTTGGCCAAACGGGATCGGGAAGAGGAGGCTGACGGAGAATGACTGCTGTTCCTTTATCGGGGTATCTAGTATTGGCCCTTATTTTATTTAGTATCGGACTTTATGGGGCTTTGACGAAAAAAAATATTATCATTGTGCTTTTATGCATTGAATTGATGTTGAATGCTGCCAACATCAACCTCGTTGCCTTCAGCAAATTTGGCCTTGCTCCTTCTGTCACCGGGCAGGTATTTACGCTGTTCACCATTACGGTTGCCGCTGCTGAAGCGGCTGTTGGATTAGCCATCCTGATTGCCCTGTACCATAGACGGAAGACAGTAGATATCGAAAAAGTAAAGACATTGAGGCATTGAAAGAATGCCGCAGAAGTTTTAAAGAAAAGCGCGTGGCTATAACGTGTAATCAGAAGGGGATTTGATACGATGGAGAATGCATGGATTATACCGATTTTCCCATTACTCTCATTTTTGTTCCTTCTTCTGTTCGGTAACAGACTGAAGGAGACGAGCGCCCTGCTGGGAACAGTCCTCATGGTGGGATCTGTTATTTACTCAGTGGCTGCGCTGGCCGGCCGTTTGGCGGCCGATGCATCACATAAGGCCGAGACCGTCTGGTTGTCCATCGGGGATACACAGCTGACTGTAGGGTGGGAAGTCAATCAGCTTAATGCATTGATGCTGGTCATTGTTTCGCTCGTCAGCTGCCTGGTGCATCTGTACTCAAGAGCTTATATGAAACATGAAGGACGGCTTCCTGTATTTTATGCCTATTTGGGGTTGTTCACTTTTGCGATGCTTGGGCTTGTACTATCGCCGAATCTGCTGCAGTTATATATCTTTTGGGAGCTGGTCGGGCTTGGTTCCTTCTTGTTGATTGGCTTCTATTTTCATAAGGAAGAAGCGAAAGCTGCAGCAAAAAAGGCATTCATTATGACGCGAATAGGGGATGTGGGCCTGTTCATTGGCATGATCTTGTTGTTTACAGAAGTCGGCAGTTTCGAATTCGATGTGATATTCATGGCACTGGAAACAGGTGAGGTTTCCGGGGGGATGATTACGTTGTCAGCTATTTTCATATTCATTGGGGCGATGGGCAAATCAGGCCAATTTCCTCTGCACACCTGGTTACCGGATGCCATGGAGGGGCCTACGCCAGTCTCCGCGCTTATTCATGCGGCTACGATGGTCGCTGCTGGAGTCTATTTGGTGGCGGTTATGTATCCGCTGTTTGCGGCAAGTGAGACGGCGATGATGACAGTTGCCGCAGTGGGGGGCGCAACGGCCACCTTTGCGGCCTTGATTGCTCTTGTCCAGAAGGACATCAAGCGCACACTGGCATACTCCACTATCAGCCAACTGGGTTTGATGATGCTGGCATTGGGCTCGGCAGGATACGTTGCAGCTGTCTTTCACCTCATGACGCATGCCTTCTTTAAGGCTCTATTGTTTTTGGCCGCAGGCAGTGTCATACATGCCGTTTCCACCCAGAACATAGAGAAGATGGGCGGACTGTGGAAGAAACTGAAATGGACAGGGCCGCTATTTTTGGCGGGTACACTCGCCATATCGGGAATACCCCTGTTCTCAGGTTTTTTCAGTAAGGAAGAAATCCTGCTGTCCACGTGGGCAGAGGGCCACTATATATTGTTCATACTGGGGCTGATTGTCTCATTCCTGACGGCTTTTTATATGTTCCGGTTGTTTTTCATGGTTTTCACCGGCCCGTATCGGGGGGATGCTGAAAGGGTCCGTGAATCTTCTGTTTACATGATCGCGCCGATGTTAGTGCTTGGTGTCTTGTCTATTTTCGGCGGTTACGTCAATACGCCTTGGTTCGGTACATTCCTGGGAGACTGGCTTGTGGAAGGGAATAATGCTTTAGGGCCCAGTCATGTGGCGGCGCCGGCATGGATCATGTGGGCCGCTACAGCGGTTTCACTTGCCGGAACCGGGCTTGCCTATCTGATGTATAAGAAAAAGAGCATTAGCCGATCAGTGTTCGGCGGGGAAGGGGCCATTGTGTACAGCATACTCCGTCAAAAGTTCTTCATTGATGAGTTGTATCGGTACTCGATTATCCCCGTGACTAAATCCATCGCGTTGTTCTGCGCATACATCGATCGCTTTATTGTGGAGGGGTTGGCGAACCTGATAGCGGGGACGGTCTTAGCTCTCGGGAAAAAGGGCAGTTCGATGCAGACAGGTCATGTCCAGCATTATAGTATTTGGGCAGTGTGTGGGCTAGCACTTCTGCTAATTATATTCGCTGTCACAAGGGGGGGATCATTTTGAGCGGAAACCTATTGATATGGATCATCTTCTCTCCTTTGGCGGGAGCGTTTGCCCTGTTGTTCGTCCCAAAGAATAAAGAGCGGCTCATAAAGCTGCTTGGAATCATCGCTACATTGCCTGCTTTGCTTCTGTCTATATGGATCATGCTGCAGAAGCAAAGCGGATTTAATATAGATAAGCTGGATGCAAGCTTCAGGTGGTTTGGCTTAGGTAACTTTTTTCAGGATCGGAATATGTATGCCGTTCATTTTGAAGTAGGAATCGATGGTTTGTCATTGGTCATGCTTTTACTTGCGGCTATTTTATCGACGCTGGCAGCTATTGCTTCTTGGAGGATCGGCAAGGAGTGGAAAGGTTACTTTCTGTTATTCTTGTTGCTTGAGGTTGGCATGCTGGGAGTGTTTGCGGCCGAAAATCTCATCTTGTTCTTTCTATTTTTTGAATTGACTCTTGTCCCGCTGTTTTTCCTAATCGGAAAATGGGGTTATGCAGATAAAGAGAGGGCTGCGTACCGATTTTTGCTGTACAATGGCTTCGGTTCAGCTATCTTGCTGATTGTAATCATGGTACTCTTCGCAAAAACTGGCACAAGCAATATTGACGTTCTGCAGCAAATAATTCCGAATGGGGGCGTCCAATTGATGTCGACCATTTCGGATGATCTCAAGCTTGGCCTCCTGCTGGGCCTGTTGGTCGCATTCGGGGTGAAAGTGCCGATTTTCCCTCTCCATAATTGGATGCTGAAAGTGCATGTGGAAGCGCCGCCTGCCATTGTTATGCTCCATGCCGGTGTTCTGCTGAAGATTGGAGTATTCGGGCTGATCAAGTTCGGGGTAGGTATTTTTCCTGAGCAGTTTCATGCCATCTCCTTCTTCGTTATCCTGCTAGGATTGGTGAATGTCCTGTATGGAGCCTTGCTGGCTTTGATTCAGGATGACTTCAAAATGGTGCTGGCATACTCTTCGATTTCGCATATGGGGATTGTGCTGCTTGGTCTGGGGGCGATGAATGAGGCCGGTATACAGGGAGCCATCTTCCAGTCCGTGTCTCATGGCTTAATCGCTGCTTTATTATTCTTTCTGGTGGGGGTTACATACAATCGCTTTGGTACAACCAAGCTTTCCGAATTGGGAGGGACGGCCAAATGGCTGCCGGTCTATTCGGGTTTTCTATTGGCGGCAGGCATGGCATCCCTTGGTTTGCCGGGAATGTCGGGCTTCATAAGCGAGTTCATGGCATTTCTTGGTTTGTTTCAAAAAGAGCCTGTTTTGGCAGGAATAGGTGCAATCGGACTCATATTGACGGCTGCCTATATGTTGCGTGCCGTTCTGGCTATCACATTTGGAGGAGCAAAAGAAATGCCGGTCAAGAAACAGGATTTACATGGTATCGAATGGCTGCCTGCAATGACTTTGCTGGGGCTGGCTATTCTGATTGGCGTCTTCCCATCCATACTGGCTGACCCACTTTCGGAAACTGTGCGCCAAATTCTGCTGGGGATGGGGGTGTCTAACGGATGACAATCGATGAGCTGCTTTCTTACAATTGGGGAGTCATGATTCCGGAGTTCATTATTCTTGGGACAGCCACGGTACTGGCACTGCTTGATCTGTTCATGCCGGGCAGAATGAGCCGCCGGCCCCTGGGCTGGTTCGCGGTCGGAGGTGTCCTGCTGGCGCTTGTGGCGTTGATTGGCCTGTTGGATGCAGAAGTGACAAGCATCTTGTATGATACCTTCCTGTTTGATGCGTTTGGTAAATTGTTCAAGCTCCTATTGTTGGTTGGAGCGGTGCTGGTTCTGCTCATGGCTGAGAGCTATAACCCGAGAGAAGGGTTACAGGAGACGAGGGGAGAGTTTTATTATTTGTTCCTGACAGCTTTGCTCGGAGCGATGGTCATGACTTCAAGCGCGGATTTAATCACTTTGTTCGTTGGTCTGGAGCTGCTCACCCTGTCTTCTTACATTCTGGTCGGGATACGCAAGCGGAATGGAGCCAGCAATGAAGCGGCGATGAAATATGTCATCAGCGGCGGTATCGCTACGGCCATAACTTTGTTCGGCCTCAGCTATCTGTACGGTTTGACCGGCAGCACGAATTTAATTGAAATGGGCGAGAATATGAGCCGCATCTATAATGGACAATTCATGTACCTATATGGTATCGCCTTCTTTATTGTTTTTGTCGGATTAAGCTTTAAGATTGCCGCTGCGCCGTTCCATATGTGGGCACCTGATGTATACCAAGGTTCACCGGTCCCGGTCACTGCTTTTCTGAGTGTCATCAGCAAGACGGCAGGTTTTGTCATCATCATAAGGATGATTGTATATCTGTATACTTCCGCTCCAGCTGACCTTGATGAAATCTATTTCTTTATGGAAAAGAACAAGGTTTTCCTGGCAGTGATCGCATCTGTGACGATGATCATCGGAAATGTGGTCGCCCTGCGCCAGAAGGATATGAAGAGGCTTCTTGCATACTCCAGCATAGCGCATGCCGGATATCTGCTTGTTGCCTTGGCCACAAATGACATGTTTATGTTATCCACTGTCTGGTTCTACCTGGCTGCCTACCTGTTCATGACCCTTGGTGCGATGGCGGTCATTCAATATGTGTCAGACCGTACTGATTCATCGGAGATTGCTGCTTTTGCAGGTTTATATAAACGTTCTCCGTTTCTGGCCGCGGCCATGGGGATGTTTATGTTATCGATGGCCGGGATACCCGGGACGGCAGGCTTCATTGCCAAGCTGAACATATTTGTCGGCGCATTGGCCTACAGCCCGAGCAGCTATGTGCTGATCGGCATATTGATGGCGACAACTGTTGTGTCGTATGTCTATTACTTTGGTGTCTTGATCCAGCTGTTCTTCAGACCGGCCTATAAGGAACCGAAGCTTGAAGCGGAAAAGATACCAGTAAGCCTGCTGATTGTTATGCTGGTTTGTATGGCAGGAACAATCGGAATGGGAATATTCCCTGGACTGGGGATCGGCATTTATCAAGATATTGTCGGGACATTCACCAGCCTGTTTTGAAAACGAGCCTGATTAGCATGGTGTGATCCCCCTGTTAATACAAGAATAGGGGGATTTCACTGCCGCTATAAAAAATAGTTATTTCTTTTTTACGGAAAAATGGTTTACAAATTCCTTTTAGGATAATAATATAATCGAAAATTAAGAAAATTCAAAGCGTTGAAGAAGAAAAGTAGTTATTGGATCCACTAAAGAGAGCTGAGATGGAGGATTGGATCAACTGAAAGGAAGGCTGAAATTTTTGCAGAATGCGGAAGCCACTATGATTGAAATGCCAACTTCACTGCATCTTCTTGCAAAAACCTCTTGCCCGATCGCTAAAATCGGGTTCAGATAGCTTATGATCACCAAAGGGTATGGACGGATACCCTTATGCCCATCAATTCTTCAAATATTCGTTTCAATGTCGCCCCTGCCTTCAGTGCCCTGACCCCTGCCTGCTGGATAACGGGACCATCTGCAGCAGGATCGGAGAATGGTATGCCGATCTGATGGCTGTATTATACCGGATGTACCGTTGGAAGAGGAAGGTGATATTAAGCCTCAACTGAGCAGGTATGGAATCAACCTGATCCGGCTTGTTTCCTTGACCAGTCCAGAACACCGGCTGGAAAAAATCACGGAAAGAGCGGAAGGCTTCCTGTATGCTGTGGCGATAAATGGTGTGACGGGGCTTCTGGAACGTTGTGATGGGGTCATTGTCGGCAGCCGTATCATCGAGTATTTTTTGAACGGGCAAGAAAAGCAAATAATGGAGTTGATTGATGCATCACAACATCAATCCATCAAATAGATTAAGGAAAAGAGAGGCTTTTGTGACAAAACCTCTCTTTTTTCATGTGATTTTGACATTTGGTCGACAAATTGATGTTAATTATTTCGTGAAAAAGACATTTTATTTTTATGTAGTTTCCTCCTTTTTTTATTGTTAACATATGTTAGAATATAGAATGGAGATTATAAAGGAGGAGTCTGTTCATGCTTGCCCAAATAGGACAACAAGCGATACTGGGTATCGTCACGCATCTGGCCTGTTTCGCTGTTACTTGGTGGGCGCTTCAGGCATTGAATTTCGACAAACTGCTTCGTGCCAACAAAGTGGTTCAGGCACGTCTTCTCTATATATTGTTGACGATTTCGATCGGCTCCTTGGTAGGTAATTTTGTTCTCGATTACCTGGCATGGTCCGGCAATTTGACACATTTGTTCAACGGCTAAGCCTCTACGCGTGAGTGGTTTTGGCATGGTTGTTCAGTTTGTCGGAAAATGAAGAAATTACGTAGGTATCATACCCCTCTCTCATAGAAACAATAGTTTCATAGGGGGGATACATATGAAAAAGGTAATGTATTCATTTATGATTGGTTTCGTCATTCTTAGTCTTGGGAATAGTACCATTGTGGCCGTAAAAGACACTACTGCTCTTAACGCTTCCTTTAGTATGCTGGAACAGCAAGAGGATGTTGTCATAGATTACTGGGCTTTGGTGGGGAGGGAACAGCTTACCTCCATTCATACGGAACAAGACTTTTCCGAGGAGTTGGAAAGAGTAAAGGAAATTGTGCGAGATTTCGAATGGGAAATAGATGTAACCGGTACGAATCAGGTTGCAACAGGAACCAGGAAACAAGCAGGACTGGAAGAGACAGTCAAGATTGCATCCACGCTCGTAAAGGGACAGCCATCTTATCTCACCTATGAAATCAAAGGCACGGAAACAAGTCAGTATACTGACGAACTAATGGTTGACAGAAAAGAAAGTCTATTTAGGCGGAAACCAACATTTTTTACTTGTATAAAAGGACACTTCAGTGATAATATGGATACGGTTTTAGCCACAAAAATGAACCAATGGATGAAGGCATTTCAAGCAACCGAAGTGGAGAGTCTCCGTGAGGATGGCTTCCTTTCTGTGACGGCAGAATCGCCTTTGTTCGAAAGCAATTATATTAGTGAAGATTATAACTTACAACTGGCCATGAGATATGATGGAATGGGCTCAAAGACTTCGTTTGTAATTGGCACACCCATCCTGATATTTGAATATTAATATAGAGAAATTGGACGCGGAGGGGAATACTTTTGGATAAGATCATCGTCCGCGGCGGAAACAGACTAAATGGATCTGTAAAGATTGAAGGAGCTAAGAACTCTGTACTACCTGTTCTCGCTGCAACATTATTAGCAAGCAATGGGAAATGCGTTATTAAAGACGTACCCACTCTCTCCGATGTATTTACGATTAACGAAGTATTGCGCAATCTAAATGCCGAAGTGGTATTTGAAAATAACCAAGTAACTGTAGATGCATCAAGAGAATTGAAAGTTGAAGCGCCATTTGAATATGTGCGGAAAATGCGTGCGTCCGTTCTGGTAATGGGCTCTTTATTGGCACGTAACGGTAAAGCGCGCGTGGCGTTGCCGGGCGGCTGTGCAATCGGTTCACGTCCTCTTGACCAGCACTTGAAAGGCTTTGAGGCCATGGGTGCGGAAGTTAAGGTTGGCAATGGATTCCTAGAGGCGGAAGTCAAAGGGAAGAAGTTGAAGGGAGCCAAAATCTATCTTGATTTCCCAAGTGTCGGTGCGACTGAAAACATTATGATGGCTGCAACACTGGCCGAGGGCACTACTATTTTGGAGAATGCTGCTAAAGAACCGGAAATCGTCGACTTGCAGAACTTATTGAATAAAATGGGTGCAAAAGTGCGCGGTGCAGGTACAGCTACAATCCGTATCGAAGGTGTTCCGGAATTGACGGGCACAACACACGCAATTATCCCGGACCGCATTGAAGCCGGTACATTCATGGTTGCGGCAGCCATCACAAAAGGAAACGTACTCGTGAAGGGCGCAGTGGCAGAACATTTGTCATCACTTGTTTCCAAAATGCAGGAAATGGGTGTCGAAATCATAGAAGAGGCTGAGGGGCTAAGGGTAATCGGACCTGAAAAGCTGAAAGCTGTTGATATCAAGACAATGCCTCATCCAGGTTTCCCGACAGATATGCAATCACAAATGATGGCATTGCTATTGAAGGCAGAAGGCACCGGTATGATTACAGAAACTGTTTTTGAAAACCGATTCATGCATGTGGAAGAGTTCCGTAGAATGAATGCTGATATCAAAATCGATGGTCGTTCGACGATCATTAATGGGCCGTCGAATCTTCAAGGAGCAGAAGTGGCTGCGACTGATCTTCGTGCTGCTGCTGCGTTGATTCTGACTGGATTAGTTGCGGAAGGCGTTACACGAGTAACGGAGCTGAAGCATCTTGACCGCGGTTATGTGAATTTCCATGGGAAATTGGAAGCTCTTGGGGCTGACATTGAACGTGTAACGGAAAAAACAATACAGAATGCAGTAGACGTAGCTGACGTGAACGCATAATAATTATCTTAGTCTAACCCGATTGGTTTTCCTGATCGGGTTTTTTACTTTGGCTGTTTTCTAAAAGATTGTTGTTTTACATAAGTTCAGTAATGAAAACCA
>JBJFHG010000011.1:0-62177 GCA_051893455.1 Bacillus sp. (in: firmicutes)
AACGTTTAATCAGAATTAACGTTGACGTTTTGTTTTGTTTAGTTTTCAAAGAGCATTTTGTTATTTACCACCGAAGCAGCTTTTTGATTATATCGTAAGCTACTCAGCTTGTCAACAACTATTTTGAAATAATTTTCTCGTCGCTCAGCAGCGACTTTTTAAAAATACCACCGAACAAATCAATTGTCAACAACTTTTTTCTTAGTTGTTAACAACTCAGTCGTTGGCGTCCTGTTTCTCAAGGACAAGTAATAATCTATCACGAAATTAATGATGGTGCAATAGTTTTTTTGAAAAAATTTTATAGGTTATCCTTCTCCATTAGTTGTATGTCCTGGATCGGTCCATTTCATTTGCTTCCGTTTCCTTCTCTTTTCTTCTAGCAAGTACAATAGGACTCCCATCATCACGACTGTTCCCCCCAGTATTTGCGTACCCCATATTTTCTCGCCCAAGATGTAATAGGCCATAATAGCCGCACCGACTGGCTCAAGCAGGATCGCCATGGATATTGTGGTTGTTCCTATGTATTTAATAGACCAATTAAATAACGAATGCCCCATCAAAGTAGGAAGGACTGCCAATAAAAAGAACCAGATCCAATCCCCGGCCGGGTAACCCCATAACGGTTCCCGCCTCGCCATAACATACATCAATAGAATAAGCGCGCTGACACTATAGACCAGAAACGTATACGTCATAAGATTAATCCTTTTACGAACGTTCTGCCCAAATAATAAGTACCCTGTGATTAATGCACAGGCAGCCAAGGCCAGAAAATCTCCATAGAGAGCCATACCGCTTATCCGGAAGTCTCCCCAGCTGATGATGACACTGCCGATGATCGCAAGTAAGGCATATGCGACAGCTTTTAGGGTAACCGATTCCCTGAAAAAGAAGTAGGCTCCCAGAAATGCGAACAGCGGCTGCATTGTCACCAGAACAGTCGAGCTCGCCACTGAAGTATAGTTTAATGATTCAAACCATAGGATGAAATGGAAGGCCAAAAAGACCCCTGCCCAAATGATAAATATCCAATCTTTTTTTCTCACTGCTCCTATCTCTTCCCGATTTTTCAAGAAAACAAACGGACTCATCAGTACAACCGTAAAGAAAAGTCGATAAAACGCGATAACGCCCGCCGGAGCAGTCGCCAGCTTTACAAAAATGGCTGATGTCGAAACGGCCGCGACTCCGATCATCAATACAAGGTATGGATTAATCTTCGGTCCCTGCATGTCTACACTCCCTGCAAATTCATAGTTCTTTTCATTTTACATGCCATCCGCATTACAGAACAATACAATTTTCTGATTAGCCGTTATTATTCTGAATATACCAGGTATATGAATTCTCTAAAGCAGCTTTCTGAGCCAACAAAGTTCCACCTATAAAGAAAGAAGGGAACCATTATGACTGCCTTGACATGGAATCTGCTCATGAATCATACAGAGGTTTTATTGAAATTGGGATTGACCGCAGTACTCGGGCTAATCATAGGACTGGAAAGGGAAATAAAGCAAAAACCAGTCGGGTTAAAAACAAGCCTCGTCATTTCAATCATCAGTTGCCTGCTGACAATCGTCTCTATCGAATCCGCTTATCTGTCTCCAGGAAGTGACGAAGTGAACATAACAATGGACCCTCTCCGCCTTGCTGCACAAATCATTTCCGGTATCGGATTTCTTGGTGCAGGCGTCATCCTAAGAAGGGAAAACGACAGCATTTCCGGACTTACTACAGCCGCATTGATTTGGGGGGCCGCCGGGATTGGCGTCGCTGTCGGTGCAGGTTTCTATCTGGAGTCCATTGCAGGTGTGATCTTAATCTTGTTCAGCGTAGAAATACTGCCCATAGTCATGAGCCGCATCGGCCCTCGTCAACTTAGGCAAAAAATTATCCTTTTGCAATTACAGGTATCCGATAACAATCGGATCAGCGATGTGATCATGAACATAAAAGAAGAAGATATCGGGATAAAAAATATCCGCATCAAAGATATGGATACCACCCATCTGGTCCAACTGAGCATCAATGTCCACTATCAGCGTAAAACTGTCGATGTCTATAACGCCGTTTCCAAAATAGAAGGCATAACTGCAGTGGAAATAGAGAGTTTATAAAAAATCAAAATAATCACTCTTGACAATCTGTCCATTTTAAGATAAAAATGTAAGGGTAGATTACATTCTTCCCGGGGGCTTAGCTCAGATGGGAGAGCGCTTGCATGGCATGCAAGAGGTCGTCGGTTCGATCCCGATAGTCTCCATATCCAAACATAAAACATAAAAAAGTCCTGCATTCATTGCGGGACTTTTTTTATTACTTAAATGGTCTTTTCTATGTAATCAATCACATCAAGCAAAGATTTAGCTGAAAAGACAGTAGCCGACAGCACAGCTTCGCTGGGCTGCACAAGGTCCTTGACGAAGATGGCCGGGATTCCGGCTCTATGGGCAGCAATCAGGCCATTTTCACTGTCCTCCAGTACAATTGCCTGCTCCGGGAGCACTCCCAGTTTCGCCGCTGTTTTTTCAAAAATTTCCGGGTCTGGCTTAGATTCGATGACTTCATCCCCGAACACCCTCGCATCAAAATATTCATAAATACCCGCTTTTTTCAGCATGTAAGTCCCTTTCTCCCTATAGGTAGAAGATGCCATGCCAATCTTAAAGTCATGTTGCTTCAAAAATGCCAGAAGCTCCAGTAACCCTCTCTTTTTAGGAATATCATTCTGTTCGTAATGTTCGTGCAGAAGTCTATGTTTACGCTCCATAAATTCCTCAAAGGGGAATTCCATACCATATAATTTCATGTATTCCCGTTGCACATTTTTGACGTTGGTCCCGATGATTCTCTTATTCAACTCATAATCGAAGTCATAAGGGTAATCGTCCATAACTTGTTCTGCGATCTTCAACCCTAAAGCCTCGCTATCGAACATTAATCCATCCATGTCGAATATTACTGCCCTACTCATACCTAACTGAATCCTCCTTACTGATTGCCCCTTCGCAATCAGTTTACCATCGAGAGAATCATCTTCCCATAAAAAAAAGTGGCAGTGTTTCACTGACACTCATACTGCCGCCGAACTTGCTCATACAGGTGCAACCATCCGCTTATTCCTGCTTTTATCTCTCTTTCATTGGTGGCTTATCTTCATCGACCGCAACATCGGCATTAGGGTCTATGACCGGTTGCTCTGCCATGCCCAGTCCAGTATTATACCGTTCCATCGCCTGCAAAGACGGGGATTCCTGCAACCTTGCCTTTTGTGGCTGTTTATCAGCCTTAAGGTCCAGCAATACCAAGATCTTCCCATTATGGATATCCTTCATATAGGCAGAAGCTTCGTTCTTGGATAGTCCCTGACGCTCCAGGTGTTCACTGATATCAGGACTTTTATCATAGAAAAAATTCAGCAACTTATCTGCCAGTGATTTCTTTGCATCTTTCTCCGCTATCGTTTTCACATGATTATGGTCACTTTTCGCTATTGGTCGCAAACGTTCCTTTGAATCGGCAATGATGGTTATGTTCTTTTCTTCATAACCTTTTGTTTCCAAAACCTCAATTGCGCGCATAACTGAGGCTCCATCATCATAAACACCATAAACTGTTTTTTCCATGTTTCTCCCTCCCGAAAGGTGAATTAAGAATTATATCGTACATTTACCCTTGTACTCGTTGCTTAAACAAGGGTACGAGGGACCCCAATTCCACCCATGCAATCTTCTAAATTGATTCATTGAGTGGCAATTCGGTAAGATGAACATAATCAGAAAAGGCAAAACTTTCGAATAGAGGAGGAACAAAATGAACATAAAATCGATTGAACCAACCCCAAGCCCCAATACCATGAAAATAAACCTCTCTCAAGAACTGCCAGCCGGCAAAAGCAATAACTACAAGAAGGAAAATGCCGATCAGGCACCTGCTCAGATCAAGCTGATCCTCGACATCGAAGGAGTAAAAGGGGTCTATCATGTAGCTGATTTCCTGGCTGTGGAACGGAATGCTAAATTCGATTGGAAAAATATCCTGACGCAAGTACGCCAAGTGTTCGGAGAGGATGCAAAAGGAACTGCTGACGAACAGAAAATGCTCGATCATTACGGCGAAGTTGCCGTTTCCGTACAGTTTTTCAAAGGGATACCGATGCAAATTAAGCTGACTGACGGAGAACAGGAGAAACGGTTCGGCCTTCCAGATCAATTTAATAGAAGCATTGCTGCTGCCCAAAAGCCGGACGAGAATGTTGTACTAATGAGAAAGTGGAAAGACTACGGCTACCGTTACGGTGATATGGATACAATCGGAGAGGAAATAAATGAGGAACTTCTTGCTACTTTCACAAACGATAAGTTGCAGCAGCTAGTACAGGAAGCTCAGACAAGCAGTTCTTCTTCCACGCAGCCTATCACTAGGAATAGAAGGAAACTGACAAAAGAAGCCTTGCAAGCAGAGGAGTGGGAAAAGCGTTATCAGGCTTTGGACCAGATGGAAGATCCGACTGTAGAGGACGTCCCTTTGCTGGAAATGGCCTTGGATGACCCCAAAACGTCGATACGCAGATTAGCTGTCGTCTACTTAGGCATGATTGAGGACCCGTCTGTTCTCAACGGTCTATACAAAGGACTGCATGACAAGAACCCTGCCGTGCGCCGTACTGCAGGCGATTGCCTTTCTGATGTCGGCTATCCTGAAGCGATGGCAGAGATGGCCAAGGCGCTTTCGGACAAAAGCAAGCTTGTTCGCTGGAGGGCCGCCATGTTCCTATATGAACTCGGGGATGAAAGTGTATTGGAAGCCTTGGAAAACGCAGAAAACGACCCAGAATTTGAAGTATCCATGCAAATCAAAATGGCAATTGATCGGATCAAACATGGAGAGACCGCTAAGGGATCCGTCTGGAAGCAGATGACCGAGGCCCGTAAAGCAATTGAAACCACCGAATAATAAGGCAGGGATTGTCTGTCCCCCAAAAAACTTCCGGCAGCGAATTATACGCTGCCGGTCTTCTTTCAGTCTAAATTCTCATTTGTACTTCCTTTTAAAACGCTGGATCTTTTTGTTTTCCCCAACAATTAATATTTGATCCCCCTCCATCAAGATTACATCGGCGAAATGTTCACGAAACGGCTTGCCATCCCGGATGATCAAGGAGACGGTCAGATCTGTCTTTTTGGAAAAATCCATACTGCTTAATGATTGTCCGACCATGATCTTCGGCACCTCCATTTCGACTGCGGAAATATCCTTCGTAACTTCGAAATATTCCTTCACACCTGTCATCAATTCCTGCCGCGCAATCTTCACTCCAGCCTCATACTCCGGAAAAATAATATGATCAGCCCCAAGACTCTTCAGGATCTCCCCGACTTCCACACTAGTCGCCTTGACAATGATTCTTTTGGCTTTTCGGTCCTTCAATTTTTTCGTGATCAGGATCGCACTGTATGCGTCCGTTCCAATGGCAACGAAAACAGCATCGAACTGTTCTACATTCAATTCATCAAGCGCTTCGGAATCCCGGAAGTCCCCGATGATGGAATGGGTGGCAAGATGGTCGATTTCATCAAGAACCCTTTCGTTCGAATCGCATACGACCACTTGAACATTCTGCGCCGACAACTCCTGTACAATTCCGCTTCCGAACCTCCCTGCACCGAATACTAAGTACTGTTTCATAAGATGGTCACCTCCTTATCCTACTGCCAAGTCTTCTTCCAAGTATCGGATCTTCGATGTCTCTTCTACATGGAATACAAAATAAATAAGCGAAAATACCCCAATTCTTCCGACAATCATCAGCAGCATAAGGACATATTTTGATGCCGATGTAAGACTTCCTGTAATTCCGGTAGAAAGCCCTGTGTTTGTCAAAGCAGACATTGTTTCGAACATAATCATGTCAATCGGCAGTGATTCGAATAAAGTCAGCACAACTATAGATCCGAAAAACAGGAAAATAAAGCTGATAAAAATGACAAATGCCTTATCAATGGCTGCCTTAGTAATGGTTTTCTTCAAGATGACAGTATGCTCCTCCGATTTTATGACAGCCACCACTTTGGCGATCAAAACCGCAAAGGTAGTGAGCCTGATGCCTCCGCCCGTGCTGGACGAAGCCCCCCCGATGAACATCAGGAAAATGATCACAAGAACAGTTGTCATCGATAGCGCTGTAATTTCCACTGTCGTTAAACCGCCGTTTCTGGCAGCTGCCGACAAAAATAAGCTATTTGCTAATTTGTCTCCCCAATCCATATCCCGGAACAGTTGCTCACCCTCCAGGAATAATAAAAATAGTGTACCGCCCGCAAGCAAAGTGATATGCATTCGAATATTGATACGGGTGAACAGCGTTTTCTTTTGTTTAAATGAGAATACATATTCCATTATTGTCGGGTAGCCCACGCTGCCGAGGAAAATGACGGCAGAGCTTGTGTACAACAGGATTGGGTTGCTTTTAAACGACATCAGACTGTCCCCAAACAGATCGAATCCGGCATTTGTGAAGCAAGCCACCACATGGAACATCGTCACGAAAACTGCCTCCCCCATAGAATCATATCGGGAAGCGATCTCACCGAACATAACCAGAAAACCGAGCGCTTCTACCGCCAAAGCCGTCAACAAAATAGATATACATAAAAAACTGATGGTCTTTAAACTGCCCTGGTTTTGATCACGCGAAATGAGCATCAGATTCGACATTGATAAGCGTTTGCCCATCATTGTGAAAAGATAGCTGACCAAGACAAGAATTCCGATACCGCCAAGTTGGATTTCCACCATCAATATCAACTGCCCCAAACGTGTCAAATCGTCCGTAATACTGATGGATGACAGCCCCGTCACACTTATGGCACTCGCAGACAAAAACAGCGAATCTACAAACGCAATGTTGCCTTTATGCAAGGATGGCAACAAGAATAGCAGTCCAAATACGACGGTAACGGATATGTATAATAGGAATATGTACCGGAATGAATTAATCGTTGATTTGCTTAACTGCATGCCTCTTCTCCAATTCTATTATTCATTTTTATTTTATCGTTACATCCCGTCTCCCTCCAACACATTTCTGTGAATAATTGAACAATTGTAGAAGACGGGGCCAAGCAAACGGTCATAACCACATATTTTTTGATTTATCCGGTTAGAATCATGGAATGCGGGGTAATACTTTATGGCAACAGCAACGAGAGGCCTGCCAAACAGAATACCGTTGGAATGAAATATCCACTAGCCATCTTGAGGCAACTTTGACTATAATAAATGAATAGAAGTTTTTACATAAAGAAACGAAAAAATGCGCCCAATGCGGCCATATTATGAAGAGGTGTGTGCCTTTGTCGAGAAAGTTTAGGAACTGGTCACTCCAGATCTTGATCATTTTGACCATCGTTTTAGTGTCAACCAAACTGACGTTTTTGTTAGATCCAATTGCCACCTTTTTTTCAACACTGTTCTTTCCTATCCTGATTTCCGGGTTCCTGTTTTTTATCTTTAATCCGGTTGTCTGGTTCTTCCAGAGGAAATTCAAATTATCACGAATCTTATCCATCGCATTGCTGTACATATTGATCATTGCAGTGATCGGACTGGCAATCAGCAATGTTGTCCCAATTGTCACAAAGCAAATATCTTCTTTCATCGATGACTTGCCGACATATGCTAAACAAGTAGATGCATTCATCGATGATGTGTCTGAATCAGAGGACTTTAAAAACCTGCTGACGAATGAATACATACCCCTGGATACTGTGCAGGAAAAATTGATGGAATATGTCAATAGCCTGCCGAACAACATCACGAATGGCGTGATCGGTATATTTAACTTCATCACTAGCGCCACCATCACCATCGTGACAGTGCCAATTCTATTGTTCTATATGTTCAAAGATGGCCATCGGATGCCTGGGGCCATATCACGGTTCATACCGGCTGGATACCGCAAAGAGGGGCTGGCAGCCATTAAGAGTGTTGGGGACACGCTTTCCGCTTATATAAACGGCCAAGTCACTGTCGCCAGCATTGTAGGTTTGCTGTCCCTAATCGGATTCTGGATCATTGAACAACCATACGCTTTGGTGCTGGCCTTAATTGTCGCAGTCACCAATATCATCCCATATGTAGGACCTGTTTTGGGAGGGGCGCCGGCGGTTATCATTGCATTGTTCATTTCGCCAGTCCAGGCATTCCTCGTGGTGGTCGTTATATTGATTGCGCAGCAGATCGAGGGCAATTTCTTATCCCCGCTCATACTGGGCAAAACACTCGATATCCATCCGACCACTGTCATCATCCTGTTACTCGTGGCAGGCAATTTAGGCGGGATCATCGCCATGGTTCTTGCGGTTCCCTCCTATGCGGTTGCGAAGACTTTGGTTTCGAGCATTGTAAGCCTGATCAATTCAAAAAAAACAGCCTCCTACCAAGCGGCTGAATAGAAAAGGACAGCCCATTCAACGGGCTGTCCTTTTTCTATTCACAAAGCTCCATGATCAGTTCCATACATAAGGTGCTTCATGTTGCCATTCATACGACTGTCACTTTTTGCAGATTTATGTCGAAAATGATAAAAAAGACTCATTTTAAAGGTTAACAAGAAGGTGTTTTTATTATTTTGTCGAAATATAGGTCTAAAGGAGTGTGTAATATGCATCATTACGAATTTGATTTACATATGTGGGATGTCATTGTTCTGAAACTGGAGAGCAAGGCAGAAGTGAAACTTATGGATGAAGAAAACTATAAGAAATATAGCGAAAATCAACCGATCAAATATTACGGAGGAATGGTCACCGATAAAGTATACCGGATTCAAGCGCCAAATTACGGCCATTGGCATTTGGTGATTGAGACAGGAAATGCGCCAAGCAAACATTCCATCCAAATAATAAGAAACTGACACAACAAACCGATCGTGGTGTACAATTATGTAAATGGCGGCAAGCTTTCAAGTCTGCCGCCATTTTTACGGCGGTAAGCTGCCTGGCACTGACAACGGTTACAAAGGAGAGTAAGGATGGAAACAAACGTAATCATAAGGGATGCAAGAATTGCTGATTTACCGAGAATAGTAGACATTTATAATTCCACAGTCGCAGGAAGGATGGTAACCGCAGACCTTGAAGCTGTTTCCGTCGAAAGCAAGCAACAGTGGTTTTCAGAGCATACTCCGCACTCCCGGCCTCTATGGGTCATTGAAGCAGATGGCTTCATCCTTGGCTGGTTAAGCTTTCAATCGTTTTATGGCCGCCCGGCCTACGACTGCACAGCTGAAATAAGTATCTATTTGGCCCTTGAATCACGTGGCATGGGGCTTGGAAAATATCTTTTGCAGAAAGCAATCGATGCATGTCCCCAACTTGCCATTAAAAATCTGATCGGGTTCATTTTCGGCCACAACAAACCGAGCCTGGCTCTTTTCAAAGCCTTTCATTTCAACGAATGGGGTCTTCTCCCTGGCATAGCCAATTTGGATGGAGAGGCCACAGACCTCATCATCGTAGGGCTTCATATTGACTAAAACCGCAATATTCAGCCCTCTCGTCCCCTATAACACTTCCTATCCATAGTTTAATTGATGCTTAATCGGGTTTACATGGCAAAAAAATTAATTCATTTTTCTTTATTTGCTTCTAAGAAAAACTTACTAGCTTAACCCTTTTTGGTTTACAGTCGGTCTTTTTGCTTATATATTAATATCAATTGCTATTTTATAATGATATTTGTCATTGTTTAATGATTGAAATTAGTCGAAAAACGTCAATACGCTATTCATCACATATATTACATTCAGATTGAATAATAATGAACCGAACGACACGGCGCCTTGACCATGAGAATAAACAACAAAGGAGTAGTGCAACTATGCCGAACCCATCCAATGCCCACAGCCGCTACATCTCCGGGTTAGATGGTTTAAGAGCTCTAGCCGTTTTCGCTGTCATTGCTTACCATATGCGACCGGATTTGATCCCTGGTGGACTACTCGGGGTAACTATTTTTTTCGTTCTATCAGGCTATTTAATTACAAACCTTCTGCTTATTGAATGGGACACACATAATCGTATAGACTTGAAGATTTTTTGGGTCAGAAGAGCCAAGCGATTGCTCCCGGCCATGTTTGCGATGCTGTTCCTTTTGACCGCTTGGGTGACCATCTTCGAGCCGGCCTATCTTGCCAAGCTGCGTGAAGATTTCATTGCCGCGTCCCTGTATGTCAGCAACTGGTGGTATATATTCCAGGATCTATCCTATTTTGAGAATATGGGTACCCCTTCCTTGCTGACCCACTTCTGGTCGTTGGCAGTGGAAGAGCAGTTTTATATATTGTGGCCGCTGCTGATGCTCCTTGGCTTCATCTCTAAAGCCGGAAAAAAAAGAATGGTTCTCATGACTTGTCTTGTAGCTATTCTTTCAGCATTGTTGATGGCCTTAATGTATGAACCCGGGCTTGATCCCAGCAGAGTTTATTACGGGACCGATACCCGCATTTTTTCCATATTGATTGGGGCAGTATTGGCCTTTCTTTGGCCGAGTCAAAAGCTTTCAACCCAGCTTCCGACACATATCCGACTCTTCATGGATCTAACCGGAGCAGTGGCTTTGCTCGCCGTACTATGGATGATAGCCACAATGGGGGAATACGATCCGTTCCTATATCAGGGTGGTATGGTCTTAGTCTCTTTGTTGACAGCTATCGTAATTGCAGTGATTGTCCATCCGGCAAGCTTGCTGAATAGGGCTTTAGGGGTCCGGCCGTTGCGCTGGGTCGGGTTGCGTTCCTACGGAATCTATTTATGGCAATACCCGATCATCATTCTGACTGCTCCAGCCATCCAAACGAGTCAACCACCGTTAAGCCGACTGGCTCTGCAAGTGGTGCTGATCCTATTGATTGCCCATCTGTCCTATAAGTTCGTAGAAAACCCTTTGCGGAAAAAGAAAGTAAAGGATATTTGGATCAGTTTCAAACAAAGACGCAGAAAAAGACTTTCCCCTGCCGCTTTGACCGTATCAGCTTGTTGCCTGGTTGTGTTCAGCATATCGACAATCGGGCTGACTGCTCCTGAAACAGAGTCAAGCAAAAACAATTCTTCTGAAGAAAAACAACAGAAGATTGTCTTGAAAAAAAGTGAGACACAAAACGCTAGTAATCATATAGAAGAGGACGAGCAGGCCAAGAAACAGGCTCCTGCTTCTTCAGATACCAGCAAACCAGGGAATCATGAAGACAAACAACTGAGCGAAAATACGAATACCGGTTCATTGACGGTCATCGGTGACTCAGTCATCATTGATGTTGCCCCTTTCCTTGAGGAACAGTTTCCGGAAATTATGATTGATGGGCAAATCGGCAGACAAATGTATGAGGCAAAAGATGTCCTGCAGAAAGCTCAACAACAGGGGGAATTAGGGGATAATATCGTTATTGCGCTCGGCTCAAACGGTGCCTTCAATGAAGATCAAGCAGAAGCTGTCCTTTCCCAATTGGGCTCTGGCCATCGAATCTATCTGATCACTACCCGTGTGAATCGACCATGGGAAAGTAACGTCAATGAAACTTTGCATGATCTCGCTTCCCGTTTAGATCATGTGGAAATCATTGATTGGTATACAGTCAGCACGGGCCATAATGAATATTTCGCCAATGATGGCGTCCACTTAACCAAACGAGGCGCAGAGGTATACTCAGACTTAATCAACGAAGCCATATACAAGTAATACAGCTCGGAGTTAATGTCTTTAACCAACAAAGGGCACAGCATAAATGCTGTGCCCTTTGTTGTAGACAAACTTAGTCTTTATACGGACATGAAAGTAGTAGTTTGCTCACTCAGGCTTCTCCGTTCCACTCCTTAAAAAATCTATCCAAATACAGCTGCATGAAAGCATGTCTCTCTCTAGCGACTCTCTTTCCTGCTTCTGTATTGAGTAAACCCTGCAGCTTCAGCAATTTTTCATAGAAGTGATTGATTGCTGTTGAATCCCGTCGCTTGTACTCAGCTTCCGTCATAATCTCCTTAGGAAACAGGTCTGGATCATGAATAATCTGCCCCCTTGAACCCGCAAATGCAAACGTTCTGGCTATGCCAATTGCCCCAAGTGCATCCAGACGATCAGCATCCTGCACAACTTTCCCCTCCAATGTTTCCATAGGCAGGCGACCTCCTCCCTTGAATGACAAGGAAGAAATAATATCCATAATATGGACGACATCTGCCTGTTCCATTCCAATTTCTTTAAGCCAAGCTTCTACTTCACGAAGTCCCTGAGCCTCATCTCCGACTACTTTTTCATCGGCTAGGTCATGCAAAAGAGCAGCCATTTGACATATGAACATATCTGCCTTCTCTTCTTGCGCCAACCGAATGGCCATTTCAGTTACTCGATGGATATGCCACCAGTCATGTCCGCTCTCCTCCGCTCTAAGCTTTCGGGCGACATGCTGTCTCGTAATAAGAATCTGTTTCTGTCTATCCACTGGAAATCCTTCCTTTTTAGAAACAAACGGCTGCTTCTCTCTTTATTTGTTACGCCCATTATACTACAAAATGAAATGAGCAAGATTGAATCCTTCAATTTCTGTACATACTGTTAGTCAGTAAATACTATGGTACGGAGACGTTCATGACTAAACATCTATTGGACTATTTGTCGAAATTACCGAGATTGGTTAAGTTGATTATCATCATTTTTGTTACCATCCACATTTTCGGCTTTTTAATCGCGATTATTGAACCGGAACATTTTCCTTCCTTTTTAGAAGGTGTATGGTGGGCCTTAGTCACAACATCCACTGTTGGATATGGCGATTACGTACCCCATACAACATTAGGGAAATTGCTCGGTATGGCTTTAATATTATTGGGCGCCGGTTTTGTCACAACCTATTTAGCGACAATTGCTGTCAAAACCATCACCACGGGGGAAAAGATATTGAATGGGGTCAAACTGTTTACCGGAAAAAATCATTACATTATCATCGGTTGGAATGAACGCTCCAGAAACATCATTAACAGTATTCATGTAACCCAGCCAAGACAACCCATCGTCCTTATTGATGGTACATTGGATAAGCATCCTGCCCCAGAGCTCAATCTCCATTTCATCAAAGGGGATGCCGTGGAAGACCGGGTTCTGCAAAAAGCCAGCATCCAGACTGCAAATAAAGTGCTGATAACCGCTGACTCCAGCCAAAATGAGCATCAGGCGGATATGTACTCGATTCTTTCTCTACTGGCCTGCAAAGGCTTGAATCCGTCTTTATACTGCTGTGTAGAAATATTAACCGCCAGCCAAGTAAATAATGCAAAAAGAGCCGGCGCGGACCATATCATCGAAACGAATCTGTTTGCCGGAGAGACGATGGCATCCGTATTGCTGAGCTCCTTAACAGTTGAATGATTTAAGCACAATCAATTAGAATGCCCTCCACTTTTACCGGAGGGCACCGAAGTCATTCATTCAAAGCCAAATATAGAGGATATTTTCGTTAAAAATCCCTTGGTGAAGAAATTGCAAAAATTCCTGATTAGCGTTTTGGTTCTTCCCTTGTGAAAGGAGAATGATGCATTGGTGTTGTACTGCGATGGTTCGTGGATGGTGATTGAATCATTGATTGGGCTTGCTATAGTACCATTCGCAAATGCAAATTGTGAAATGACCAAGGAGCCGGCCGCAACTGTATTTATTGCTGAAGGTGTTCCCGGAGGAGTCTGATTGAAAAGTACTACAAAGGCTAAATCCAGCCATTGTGGTTCACAGAAGCATATCTCTTCCCCACAACAGTAAAATCTCTTCTACTTTGATTTTTTCTTACGGGACATACACATCTCTCCTATCATAATGAGATATAGTTAATGCTTGTACAATCGCCTTCCATTAACAGTTTTTAATAGGAGTTCAGACAACCCGGCGCTGGTGTATCGGTAGGCACTGTAAGGCCCTGGAATTGTACAACGTAACCGGCATTCAGAAACAACTCTGTGGTTGCGGCCACCGTTCTTGTAGCAGTCATGCCGTCATGCCTATTGAAGGAAACCCCTCAATATCTACGGAATTCGCCGTTCAACCAAAGACGGAATTTATGCTGACGGTACTCCTGGATGTTGCGCCGATGGTTACATCTTTCCTTGACTATTTACAACAGTGACAACAGCCGTAGTTCTGCTTTTTCTCATTGGTCATACACACTTCTCCCACGTCAACAGGTCTATTAGAAAATGGCTGTTTTCTAAAAGATTGTTGTTTTACATAAGTTCAGTAATGAAAACCAGTTGATTGGGAGCGGAAGGTGAAGTAGGCTCCAGGTTGCTCGCTTTCCGCGGGGCGGGCGGTGAGCCTCCTCAGCGCCAAGCGCTTGCGGGGCCTCACTCGGTGTTTGCGAAAACAGCCTAGTAAATGCAACGTTTTACATAACGGTTATACACCTGACGTTCATTTGTCATTTTAATAGGTATAGTTACCAAAGAACCCCCGCAAGAAGCGGGGGTCTGCAGGCAAACTTATATGATATTAAATAGTTTCCTCGAATACAAAGCCTGGAATTTGTCCAAACCGGACATTGAACGGTTCAAACGGTAAATCAAAAAGCTCAGTTACGATTAAACTCGCTTTTCCATAGTTCACCAAAGCGTCGGTTCTATCAGGCACTGTGATGATTTCCAGTTGAACGACGTCACCGGCATTTAAAAATAGATCAATGGATCCGGCTACCCTTGCTGTAGCAGTCCTAGTCCCAATGGTGACTATATCAGCAAAATCCACCTCAATAATAGAATTCACAACCACTTCACCGTTAATGCGCAGGCCGACAGTGGCCTCGCCTTCCAATATCTCTGCAGTGGTTGGAGCTGTTCCAATCAGGCTAATGCCCGATGTGATTCTGTATACCCCAGATTCAAGAACAGTAATCGAGTCATTCTGCACACTTGTGATTGCACAATTTGATGGACCGGGAACAGTGAAGTCAACGATTGTTCCTTCTGTGATGGCTGTAGCGGTCGTTGGCGGCGCCACAGGAGCTCTCGGATTGAAAAGCGAAGCAAAAGCACAATTTTTCATCTCATTCTTTCTCCCCTTACCATGGTGTGATTTGCGCTTAGACGAGGACGATGAGGAACAGGAAGATGAAGATGAAGAGCTTGACTCACTCCATTCCCATCTCTTATGGGACTTGCATTTACATGGATCATGATCGCAATAACAGTTTCTAAATGACATTTAATCTTCTCCTTTACATAGGTTTACTATATATAATGTATTTTGGTCCAAGTCGCTTGTACAAAAGCCTAATGTACAAAAAACAGGCACCATCCCATCATCGGGATAGTGCCTGTCTCATTTCTTTTATTTCAATCGTTTTTCAAGCTCTGCTTTCTTCTCTTCGAAGCCTGGTTTTCCAAGCAGGGCAAACATGTTCACTTTGTATGCCTCCACGCCTGGCTGATCGAACGGATTAACACCGAGAAGGTAACCGCTCATTGCACATGCTTTCTCGAAGAAGTAAACCAGATAACCGAATGTGTAGGCATCCATTGCCGGAATCTCCACCACAAGGTTCGGTACGCCTCCATCAGTATGCGCGAGCAATGTGCCTTGGAAAGCCTTTGTGTTAACGAAGTCAACTGTTTCGCCGGCCAGATAATTCAGTCCGTCTCCATCATTTTCTTCAGATTCGATGATCAGATCATGACGAGAAGATTCTACTTTGATGACAGTCTCGAATAGATCTCTTCTCCCTTCTTGTACATACTGACCTAATGAGTGCAGATCTGTCGAGAAATTAGCCGAAGAAGGGTAGATACCTTTTTGGTCTTTCCCTTCACTTTCACCGAATAGCTGTTTCCACCATTCAGAGAAATATTGAAGGCCTGGCTCATAATTGATCAGCATTTCAATCGTTTTTCCTTTATTGTAAAGGACATTGCGTACAGCCGCGTACTGGTAGGCCAAGTTCTCATCCAATTCGGAAGCACTGAAATCTTCCTGCGCCGCCTTGGCGCCTTTCATAATCGCTTCAATATCAATGCCGGCCACAGCAATCGGCAATAGTCCAACAGCCGTCAATACACTGAAACGGCCACCTACATCATCAGGGATGACAAATGTTTCATAGCCTTGATCATCCGCCACTGATTTAAGAGCTCCTCTTGCTTTATCCGTCGTAGCGTAAATACGTTTTTTCGCTTCTTCTTTCCCGTATTTCTCCTCCAATTTTTTGCGGAAGATACGGAAAGCCAATGCAGGCTCGGTTGTTGTACCTGATTTGGAGATGACATTAATACTGAAGTCTTTGTTCTCCAGAAGGTCCATCAAGTCTCTCATATATGTTGAACTGATGTTATTTCCGACGAAGACGATTTGCGGCGTTTTACGCTGTTCTTTCGTCAATGCATTATAAAAGCTGTGCTGCAGCATTTCAATCGCCGCTCTCGCCCCAAGGTACGAACCGCCGATTCCGACAACCAACAGGATATCTGTGTCTTGTTGGATTTTTTCAGCTGCTTTTTGAATGCGTGTAAATTCCTCTTTATCGTAGGAAGTAGGAAGGTCGATCCAGCCAAGAAAATCATTGCCTGCCCCAGTTCCCTCATGCAGGGAATGATGCGCCACTTTGATGGCATCCCTTAAGTATTGAATTTCATGTTCACCAAAGAATGGCAATGCTGTGCTGTAATCAAAACGTATATGTGTCATTGCAGTTCCTCCATTTTTCTTTGTACTAGTCCACTTTAACGAATGGCTAGTATTTTATCAAGAAAACGTTTTAAAAAAATAATGTAACTATCTACTTAATCCACTGACTTAAAAATTATCTCAGAATATTTTTTCTCTTGAAGCCGGCCAACTAAAGAGATGCCTGCAAAATTGTCAAAACATCTTGGCGTTCCAGCTTGCTGAACTGGCCGAATGGGCCGTTTGCCATTGCTTTATCAGCAATCAGATCAATGCTGTCTTCCTTGATGCCGTAATCCCCGAGGGTTGAAGGAGCTCCTAAGCCATTCCAGAACTCACGCAGTTTCGCGATTCCCTCCCTGGCTATCCCCTCATCTGTTTTGCCTTCCGGGTTAACTCTCCATACCCTTACAGCCAATTGAACATAGCGACTGATTCTCTCATGTAAAGTATGTTCCATCCAATTAGGGAACAGAATAGCCAATCCTCCAGCATGGGGGATATCATGGACAGCAGACACTGCATGTTCAATATTATGGGTCGCCCAATCTCCTTGTATACCGAACGACAACGTTCCGTTCAACGCAATTGTTCCCGAATAAAGGATTGTCTCCCTTAGCTCGTAGTTATGTAAATCTTTGATGAGTTTTGGACCTGTTTCGATGACAGTCTTCAATACCGATTCACACATTCGATCCTGCAAAGGCGTGTTATCTATATGATGGAAATACTGCTCGAAAACATGTGACATCATATCGACTATTCCGTAAATCGTTTGATCTAACGGAACCGAGAATGTATAGCTTGGGTCGAGGATGGAGAATTTCGGATAGACAGCAGGTCCTCCCCAACCGTATTTCTCTTTCGTTTCCCAATTTGTGATAACAGACGAACCATTCATTTCAGAACCGGTTGCCGCAATTGTCAGCACTGTGCCAATCGGCAAAGCTTCTGTGATAACGACCTTGCGGCGGACGATATCCCACGGGTCTCCCTCGTAGTTTGCCCCAGCAGCAATGGCCTTCGTGCAATCGATGACACTGCCGCCCCCGACTGCAAGCAGCAAATCGATCTGTTCCTGCCGGCAGATTTCGACCCCCTTTCTCACAGTTGTAATTCGCGGATTCGGCTCCACTCCAGACAATTCATATACGGATGCATCAATTTTTTTCAACTCTTGCATGACATGTTCATAAATCCCATTTTTCTTAATGCTTCCCCCGCCGTATACGACCAAAACCTTTTTGCCGTATTGTTTTACTTCATCTGCTAAAGAAGCGATTGACTCTTTCCCGAATATTACCTTTGTCGGATTTCTATATGCTGTATTTTTCACATATATCTCCTCCTCTATCCATTATGTAAGTTTGTGCTGATAATAAGCAAATTATTTACTGCATTTCCTATGCATAGTTCTACCTGATTGACCAAAGCTATAGATGAACAATTGATCCTGCACAAACATGCGGATCGATGTTTCATTCAACCTAAGGAGGTCGCAACATGAGCGGAATACAAAGAACAGCACTTGTTTTCACCATTATCGGCGCCATCAATTGGGGTCTTATCGGATTCTTTCAATATGATCTGGTTGCTGCCATCTTCGGAGGGCAAGATGGACTTATCGCCCGTATCATCTACGCAATCGTGGGTATTTCAGGCCTGATTAACCTAGGCTTATTGTTCAAATCAAACGAAGCATTCGCTGATAATCCTCAAGCCAAGCCGACCCGCTAAATATCGGCAGTCCAAATGAAAAAATCACTCATTCTATTGATGAGTGATTTTTTCTGATGGTTAAACCCATCCGCGGAATTTCGCTGCTTCGGCCATTTTTCTGGCTCCTATCATATAGGCAGCTAAGCGCATGTTTATATTGCGGTTTTGGGATAGTTGATATACGTTTTCAAATGCTTCGACAAGAACCTTCTCCAGTTTTTCATTCACTTCTTCTTCTGACCAATAATACCCCTGGTTGTTTTGTACCCATTCGAAATAGGACACTGTTACGCCGCCGGAACTAGCCAAAACATCCGGCACAAGGAGAATGCCTCTTTCCGTCAAGATCCTTGTAGCTTCTAAAGTGGTCGGACCGTTTGCAGCTTCCACTACAATTTGAGCTTGGATATTATGAGCGTTTTCCTCTGTAATTTGATTTGATATTGCTGCCGGAACAAGGATATCACACTCCTTCTCCAATAACTCCTTATTTGTGATCGTGTTTTCGAATAAGGTCGTCACAGTACCGAAGCTGTCCCGACGGTCAAGCAGATAGTCAATATCCAGACCGTTATGGTCATACAGCCCGCCATAAGCATCGGATATGCCGACAACCTTCGCACCTGCTTCATGCATAAATTTAGCAAGGAAGCTGCCTGCGTTCCCGAATCCTTGGACAATTACACGAGCGCCTTTCAAGGAAATTCCCTTCCTTCTGGCAGCCTGCTCAACACAGATGGTTACCCCTTGGGCTGTCGCTTTTTCACGTCCTTGGGAACCTCCAAGCACAAGCGGTTTTCCTGTAATGAAGCCCGGTGAGTCGTATTCACGGAGCCTGCTGTACTCATCCATCATCCAGGCCATGATTTGTGAATTCGTATATACATCCGGAGCAGGAATATCCTTCGTAGGCCCGACAATCTGGCTGATGGCTCGGACGTATGCACGGCTTAACCGTTCCAATTCCCCCATCGACATTGTCCGCGGGTCACAGATAATACCGCCTTTTCCGCCGCCGTAAGGCAAGTTGACGATTCCGCACTTCAGGCTCATCCACATGGATAATGCCTTTACTTCGTCCACATTTACATCTGGATGGAATCTGACTCCTCCCTTTGTCGGCCCGACAGCATCGTTGTGCTGCGCGCGGTATCCTGTAAACACTTTAACGCTTCCGTCATCCATGCGGACCGGCATCCTGACAGTAAGCATCCGTAAAGGTTCTTTCAGCAATTCATACATTTCATCAGAAAAGCCGAGTTTGTTCAACGCTTCGTGAATGACTGTTTGAGTTGATGTGAATAATTCGTAAGATTCTTTTAATTTCTCCACATTTGAATCTGTTACCCCAGTTGCTGCCATGATTGTTCTCAATCTCCTTTTATTTCGTAAATACTTTTTGTATTTTTTCTATCGCCCAATCCAGTTCCTCTTTCGAAATGACCAAAGGAGGCGCGAATCGGATGACGGTTTCATGAGTCTCCTTACAGAGCAATCCTTCCTCTTTCAGGATTTCACAATATTGACGCGCTGGCTCATTGAGCTCGACGCCTATGAACAAACCGCGGCCCCTCACTTCTTTGATGACAGGATTTTTTATTTCCCGCAATTGATCCATAAAGTATTCTCCCAATTCATCAGAACGCTCAGCTAGCTTTTCATCAAGCAAAACATCAAGAGACGCGATTGAAACAGCGCAGGCCATTGGATTACCGCCGAAAGTCGACCCATGTGAACCTGGGTTGAAGACTCCGAGAATTTCCTTATCCGCCACAACGCAGGATATCGGGAAGACGCCGCCGCCAAGAGCTTTCCCTAAAATATACATATCAGGATCCACTTGCTCCCAGTCACAGGCAAACATTTTGCCTGAACGTCCAAGCCCGGCCTGAATCTCATCGGCTATGAACAGGACATTTTTCTCTTTACATAAAGCTGCTGCTTCCCTCAGATAGCCTTCCGGAGGGATAATGATGCCGGCTTCCCCTTGGATCGGTTCCACGATGAATGCCGCAGTATTTTCATTAATCATCTCTTTCAAGGCTTCAAAATCACCGTAAGGCACCAATTTGATGCCAGGTAGCATTGGCCCGAACCCACGCTTATATTCTTCCTCGGAAGACATAGAGATGGCAGCCATCGTCCGCCCATGGAAATTGCCGGCACATGCAATGATCTCGGCTTTATTATCGGCTACTCCCTTAATATCATAAGCCCAACGTCTCGCAGCTTTTATAGCCGTCTCTACAGCTTCTGCCCCTGTGTTCATCGGTAAAGCCATGCTTTTGCCTGTCAGCGTGCATATTTTTTCATACCACGGGCCAAGCTGGTCATTATGAAATGCTCTTGATGTCAAAGTGACCCTGTCCGCCTGATCTTTCAGTGCTTGGATAATCCGGGGATGCCTATGCCCCTGGTTCACTGCCGAATAAGCGCTCAGCATATCCATGTATTTTTGGCCTTCTGGATCTCTCACCCAAACACCTTCTGCTTCTGAGATTACAATGGGAAGAGGATTATAATTTCGGGCACCGAACTTGTCAGTTTGTGCTATCAAGTCTTGTGATTTAACTTCTGTTGCCATCACTCATACATCCTTCCATTATGCTTCTGGAAAAACCGCTCCAATTCACTGGATTTCCCGTGCTTGCAGATCTGTTTTTCCGACAAACCTATTATACCTCAAAAATATTCTGTATGTTCTTTTTTTTCGCGCAACAATACACCCCTTCATCACTCCACTAGAGTGCTATATGCCACAGAAAAACAAATTTAAAAAAGCGCTTACATTTTTCTTGAACATTATTTCACTTAAAAAGATAACACACTATCAGAAAAATGAAAGTTTTTTGACTCGGGTTAGTGTTTCTGGCTTTTATTTTTTGGCAAGAAGTCATTCATAAGACCTTGAACGAGTAAAACCTTCTAAAAAAAAACCGGTCTATTTCAGACCGGTTTTACGACTTACTTTTTGATTAGATCTTGGCGTTCGGATTGTTTAATCCACTCTTGTAGTTTATCTTTCAAAGTGTTGAACCCTTCTTCAGAAGAAGATGAAGCTACAGCAGTAGCTTGGCGTTTTTTAGGCGCTTGTTTTGGACGCTCACTTTGTTGTGGTGCTTCTTGTGTCGCACGGATCGACAAGCTGATTTTTCCGGCAGCTTCGTCAACAGCCAAAACTTTCACAGTCACTTCGTCGCCGATTTTCAAGTGATCATTTACATCTTTCACAAAGCCGTGTGTCACTTCGGAAATATGAACTAAACCTTGTGTATTTTCATCAAGCGCCACAAAAGCACCGTATGGTTGAATCCCTTTAACTGTACCAGTCAGAACCTGGCCAACTTCAAATTTTGAAGACATATTAACACTCCTAAAATGCTGATTATTTTCGATAATTTTTCACAATAAATTATTATATCACAGATATCTGATTATGACAAAAATATTCTCTTTCATGTAATAGTGTATCATGCCCAACTTCAATGAATCAATGCATAAAAGTTCACGTAACCGTTACAATTAAGTCTGAATTATCTGATATAATTTACTCAAGTAGTATGTTTAATTTAGGAGGGATCTTTCATGTCTACAGTTGGACAAAATATAAAAAGATACCGCGAGGACCGCAATATGGCTGCTGAAGAATTGGCATTTAAGATACGATGCGGTACGAAGACACTTGAGAATTATGAGAACGGCACTTACATTCCGAATCTTCAGACGATCCTGAAGATCTCGACCGCATTGGATGTGCCGGCCTCCGAATTGCTCGAATCCCATTCCCTGACCTAAAGCAAACCGGCTCTCCATTTTCACACAAAAAGAACAGCGTTATGCTGTTCTTTTTTGTGTTAAGCCGCTAACTCCGTCTGTTTGGTCTCCTCTCCCAAGAACAGTACCGCTAGTGCCCCAAAAATGATAGCTATGCAAAAAATAAGGAAAATGATGCTGGTTGAGACACCAGCCCCGACCAAAAAGCCAACGAGCAATGGTCCAAGAACACCGCCGAACCTTCCGACACTCGCTGCCATCCCCGCCCCTGTTGCCCTGATTCCTCCAGGATATTGTTCAGGCGTATAGGCATATAACGCTCCCCAAGCCCCGAGATTAAAGAACGAGAGCAAGGCACCGGCAATGATCAACGTCGTTAATGATTCCGCACTGCCGAACCAATAAGCACTGAACGCCGTTCCGAGCAGATATACGACGAGGACGAATTTCCTGCCTGCCCGCTCAATCAACCAAGCAACAGAGAAATAGCCCGGAAGTTGTGCCAGTGTCATGATCAATACATATTCAAAGCTCTGGATAAGACTGTATCCTTTCATGACCATCACATTCGGCAACCACAAAAACATTCCGTAATAGGAAAAAACAACGCTGAACCATAGAATCCACATCATACATGTCCGTTTCTTGTATGGACCGGCCCAGACTTCGGTAATTTGCGCTTTGACGGATTTTCTGGCTTGCTTTGCTTTCCCATTGAAGTGTCCTGAATCAGGCAGGTGCAGGCGCAGGTAAATCGCATAGAAGGCAGGGATTGCGCATAACAGCATCGCCAGCCTCCATCCATATTCAGGAATGACAAAGTAGGAAATCAGCGCGGCCAGAATCCAACCGGCAGCCCAGAAACTTTCCAGCAGTACGACAACCTTGCCTCTCTCCTTAGCGGATACACTTTCGGACACAAGTGTGGAAGCGACCGGCAGTTCACCGCCAAGCCCCATACCGATGAAAAACCTCAAAATCATGAATAAAGACAGCGTTCCGACCAATGCTGTCAAACCGCTTCCGACCGAGAATAAAAGCAAAGTAATGATGAACACTTTCTTTCTGCCGATGCGGTCTGCCATCAAACCAAACAAAAAGGCCCCGACCATCATTCCGATTGAATTGATGCTGCCGATCCAACCTGTCTCCGCCGGCGACAAATTCCACTCAATGGCCAATGCCGCCAAGACAAAAGAAAGTATCCCGACATCCATTGCATCAAACATCCAGCCCAATCCGGCTATTCCAAGCAATTTTCGCTTACTCACTTCAACCTTTTCCATCATGATGCTCCTTTAAAATTATTCGGGTGATCCATGTATATAATTTACAGAAAAGGGTTAATATATATCTAGAAAGCTTTTACTGATCCTTAGGGATTAGTAAAGAAACAATCAAACGTAATGCTCCCCCAATCATTACGTTTTGATTTTTTCGAGTATTCCCCCCCTTTTTAACGGACAAAACAATTAGTTTTGTCCGTTTTTTTGAGCTTTATTCAAAATTGATCAAGAAATCGGTGCATCCTTTTCACTGCTTCCTGCAGTTGTTCAATGGAGGAAGCATATGAAGCCCTCACATGCCCCTCGCCACTTTCACCAAATACATTTCCGGGCACTACAGCCACCTTCTCCTCAATCAGCAAGCGTTCTGCAAATTCCTCTGATGACAGGCCTGTTTTCTTGATGGACGGGAAAGCATAAAAAGCGCCGCCCGGCATATGGCAATCCAGCCCCATCTCATTGAAGGACTGCACGATGTAGTTCCTCCTAGCCCGATAGCTTGTCCTCATTTCGGCGACTTCATCCATTCCGGACTTCAATGCCTCCACAGCAGCGAATTGGGCCATAGAAGGTGCGCACATCATGGCATATTGATGGATTTTTAGCATAGCTTCCGTAATTTCCCTCGGTGCACATACAAATCCGAGGCGCCATCCCGTCATAGCGAATGCCTTCGAGAAACCGTTGATGACAATTGTACGGCTCCTCATGTCTTCCACGGCAGCAAAGCTAGTGAATGCATCATCATATGATAATTCCGCATAAATTTCATCAGATAGTACTAACAAATCGTATTTTTTTACAATTTGCTCAATTTTCCGCATATCTTCATCCAATAGCTGTGTTCCTGTCGGATTATTAGGCGAACAGATCAGTAAAGCTTTAGTCTTTGAAGTGATGGCGGCTTCCAATTCGTCAGGCATCAGTTTAAAGCCATTTTCCTTCTTTGTCGAAACAGGAACCGGCACACCTCCTGCCAGTGAAACCAAAGGAGCATAAGCAACAAAGCTAGGCTCCACGACAATTACTTCATCACCGGGATCGATAATGGCGCGTAAAGCGATATCCAGCGCCTGGCTGGCTCCTACTGTAACAATTACTTCATCGTGAGGGTCATAGGATACACCCGTCAAGTTCACCATGTATTTGGCGATTTCCCGGCGCAGTTCAATGAGGCCTGCATTAGCCGTATAAGATGTATATCCTTCTTCTAAAGAAGAAATGGCGGCTTCCCGGACAGACCATGAAGTCACAAAGTCCGGCTCCCCTACCCCAAGGGAGACGACCCCTTTCATTGTGGCCGCAAGATCAAAAAACTTGCGGATACCGGATGGTTTTATTTCCTGAGCTGTTTTCGAAAGATAATTTGTTTTGATCATGGAGAAACCACAATCCTTTTATCGTCTTCCCCTTGTTCAAATATCAAGCCATCGTGCTTGTATTTTTTTAGTATGAAATGCGTTGTTGTAGAAATGACGGAATCAAGAGTCGACAGTTTGTCCGATACAAATCTTGCCACCTCATTCATTGATTTCCCCTCAATTGTTACGGACAAATCGTAGGCGCCTGACATTAAGTAGACGGATTGTACCTCCTTGAACCGATATATACGCTTAGCAATTTCATCGAAGCCTACACCTCTTTTTGGAGTTACCTTAACGTCAATCATAGCGGTTACCCCTTGGTGTTCATCAACCTTGGCCCAGTCAATGATTGTCATGAAACGGACGATGACATTCATCTCTTGAAGCTTCTGCAGTGTTGCCTCCAGTTCCTCCTCTGTCATTTCCACCATTTTGGAAAGATCCTTTAAATCAATTCGGCCATTGTTTTCTATTAGTTTCAGAACTTCTAATTCTATCGTATTAAGATGCATATACATTCTCCTAGTAAAGTCGTTTTAGCCTTACTATTATATCAATTTTCACACTATAAACAAACTGGGTTTGATACTCCATTTCAAGAAGCAAACATTTTCCAATCAGATTCTACTATTCTATGATTACTGACCAGCAAATGTAGTATGATGAATAAAAATGAGTCAGAAAGGTGAGGTCATGAAAACATATAACTTCGATAGAAACATAAACAGACGCAACACATCATCATTAAAGTGGGATTTTACCGAACAGCGTTTCGAGGAAAAAGATCTTCTCCCCATGTGGGTCGCCGACATGGATTTCGCCTCTCCTCCTGAAGTTATTGAAGCATTGGTGGAAAGAGCCAAACATCCTGTTTATGGATACACTAGCCCGCAGGATGATGTTTATGCAAGCATCATCGGCTGGATGAAGCGAAAACACAACTGGGACATTCAAAAAGAATGGATTTCTTTCAGCGCCGGGGTTGTTTCTGGTTTCACGGCTGCCATCTTAGCTTTCACTGAACCGGGGGATAAGGTACTCATCCAGCCCCCGGTGTACAGCCCATTCTTTGACAGCATCAAAAAAAATGACCGTATTGTCGTCGAAAATCCGCTCCGTTATACGGATAACACAATGGAGATTGATTTTGAGGACTTAGAAGAAAAACTAAAAGAAGGGGTTTCTGTATTTCTCCTCTGCAGCCCGCATAACCCAGGCGGGAAAATTTGGAGCAAAGAAGATCTGCAGAGGATCGGGGAACTTTGCCTTACATACGACGTACTGATCCTGTCTGACGAGATTCATGCTGATTTGAGCCTGCCCGGTCATGTTCATTATCCAATCGCCTCCTTCAGCAGTCAAATCTCCGACCGAACTGTTACGTTTATGGCACCGAGCAAAACCTTTAACGTAGCCGGCATCCAGGCTTCCGTTATCATTACCAGTAATCCGGATCTCCGGAAGCAATTGAGCGCCACCCAACTGCGGACCGGCTTTCACGGCTTGAATTTGTTCGCTATTGAGACCATTAAAGCTTCCTACGACAAAGGGCTTCCATGGTTGGAACAACTCACCTCATACTTAGGGAATCATGTCCAGATAATCAAGGATTTCATTGAAAATGAGTTACCGCATGTCCGTATGATGATTCCGGACGCTTCCTATCTCGTATGGCTTGACTGCTCAGCACTCAAATTGAACGATACTGAGCTGCATACCCGTCTGAAGCAAAAAGGGAAAATTGCCATATCACCGGGAATCAATTATGGGACCGGCGGAGAAGGATTCATACGCATCAACATCGGTTGCACAACCGAGACACTACTGGAAGGTTTACAGCGGCTAAAAGTGGCTTTAGCATTAGATTAAAGAATCCAAAAAGAGATGGAGGCATTGTCTCCATCTCTTTTATAGCATAAACCGATATAGGACGGTTCATTCCTTCTCTTCACTGACGATCCCGCATGCGGTCCTTCTTCCTGCATCCCCTGCCGGCTGCGTCATCCCGTCGTCTGCTTTCTCATGTACGATAATGGATGCCCCATCCCGGGTCATTAATGCGTTATGTTCCTCTTCAAATGTCACATCTGCATGCAAGGTTACCTTTACGGTCCCGTCATCACCGACAGTCAGGTTAGGCATATCTCCGGCATGGGACCCTTCGTCATTCATCAAGCCGTGCTCTTTATCTTCCGGGTTGAAATGATCGCCCGCCGAAATGAAATCAGGTCCTTTACATACACCTTTTTCATGAAAGTGTATACCATGAGTGCCCGGCTTGAGTCCGGCAAGATCTACTTCCACATCCATTGAATCTTCATTCTGGGTCAATTTAATTGTACCCAATGAATCTCCGGCCTTATCCACCATATCAATGTCTTTTTCCTTTACGTTTTCCTCCGCACAACCCGAAGCAAGCAACAAAACTCCTATAGCTAATCCGATTTTTTTCATCTTCAGCCTCCTCTAAAAGACAGTCAGAACCATTCTGTCCAGAGCCTGCCGGGCATATACAATGAAAACGGATTGCCGGGGCAATCAGCCCTTTTTGCCTTGTTTCTTCATGATCTCTTCTTCAAATGCTTTCGTTTTTTCCTCTTCTTTCCTTGAATGCCTTATAATCCAGCGCATGGTCAGAATTGCCGCAATCATGAAAACGATGAAAGTCATGGCGGCGGGAATATATTCTGTTTTATCCTCAGGAAAGTACAAAAATAAGCCGATTATGGACGGTTCATCAAGAAACATATGTTTACTCCCCTTTTTTCAATTGCAGCCGCTAGCGGCTGCAGATAATCATATTACATAAATCTTCGATCTAAGAAAAACATAAAATCCCTCCTATACCAAAATGTACAACAACAAAAGCTTGCCAGCAAGGAATAACCCCTTCCTGTCAAGGCTGTCTGGTGGCTCCCCCCTGCCACATCTTGTATAGTAGGAGAAAAAGAGGAGATTGCTATGAAACAAATACAATTGCCTATCGGACAGAAAGTAACAGCCATTTATAAGACCGGGAAATACATAGGAGAAATAACCGGCATCAGCGAGCTTACCTACCTGGTTAAGATCCTTGCCGTATGCAAACATCCGACGCAAGGGGATCTACATCATCCGAAGGAAACAGACGTGGCGTTTTTCCACACACGCAAGGCACTTGCCTGGAGAGAACAAACAAATGTCCCAAGAAACATGGTCAAGCCATTTGAGGGTGAGATCCCTGATTACAAACAATCTTTACGTGAATCAATCGAGAAAGCTAAACAGAGCCTGCAGACTGCTGATTCTGCTTGGAACAAGAAAAGCTTGGATGCTTTAGAAGAATTGGAACTAGATTATTTCAAAAAAAAATGAACGACCAACCATAAAAGGCCGAATCATACAAAATGACTCGGCCCTTTATGCAAACTTGTTGAAGACTTTGGAAAGATCAATCATCTCACCGATTGTTGTCGGCTCATGCTGTCTCATATACTTCTTGTCTTCATCAACCAATTTATAAATATGATAGGTTGTCAACGCATCATCCAAAGCACGGTGCTGTTTACCGACCCCGTCTTTCCCGTACTCCTTGACTGCCTTCCAAAGACCCGTTTGGTTTTGATTCCCGAAGAAACGTTTATACTCCATGGATAAATCCATAAACCTCCCCTTAAACGGGAACATTTCCCCATTCACCTGACAATTTTGACGCAGCACCTTCATATCCATGTTGCCCCATGTAACGATTCTGCTGTCTTTATCTGTTTCAAGCTCATTCAGTTTCTTTACAAAAATAGAGAAATCGACTCCGTTCTCGACATCTTCTTGTCCGATGCCCAGAAACTGTTTGCACCGTTCTGAAAGGACAGGAAAGTGCTTGGGTTTCACGTAATCCGAATATTGGGCAGTAATCTCTCCATTCCGAACAACAACTGCGCCAACCTCTATAATTTCCGCAAAAAACCCTTCCCTTTTGTTTCGACCTTCAGGCATAGTGAATTCAAAGTCAATAAAAATAAATTGCTTGTCTGCCTCCATATTCCTTCCCTCCTCTCTTTATGGTCTTCCTCAAGCTCCCAAGTCTGCTTGAAGCCTTCTGATATTGCTAAAAATTATATCAGATTATGCTAGGTTGCTAATCGTTTCATACATTTTTTTATTTTTAAAATTATCAATTCAGTTAGCGATACATAATCATTCATGTTCTTAGGCTCAATCCAAAGAGCAGCAATGCACCGCCAAGTTTTTCACGACTGAGGATGTAAGCGAGCTTTGCTCCCCCGCCTGTTACTTAATAGGCATATCCATCGTTTGACTGCCATCCCCTCTTTTTTTAGCAAGGGGTTCTTCGGATTCAGCAGCCTTTATACTGCATCATACGCATCGGCTTGTCTCTTTGACTGGGACATTAGATGATAAAATACGATTCTTTTCATCGAAAATGCCCAAGTTGTCACTTCCTCTCCATTAGGTGATCTTGATAAGGGTTTCTCCGTTTGAAGGGCCGGTGAAAAAACAGTGCTCATCTCTTCTTTTTATTCATTTCTTATTCATCCCATGGCATCCAGTAGCAGAAAAAGCGACCTTCACCTAAGTGAAACAATGTCTTTTTTTACATGTTTCTTCTTATTTAATAGCATGATAAGAAACGAGGACAAAAGTATTCTTCGAATGCAACAGCAAGCCGTTTTACGTTATAATTGGTTCATGTATCCATATGTAAGGAATTCCATTTACAAAGAATACCTAACCTGTTATCGTACTTTTTGAACTGTTTTTTCAGCTATCGGAAGCGTATATTTCACATAATTTTGAATAATTATTCGCTTCAAAGGAACCGGCCTCGATTCCTTGATGGCACATTGTCTACTATCTGGTTTATCATTAAACAACCAAATACAAATTACCGTTAGGGGGGTTTTCATGTCATTGATTCATTGGGCCATTCTGTCGCCCTTTATTTTGGCTATCTTCATACCCATTCTGTTCAAAATGATCCGCAAAGTGCACACAGGCTGGTTTGTCCTGCCGCTGCCGTTGCTGCTGTTCATCTACTTCATCGGCAAAATTCCGCTTATTAAGGATGGGGCAGGGATCCGCGGGAGTTTGAACTGGATTCCTTCCATAGGCATCAATTTCGATGTCATCATTGATGGCCTTTCACTCTTATTTGCACTCCTGATCACCGGAATCGGGACACTAGTGGTGCTCTACTCTGTCTTCTATCTGTCAAAAGAGAAAGAGAACTTACATAATTTCTATGTGTATCTGCTGCTTTTCATGGGCGCTATGCTCGGGGTTGTACTTTCCGACAACCTGATCGTGCTCTATATGTTCTGGGAATTCACCAGCTTATCGTCATTCTTGTTGATCGGCTATTGGTACCATCGTGAGAGATCCCGATATGGTGCTCAGAAATCGATGCTGATCACTGTATTCGGCGGTCTGAGCATGCTTGGGGGAATTATCCTTCTATATGCGATGGGAGGGACCTTCAGCATCAGGGAACTGATTAGCCAGGCAGACCTTCTGATTGGCCATCCGCTGTTCCTTGCTTCCATGCTTTTGATCCTTTTGGGCGCCTTCACGAAATCCGCTCAGTTCCCATTCCATATCTGGCTTCCAGATGCTATGGAAGCACCTACACCAGTAAGTGCTTATCTCCATTCAGCAACAATGGTTAAAGCCGGTATCTACTTGGTTGCCCGCATGAGCCCTATTTATGCGGAATCAAGCGTATGGTTATGGCTCGTAGCCGGCATCGGGTTATTGACGCTCGCTTGGGGCTCCTTCTCGGCAGTAAGGCAGACGGATCTGAAAGGCATACTTGCCTATTCGACAGTCAGTCAGCTTGGTCTCATCATGTCACTGCTTGGCATAGGGGCAGCCGCGCTTCACTTTGATCGCCTTGGTGACAATATCTATATTGCTGCCACAGTTGCAGCCGTGTTCCATTTGATTAACCATGCCACTTTTAAAGGGAGCCTGTTCATGGTGGTCGGGATTGTCGATCATGAGACAGGGACAAGGGATATCCGTAAACTCGGCGGATTGATGACCTTGATGCCGGTCACTTTCACGATTGCATTGATCGGCACATTTTCAATGGCAGGCCTGCCGCCATTCAATGGTTTCCTAAGTAAAGAGATGTTCTTGGAGAGCATGGTTTCAGTCCTATCGTTGGATATCTTCCAAATGGACACTTGGGGTGCCTTGTTTCCTGTATTGGCCTGGGTTGCCAGTGTGTTCACGTTCATCTATAGCATGATGATTCTGTTCAAAACGTTCACTGGAAACCTGCAAAAGGAGAAACTTGAGAAAAAGCCGCATGAAGCCCCAATCGGGATGTTGATCCCGCCGCTTGTGCTTGCTTCTCTAGTTATTGTGTTTGGACTCTTCCCGAACCTATTATCAGATACACTGATCAAGCCGGCAACGACTGCCATCTTAAGGGATGTCCTTCCTACCGATTACGTTATCGATATTCACCTTTGGCATGGGTTCAAGCCGGCATTGTTCATGACGATCGGTATCATCCTTGCGGGTGTCCTGCTGTACAAAACATGGCCGCGCTGGAACGGCATCTATAAGCCGTTTAAAGAGAAATGGTCTCTGAATGCTTTGTATGACCACACTCTTTCCGGTATGGAAAAAGGGTCTTTCTCCTTAGCGAAACTGTTCATGACAGGCTTTATCCGAAATTACCTGGTATATTTCTTCATCTTCATCGTTGCCGTATTAGGCTTCACACTATACTGGAAGGATGCTTTGACACTGAGCTTAAGCGACACCGCTCCTGTCAGGATATATGAATTAATCCTGGCCGTCATCATAACGATTGCAGCTGTGTCGATCCTGTTTGTGAAGTCACGCTTGACGTCTATCATCGTTCTCGGTTCTGTGGGCTATACTGTTTCCCTTTTCTTTGTATTGTTCCGCGCTCCCGATCTGGCTCTTACACAATTAGTCGTCGAAACTGTTTCAACTGCCCTTTTCCTGCTTTGCTTCTATCATCTTCCGAAGCAATTCAGAAAAGAAGAGCGCATCCGTTTCAAATTGACCAACTTTATCATTGCGATCGGTGTCGGTGTGACCGTGACATTGATTGCGTTATCTGCGCACAGCTCTAAATTGTTCGATACCATTTCAAAATATTATGTGGAAACGACTTATACAGAAGCAGGCGGCAAAAACATGGTCAACGTAATCCTTGTCGACTATCGCGGACTGGATACGATGTTTGAAATCACCGTGCTTGGCATCGCTGCACTCGGTATCTATAGCATGATCAAGCTCCGTCTCACAAAATTGAAAGGAGGAAAAGTGAATGAAAACGAATGATGTCATTTTACAGACAGCCACAAGGGTGGCGGTGTTCATCATCATCCTTTTCTCCTTCCGGCTATTTTTCTCGGGCCATTATTATGCAGGGGGCGGGTTCATCGCAGGTTTGATGACTTCCGCCGCAATTGTGCTGAGTCTGATTGCGTTTGATCTGAAAACATTGCAGCGGGTGCTCCCTGTCAACTTCCGGATACTGGTCGGCATCGGGTTACTGACTTCAGTCACTACCGGAATCATAGCCTTGTTCAACGGAGACCCTTTCTTAACTCATTACTACGATTACTTCAATTTGCCGTTATTGGGTGAAACCTCCCTACATACGGCCACCTTGTTCGATCTCGGTGTCTATTTTGTCGTCGTAGGCGTGACCATGACAATTATTCAAAGCATAGGGGAGAGTGAATAATGGAAATCGTAATGTCAATTGTTATCGGAATTCTTTTCACATGCGCAACCTATCTTATGCTATCGAAAAGTATACTGCGCATCATTATCGGCACAAGTCTTTTGAGCCATGGGGCACATTTATTGATTCTAACAATGGGAGGCCTGAAACGCGGAACCGTTCCTTTACTTGGGGAGCATGCCAAAACGTACGTTGACCCGCTTCCACAGGCGCTGATCTTGACAGCCATTGTCATCAGCTTCGGGGTCACTTCCTATTTTCTTGTCCTCGCTTATCGTTCCTATCAGGAGCTCGGCACGGATAATATGGACTTATTGAGAGGAAACGAATCAAATGAATAGTCAAAACATCGTCTTTTTCCCTGTACTATTGCCCCTATTGACAGGGATCATATTAATCTTTTTCAGAAACATAACCATTCAACGTATCTTATCGGCGCTTTCATTGACAGCCGGTACTATCTTATCGTTCTACCTCGTTTACCAAGTTTATGAGAATGGCCAAATGGCTGTCGACATGAGCAGCTGGAGCGCTCCATTCGGTATTACGATTACAGCCGATATGCTGTCTGCTCTGCTGGTGCTGACAACTAACATTATCGCGCTGGCAGTGGCCATCTATTCGATTCAATCAATCGGAAAAGCAAGAGAATCCTATTACTACTACGCTGTTTTCCAATTGTTGATAGTCGGGGTGAACGGCGCATTCCTAACAGGCGATATTTTCAACCTGTTTGTATTCTTCGAAGTTATGTTGATGGCTTCCTACGTGTTGCTCGTGCTCGGAGGGACGAAAATTCAGCTGCGCGAAACAATGAAGTATATTCTCGTCAATCTGATTTCTTCCGCTTTGTTCGTCATTGCGGTCGCTTATCTATACTCGGTTGTAGGCACATTAAATATGGCCCATATCTCCATGCGTGTGGCTGAATCAGGGCAGCCTGGTATTTTGACCGTCATTGCCGTCCTGTTCCTGATCGTGTTCGGGTTAAAAGCGGCTGTATTCCCGCTGTTTTTCTGGCTTCCGGGCTCCTATTATGCGGCTCCAGCCCCTGTGTTGGCCTTGTTTGGGGCTTTGCTGACAAAAGTCGGGGTCTATTCGATTTTCCGGACGTACACGCTGATCTTCGTGCATGACATTTCTTACACGCATGCGCTTCTAGGTGCAATCGGACTTATGACGATTATCATCGGCTGTATCGGCGCGGTTGCATACTGGGATGTCAAAAAAATCATCATCTATAATATCGTCATTGCCGTAGGCGTCATCCTCTTCGGTGTATCTCTGTTCAACCATACAGGTACATCAGGCGCTCTCTTGTATCTGGTCCATGACATGATCATTAAAGCAGCATTGTTCCTGATTGCAGGGCTAATGATCAAACTGACCGGCACAAGCGATTTACGGAATATGGGCGGATTGATAAAAGATTATCCGCTTCTCGGATGGACATTCTTCCTGGCTGCGGTTTCCCTAGCCGGTATCCCTCCGTTCAGCGGATTTGCGGGCAAGCTCATGATTGTCCAAGGCGCGGTTGAAGCAGAGGCCTATTTCGGCGCTTTCGTGATTCTTGCATCCAGCCTGCTTGTTTTATATTCCATCATGAAGATTTTCATACATGGTTTCTGGGGAACCCCGAAGGAGTTGAACATTCCTGCGCCATCTACGCCGGCCTATATGACCCTTTTGGTCCCCGCAATCGTATTGGTCGGCATCTCCACCGCATTCGGCTTAGGGTTGGAGAACATCCTGCCTTATATTTCTCAGGCGACAGAAACGTTATTGAATCCGGATCTGTATATAGATGCGATTATAAAGGAGTAATGTCATATGGCTTTTCAAATATTGTTAAATGTATTCCTGGCATTCATCTGGATGTTTCTCGGTCATTCTTATAACCCTGGCTCATTTGTGATTGGATATCTGCTCGGGCTGTTGTTGCTGTTCGTCTTCCGGAAAGCATTTTCAGAGAGATTCTATCTGCATTCAGTCTGGGCAGTCATCAAATTATTGTTCATTTTCATTTTTGAATTGATCATGGCCAATATATCTGTCCTGAAAGTTGTACTGAAGCCTAAGCTCGATATGAAACCCGGCATATTCGCCATGGAGACGGAACTGACCAAGCCATGGCAAGTGACCATCCTGTCCAATCTGATTACATTAACCCCCGGTACACTTGTCGTGAGCGTTTCGGACGACAATAAGACTTTGTATATACATGCCATGGATATACGAGATCTCGAAAGTGAAATTAAGGGGATCAAAGACAGCTTCGAAAAAACGATCATGGAGGTGAGCGGCTAATGTTTGACGCTATCATTACAGGAGCTCTCATCTGCATCTCCCTAGCCATGCTCATGTTGATTTATAGGGTCATTAAAGGACCGACCGTACCCGACCGTGTGATTGCGCTTGATGCATTGGGCATAAACCTGATCGGCGTCATTGCCCTAATATCCATGTTATTGGATACATATGCTTTTCTGGAGGTCATCCTCCTAATCGGTATCCTGACATTTATCGGTACGATTGCAATGGCTAAGTATCTGGAGAAAGGAGAGATTATCGAACGTGATCGAAATCGCTAATATCCTTGTCCTTATCTTTGTAGTTTTAGGAGCCTTCTTGAGCCTGGTGGCAGCCTTCGGCTTGATCAGATTGCCTGACATGTATACAAGGAACCATGCTGCCTCCAAAAGCGCGACACTTGGTGTTATGAGCTTGATGCTGGCAGCCTTCCTTTACTTTTATATCGAACACGGGCATTTCAATTCGAGGGTTCTTCTCGGCATATTCTTCGTATTCTTCACGGCCCCTGTATCCGGTCATCTGATCAGCCGTGCCGCCTACAATTCAGGCGTCAAACTATGGGATCAAAGTGTGCGTGATGATTTGAAAGATGCTAATCAATCCGTTGAGAAGCGCGGAAAATAATAATGAAAACCTCTCTGCTTTAGGCAGAGAGGTTTTCATTATTTTTGAATAATCGCCATCGTGCATCGGGATACGCATACCAGGTTCATTTCCTCATCCCTGATTTTGATATCCCAAACCATAGTAGACCGGCCTCTATGTAAAACTATCGCTGTCGCTGTCACAATTCCGTCTCTTTTCCCCTTCAGATGGTTAGCGTTAATCTCCAGCCCCACTGCTGCTTCGGACTCTTCATTAAGCAGCGTATAAGCGCCTATACTTGCGACTGTTTCAGCCAGTGCAACTGATGCACCTCCATGGAGCAACCCGAAAGGCTGTCTCGTCCGATCATCGACCGGCATCGTCGCCACCACTTTTCCTTCCTCCATCTCTTTGATTTCAATACCTAAAGTGCTGATCATCGTATTTTGGATATCCATTGAACCCCTCCTCCTTTTATCTATCATCATACCAAATATCCGCATCCTTTGTAAGAAAAAGGAAAGAGATCAGCCGCTATCGCTGATCTCTCGGTACCCATCAATAATAATATCCTCCGCCATATGGATAAACCGGCGCCGCCCCATATGAATAATACGGCGGCGGATACACTGGCGGTCTAGGCGCGAACAATGCCGTTCCCAAAGCGCCGCCTGCCAGCCCTCCAATTAATCCGCCTAAAAGCGGGGCACCAAAAAAGAACGGGCCTCTCTCATATTCAATAGGAGCTGGACCTCTGTAATAAGACCACTCATCGTACATATTCCAAAACCTCCTTCTTTGTAGGCCTTCCCCCTATTACATATGCCATAAGGGAAAGATTGGTTTGGGTATATGTCCACCGGTAAAAATTAAAGTCACTCTGCAGAATGAAAATCTTCGACAAACATAGCCAATGTTTTGGCCATAACCCCTGTTGCGCCGTTGGTTTGCAGTTCATCCGGTTTCTTTGTTGTTGCTGTCCCGGCGATATCAAGATGGACCCACGGGGTATCTTCCGCAAATTCCCCGACAAAGGCAGCTCCCATAATGGCATGACCTTCCCGTCCAGGAGAATTGTTCAAATCCGCAATCTGGCTGCCGCGCACCCTTTGCCGGTCTTTCTCAGTGATCGGTAATTGCCACATCGGTTCACCGCTCTTCTCAGAAGCCTTTTGTACCTTATTTAAAAATGCAGGATCATTTGTGAAGGCACCTGTCATATCATTGCCTAAAGCCACAACCACACCGCCTGTCAAAGTGGCAATGTCAATAAGATAATCCGCTCCATGCTGTTTTGCATAAGTGACAGCATCACCAAGTACAAGACGTCCTTCTGCATCCGTATTCAATACTTCAATCGTTTTTCCACTTAAAGAAGTGATGATATCATCCGGTTTAAAAGCAGTTGCGCTCACAACATTATCTGTGGATGCGATAACAGCAACCACGTTTTGCTCCGGCCTTAACTGGCCAATGATGTCCATCGCTCCCAAGACAGCTGCTGCCCCTCCCATGTCGGTCTTCATGCCGACCATGCTTTCCCGAGGCTTCAATGAGTAGCCCCCTGTGTCATAGGTTATGCCTTTCCCGACAAGCCCAATAACATCATCCCATTTTTCTTTGCCTTGATATTTAAGGACAATCATGGCAGGCGGCTCGGTCGATCCTTGATTGACTGCCAACAAAGCCCCCATCCCCAGCTGCATCATTTCCTCTTTGCCGAGCACCTCTATTTCAAATTGATGCTGTTCAGCCATCGCTTTGGCATAGTCAGCTAGCAAGGAGCTCGTCAGAATGTTCGGAGGTAGATTCACCAAATTTCTGGCATAGTTTGTTCCTTTGCCATAGATAAACCCTTTATTGATTGCTTTCTTCAATAATGAACTGTCGTACCGGGAATATAGCGTAATCTGTTCAATGTTCTTTTCTGGCTTGTTTGTCTGTTTATATCCCGAAAAACGATACAAAGATAGCATAAAAACATCGCCGATCAATCTTGCTGCCTTATCGGCCTCGAGACCTTCCGTTTCAAAAGAATCCATATCGACTGCAATCGACTTTAAACCTAAATCCTTGGCTTGCCGAAAAGCTTTTGCCAATCCTAGCTTCCAAGCTTCCTCCGTCAACTGTTTTTCACGCCCCATCCCCACAAAGATGATTCGCTTCGTTTTCACCTTACCGAGGGTATGTATCACTGTCACTTTCTTTTTATGGGCAGAAATATCCCCGCTTTTTATAAGTTCCGAAAGTTGTCCGTCCATTGCCTCGTCACATTCTTTTATTGCACCCCTTAGCTGATTGCCAGGATGGTATATAGCAGTGATCAAACATTCCAATTCTGTTTGTCCGCCCCATTCTTGTTGAACTGTAACCATTCTATTTCCTCCTCATCATAGTAGGTAATTATAATAATTATGCAATATAAATTATATACTAAATAGAAAGATAATTTACCATAAAGCTGAATATTCCATTTTCAAAACTAAGCGGAAAGGGTATTTTAACTGTAGAACGACTATTGTAAATACGTTCGTCCCACCGGGCGGGTTAGAAGGTGCCAATATGAATGAACTTTTGAATTTCCCACTCATAACTTCCCTGACAGCCATCCTTTTTGCACAATTCATCAAGGTGCCCATTGGGTATCTTGCCACCAGGAAGTTTGACTGGTCGCTTTTGACAAGTACTGGAGGCATGCCAAGTTCCCATTCCGCTGCCGTCACATCATTGGCCACAGCCATCGCAATTGAAAGCGGGATTGACTCACCAGTCTTTGCGGTTGCTGCAATATTTGCCATCATCACCATGTTTGATGCAACGGGAGTACGCCGTCAAGCCGGGGAACAAGCGGCGGTTCTCAATCAGTTGGTTGCGGATTTCCAATCGTTTGTTAATGAAGCAAAGCATTGGCAGGAACAAGGAGAGCAACAAAAACAACGGAAGCTCAAGGAACTGTTGGGCCACAAGCCGATTGAGGTGTTTTTCGGGGCTTTGACCGGCATTGCGATTGCTCTTATTTTGTATTCCATATAGACATAGGTGGAAACTTTGCCTGTGCTAAGGGTTTTCCCTTCCACTCTATGAACCGTCGTTTTTTGGGAACAGAAAAAGCTCATCCGATAAGGAGAGCTTTTTATTTTAATTATATTGCTGGCGAAACACTTGCATATCTTCGTTCTCATTCAAACTATTGAATGCTTTTTCAGTCAGTTTTCCGCTTCCTCTCTCAATTACATATACATCAAGATTCCGCTTTCCCCATTTTGAATAGACCTCATCGACGGTATCATAATACAGATCCAGGCGATTTCCTTTGATGGCTCCACCCTTATCGGCTACAACCCCATACCCATAGCCAGGGATATAAAGGATTGTTCCAATCGGAAAAACAGTCAAATCCGCTGCAATCGTGGAGTATAGGTCCCTTTTCACTTTTATGCCTGAATAGGTGATGCCATAAGACGGGCTATCCGGTGTTTTTCCGGTTGATTCATAACCAGCTGTATAGCCCGTTGCCAGAACAGCCACTTTTTTGTATTGGCTGAAATCGATAGCTTCTTCAATAGTCTGCGGTTCAACCACCACAGAATGCGAAGATAGGTCGGTTGTTGCAGAGGTCATTGGCAAAGACTTGGGAGCAATGGAAAAACTCTTCTCGCCCCAGTCTGCACCAATGTTATCCAAAAGATCCTTTGCCTGTACGCCCGTCAAGTGGGAATAGGATGATTGCAAAGCCAATAAAAACAGAAAGACAATAACAATACGTTTCATTATATTTAATTTCATCTTACTTCACTCCTCTCAGCAATCAGTGTTGCCTGAGAGTAAAGTATTTATTCATTCTGCTATTTTCTTAAGTTTATGGGCGTTTTTCGGACAAAAATAAAACTGCAGTCTGAATACTGCAGTCGGATGAATATTCATCAGAACATCTGATACCCTTTTTTACGTAGATACTTCATCGTAATTCCGGAGGCAACAGCGCCCAAAAAGCCGCTGCCTAAAATAATGATATCCCAGGCAGCTAATGCCACGATACGGTCGCCTACACTCCCGAAAGTTTCTGCCGGCTCCTTTACATAATTGATTAGCTTGGCTTCATTCACAATATAAATCGCAATCAAAGGAAATAGTACAGCCATGATCCAAGAGGCCCGAAACAACATGTTCAATAAGAAACCGATACCAAAGAACAGGATAAAGAACAATATAATAGAAATTATGAGTGTCGGCACAGTAAGTTGCATAAAATCCCCATCTCCCTTCAAACTCACTCATAAGTTTACTGAACGATTCCAATTCAGTCAACAATGAGCAAGTTATCCAGAAAACGGGAGATAGAACTCACTTTCCATCCGCTGCGAGACCCTTTCCGCCACATGAACCGCATGTTTCTGTCCCTCCAAGCAGCAATTGAAAGTATCCTTTTCCGAAGCAGTATTCACAGTATCCTTTTTCTGTTTGTTTCATGACAAACATCTCCTCGGGATTCAATTTGATAGCTGTAATATTATCAGAAAATTTAAATAATTAAAAGCAGGCTTATCGCCGGTTACCTACGATGTAAGCGTAACCATTTGCTTTTTTCTCCTTCTTCCTTCCCGTTTCTCACCTTATATAAAAATTTTATAAGACAGGTAATCGAATTGTGGTCCCGGATCCACGCCTTCGAGGACCAATTTTACTTTTCTATGATCAACTTTTATCATTTTCTCTAAAAAAACCGAACAGTCCTTACTCTGCAGGATATCTGACGGGTCCATGAAAGTTGCCTCATATAGTTCGCTCATTTGGGGAATGACTTCCTTATCTTTCGATGTCAGGAGAAAAATCAGCATATGATCGCTGCAACCAGCCTTTAGCACGCCGCTTCTTACGCCCAGCAGGCCGATTACCTCTGCCGCTAGGCCTGTTTCTTCTCTCACTTCCCTGATAATGGCATCATCCACTGTTTCGTCCGCTTTGACGAAACCAGCCGGCAATGACCATTTCCCCTTCAATCCACCGTATCTCTTCTTCACAACCAGCCATTCTTCCGCCTCATTAATGACCAATCCCGCAACAGCCAGCCAGACGTTCTTGCATCTTTCTTTCATGACTGTCCTCCTTCACTATTTTAAAAAAGGCGTCCTGCCAACAAGCAAGACGCCATACATCCATTATACATTATAAAACTTTGAATTTTCCTTTTTTCAGGACCAATGAAGCTCCGCCGACCATGTACAAGGCGCGATTATCAACGACCTTTTTCATGATAGCCGCCTTTGTTCCAGTCAGTTTCTTGCCGAAAACCAAACCGATGGCATCGTCATGCCCCAAAGAGCAGACACTCCCTTTAAGATCCGGTTTAAAGTCCTCTAGCTTTTCTTCGTTTCTAAGCAGGGATACAACATTTTTGGCGCATGTTTCCGCTTGCTGCATAGCTATTTGCGCAGTCGGCGGATAAGGGCGGTTGATTTCTTCGTTGATCATTAAGGAACTGTCCCCGATGACGAAGATATCTTCCTCGCCCGGCGCGCGAAGATCCAAGTTTACCTTCACCCTGCCGCGCATCGTGTCGATTCCGGCCTTCTCAATGATCGGGTTCCCTCTGACACCAGCTGCCCATACGACTGTTCCTGCTATGATTTTCTCTGTTTCTTCTTCATTCTTAGCCACAATAATGCCCTCCGGCAGGCATTCTTTTATGGCAGTCCCGATCCGGAACTCTACGCCTTTTTTCTGCAGCGTTTCTACAGCATATTCGACCAGTTCCGGTTCGAATCCAGGAAGGACCATCGGCGCGGCTTCCACACATAGGATACGCACATCCCGATAGTCGACATCATACTCTTTACACAACTCCGGAACGCGATTCACAAGCTCGCCCAGGAATTCAATGCCTGTGAACCCGGCACCCCCGACAACAATAGTGATTCTTTCCTTTTTCTTCAATTCTTCATTTGCGTAAGTCGCAAACTGATACTCGATATGCTCCCTGATATGGCGTGCAGTATTTATATTTGTGATGGAAAAAGCATGTTCCTGCAGGCCTTTAATGCCGAATGTTTCCGGAACAGCTCCAATCGCCACAACAAGATAATCATAAGAAACCTCGCCATTTTGCAGGATGATTTTTTTCTCTTCTTTGTTGATTTCCGCGACAGAGTCCTCGATGAATTCCACCTTATGACGATCAATGACGCCTGCAATATCATAACGGGCTTTATCATGGTGCAAAGTGCCTGCTGAGGCCTCATGCAACCATGTAGTTTCATAATGGTACGGGTTCTTATTCACTAATGTAATCTCAGCTTCGCCAGCTCCCACTAATTTTTGTAGACGGACAGCAGTTGTCAACCCCGCATATCCAGCTCCCAAGATTACGATTTTTGGCTTTCTCACGTTTCCACATCCACCTTTTTCAATATTTTGCATGAGAAGAATTGCTTTCACTTACATAGCACGAAGTAAATAAATTGCACATTTTTTCACAAACTATTACAGTAAAAAAAAGACTCACATTAATTAAACAGCTATTTCCGCTGGCGTTGTGAATCTATTCACTAAAAACTTAGACACAATTTAGTAACATTCTTCTACCTACGTAATATTATATTCTTCCGGCACATTTTTCAAGTGATTCTGTATAATTTTAAAATTCAGTAAACCCCTTTTCTGTTTTTGACTGAAATGGCTTGTTTCATACAGAAAAGCACTAAAGCATTTCATTTCAATTCTAGGTCGATTATATTGTAGTATGGTAAAATGAAACATAGTTTGCAAAATATTCACACAAGGAGGAATTCAGATGAGTGAAGACCTAAAGGTTTATGATATCACCATTATCGGCGGAGGACCAACGGGCCTTTTCACCGCTTTTTACGGTGGAATGAGGCAAGCGTCCGTTAAGATCATTGAAAGCTTACCCCAATTGGGCGGTCAGCTATCTGCTTTATATCCGGAGAAATATATCTATGACGTGGCTGGCTTCCCTAAAGTCCGCGCACAGGAACTGGTCAATAACCTTAAGGAACAAATGTCCAAGTTCGAGCCGACGATCGTGTTGGACCAATCTGTTCAGGAAGTTGAGAAACAGGCGGATGGCATCTTTAAGCTGACTACTGATAAAGAAGAGCATTTCACGAAAACAATCATCATCACTGCCGGAAACGGTGCTTTCCAACCGCGACGTCTGGATCTAGAAGGAGCAGCCAGCTACGAAAAATCAAATCTTCACTACTTTGTGGATGATATGAACAAGTTTGCAGGACAGAAGGTCGTTGTTTGCGGGGGCGGGGATTCTGCTGTCGATTGGGCTTTGATGCTCGAAGACATAGCTGAAGAAGTATATATCGTCCATCGCAGGGATAAATTCCGCGCGCATGAGCATAGTGTGGAGAATTTACATAACTCCAAAGTGAAGATTATGACCCCCTACATCCCTTCAGAATTAATCGGAGACGGCCAGAAGATCAATCAAATCATATTGGAAAAAGCGGATAATGAAGAGAAAGAGGTCATTGATCTGGATGCCCTCATCGTAAATTTTGGATTCATTTCTTCATTGGGTCCCATTAAAAACTGGGGACTGGAAATCGAAAAGAACTCCATTGTCGTCAATTCAAAAATGGAATCCAATATCGAGGGCATTTATGCAGCCGGCGACATTTGCACGTACGATGGTAAGGTCAAACTGATTGCCTCCGGCTTTGGCGAAGCACCGACCGCGGTTAACAACGCCAAATCATACATCGATCCAAAAGCGCGCGTCCAACCTCTTCACAGTACATCATTATTCAATAAATAAACAATAAAGGGCTTGCCTGAATAGGCGAGCCCTTTATTGTTTATATTTTGGTTGCGAACCTGATGGTTACTTAACATTCCTCAGGCTTGCCGGCATTGTTTGCCGTGCGGAATGACGATCCACAGCCGCATGAGGCGATGGCATTCGGATTAGTGATGGTGAAGCCGCCACCCATCATGGATTGCTTATAATCAATTACTGTACCTTTCAGGATACCAACACTTTCCCGATCAACAACAATCGGAATCTCATATTGATGAAATTCAATATCTCCTTCTTCCGCTTCCTTCGTGAATCCCATTCCGTAAGAAAGTCCGCTGCAACCGCCGCCATGCACGGCGACCCGAAGATAAGATCCTTCCTCTTCATTATGTTTCATCATATCCTTGATCTGCATAGCTGCAGCATCTGTGATTGTTACAATCTGTTCCATGTTTCATTTCCTCCTTCTATTCCTGGAGTATCGCTTTTAATCCAGTATATACGTAAATTCTTTATTTGCTCAACTTGACAGAAAAAAGCCCACAGAATGGTACCTGTTGTGCGCTTCTCTAATGATTATTATATGATTTTAGAACATCGGATTTTCTTCCAAATATTCATATATGTTCTCCAACAGTTCAGATGCTGTGTGACCTCGCACGATATCGCCATTCACTAATGCATACATGCTGTCTCCGCATATGCCGCAATAGTTCAGGCAACCGTACTCTATGACGTCCACATTCGGGTCTCTATCCAATTGCTCGTATGCTTCTTGTGCACCGCTTGCAAGATTGCTTATACAAAACTCTACCAATGGCTTAATCACACTCTTTTTCACCTCTCTATAATGTAATGCTACCCGCTTTCTGATGACTCGTCAAACAATCTAACCACAGATATATAAGAAAGCTCAATTGAACTGAAATTTCTCAATATTGTTGTGATTTGGCCCTATTTTAGATATACTAACCTATGGAATATGTCGGATATACAGTACTTTTTATTGTTTATGATTGAATAACAACATAGGATTTGCCTTTATTGTCACGGGAGATCCATCTCTTCTCAGTGCCAAACTACAAACCAGTACAACATAAAGGGGACAATTGTGATGAGAAAACTAGTTATACTTGGCGGGGGATACGGTGGAATGAGGATATTGCAACGTTTATTGCCTGCCCAATTGCCGGAGGATGTTTTCATTACCTTAATTGACAGAAACCCGTATCATAGCCTGAAGACAGAATATTACGCATTGGCAGCCGGTACAATCTCAGACCAGCACATCCGTGTGTCGTTTCCAGAGCACCCTAGGCTTACTTATGTAAGCGGTAACGTCTCTGAAATAAAACTTGAAGATCAAGTGGTCAATCTCGAAGACGGCAGCACAGTTGAATACGATGATCTGGTGATCGGCTTAGGATGTGTCGACAAGTACCATAATGTCCCTGGGGCCAAGGAACATACATATAGTATCCAGAGCATGCATCAGGCGAGGAGGACATATCAGGCACTCAACAATTTGAACAGAGGGGCCACAGTCTGTATCGTTGGAGCAGGGCTAAGCGGAGTAGAGCTTGCCAGTGAATTAATTGAAAGCAGACCTGACCTGAAAATAAAGTTGTTTGACAGAGGCAAACATATATTGTCTTCCTTCTCTCCGCGCCTTAGCAAGTATGTCGAAGGATGGTTCACAGAACATAATGTTGAGATCATCAACGAATCTAACATTACAAGAGTGGAAGAAAACATCCTTTACAACCATGACGAGGCCATTCCAAGCGATGTAATCGTCTGGACCGCAGGCATTCAGCCGAATAAAGTGGCACGTGCCCTCCTGGTAGATAAGGATCCCCAAGGCCGAATCATCCTGACTCCACAGCATTTCATTCCAAATTATCCGAATGTATTTGTTGTAGGGGATTGCGCGAGCCTTGACCATGCTCCAAGCGCCCAACTTGCAGAAGGGCAGGCGGAACAGATTGTAGTAGTCCTGGAGAAGAAATGGCAAGGTGAGCCTTTGCCTGAAAGCTTCCCAAGAATAAAACTAAAGGGTGTGCTCGGATCACTAGGCAAAAAGCATGGTTTCGGACTAGTAGGCGAAACAGCCATAAAAGGACGTGTAGCCAGATTGCTGAAATCCGGAATTCTGTGGATGTATAAATACCATAACGGTTAACCACCAGGTAACTTGAAACGAACATAAAAAGGCGGGTTTCCCCGCCTTTTTGTTCTCCGAATAATTATTTGTACATATTTTGTCAATAAAGATTTTTCATTTTCTCACAGACGAATTGTATTCTTATACTATACTCCTTAATAGGTACTACAAATTTAGTCTTAATGTCCGAAAAACCAGCCACCTGTCCCTGTGGCTGGTTTTTTCGGTCTCAGGTTACTTATTAGTGTCAATAAATTAGTTATTTCAAAATATAAAATATATAATATTAATATAGATATATATTCGGTTTTGTATCCAGATGTAAGTCAGAACTTAACAGGAGGTCAATAATGAAGAAGATAGGTATGTTCTCATTCGTTCTTATTTGTCTAATCACTTTTGCCCAACTGTCTTCAGCTCACGTACGGGATCCATTGGCACTTGTTCCCTCAGATCCGTATGAACTGACAGCTGAAGATTGGACTTGCCTTGACATGAATCAGCAAACATTTCAGCTTACGTTATCCAAACTGGTCACCGAGGCCGGAAGCCATGGTTTTCATCTACAGGCAGCCATTCTGGAGAGCCCGACTGAAATGACAGTCCGGCTGAATAACAACAATGGGGCATCTTTTCAGAATCTGATGGAATGTTCAAGTTATGACCCTTTATTAAGGGCTTTGTACATCCATTCAGCTTATGGTGAGCAAGGCAATGCTCCTGTGATCACTTATACAGATAAAGAGGAAAATTTTATCACCAAAACGGAGCAAGCACCGTTTCTAGAGGGAGAAACAAGCCCATGCAACGCATCCTATCAATAACTGATGGAGTTCAACCGTAAAAGAAATGGAAGCATTCTTTCCCCATTCGCTCACCCGGTTCCTCCGTTGTCTTTAGAACGCTCTGGATCATGCTCCTCAATTGAACCCGCATTGTTCCTGCAACGGGGGTTCAATTGACCCTTCAGCAGGTATCAGCGGCTTATACTATATCCGTACTTCTCCATTTCGGCAACAATGTGCTTCAGCTTCGGGTTTCCCTCTGCAACAATTGTGTCCTTTATGACAACCACAGGGTAAAACAGGTCTTCTTCAATGACTTTCTTGCTGAATGCGGCTCTTGCAGGCTCATCCTGTTCTTCCATAATATCAATGTACGTAATTGTGAAAGACTGGCCAGGGAACTTTCTTGTCAGTGCAGCCTGAAGCCATTCATATGTATCCTTGGAAGAAGGCAGGTTGACACAGCTCGCGCATATTTGTTCAGCTCCATAAATGACAATCTCAACTTGCTCCTTTGTCATGCGCCCATCCCCTTTTCTACGAACTTACTATAATACATTGTATGGGATAACCACTATTTAAGAAAGTAAGAATACTCAATGGATTTTTTGTGAACGAGTGATTATAATAGGGAGTAGATGATGAAAGGAGTCGATAGAATGTCTGAACAAGCGATGAACGAACAAGTTCAGGAAGTATTGGATAAATTGCGTCCGTTCCTTCTTCGCGACGGTGGCGATTGCGAACTAGTCGACGTTGAAGATGGAATTGTCAAACTTCGCCTTCTTGGTGCATGCGGCAGCTGCCCAAGTTCTACTATTACATTAAAAGCCGGCATCGAACGTGCCCTTCTTGAAGAAGTACCTGGTGTAGTAGAAGTTGAACAAGTATTTTAATTAGATCGTATCGAGCTGAGTTTACAACAAAAACTTGGCTCTTTTTTTCGCGTAAAATGGGCGGCTATCCAAGAAAGATAACCGCCCATTTTACTGAACATATCTAAAACAACTGGACAAATCAGGATGCCATCGCCTGTTATCACCTCAACCATGGTATGCAGGATGAGGGATGACTGAACAGCCATCGTAATCAATCGCTAATTTGCGGACTGAGCAATCCCGAAAATGTAACCGCAAACCCTCTTCCAACTGCTCCAACTTACCTGTGCGGGCGAAACAGGCAATCGTCGGACCAGCGCCGCTCAACGCCACACCGAAGGCACCTGCTGAAATTGCTGTCTGTTCCACCTCGTCTAATAACGGAACCAACTGCCTTCTGTATGGTTGATGAAACTGATCGCGCTTCATCATTTTACCTGCCAGCTCGTATTGTCCCGCCAACAAGGCTGCCAATAAAGTATTAGCGACAGCACTCGATTTAACCGCATCCTGATATGAGAATGAGGCAGGCAGCACCTCCCGTGAGTTGCTTGTCAATAGCTCATATTCAGGGATGACCACCACCACCCCCATATCAGGCAAACTGAAGTTCAGTACCCTTGTTTCCTCTTCGGTATGCTCACCGACAACGAGCCCCCCTAGCAGCGAAGCAGCCGCATTATCAGGATGCCCTTCCTCAAGAGAAGCCAGATGAACCTTTTCTTCTGTCATAAGCCGTAAATCACCCAATTGGTCGGCAAGCTCAATTCCAGCCACAATCGCTGATGCACTGCTTCCGAGCCCACGGGCAAGCGGGATCTCACTGCGGACATCCAATCTAACAGGAGGAAGGGTCACACCGTATCTACCTGCTGTTTTCTGTGCCATGCGAACGATAAAATTACTTTCATCATCAGGGAACATACGCATATTCTCCGACAACCCTTGCACAAACCAATGATCATGTTCATACACATCTACCGTCAAATACAGATTAAGCGCCAAACCGATGGAATCGAACCCCGGCCCTAAATTAGCGGTGCTGGCCGGTGCCTGTATGCAGAATAACATATCGGTATTCATACCATTGTCAGTCCTTGGATATGTCGGGTGATGTCATCTTCATTCGTCGGCAATAAGGTCGAGTTGATTTCGCTATATTCTACGGCGGTTGACGGATCTTTCAGGCCATTGCCTGTGAGAACAGCGACAACTTGGCTACCCTTTCGGATTTCCCCGGACTTAACCTGCTTCAGTAAGCCCGCGATACTGGCGCATGAACCAGGTTCCGCAAAAATCCCTTCCGTTCTGGCTAGAAGCCGATAAGCATTCAGGATTTCCTCATCAGACACCTCGTCAATCTTTCCGTTTGATTCCTCAGCAGACTCGACGGCCGTTTTCCAACTGGCCGGATTTCCTATACGGATTGCTGTAGCAATTGTCTCCGGTTCCTCGAAAATCCGGTCATGCACGATTGCCGCCGACCCTGCTGCCTCGAAGCCTCTCATTTGTGGAAGCTTTGTCCCTTTTTGTTGATGATATTCTTTAAATCCTTTCCAATAAGCCGAGATATTGCCTGCATTGCCGACTGGTATCACAACCGTATCCGGCGCATCGCCCATTGTATCACAAATTTCAAATGCAGCTGTTTTCTGCCCTTCAATCCGGTATGGATTGACGGAATTGACCAATGTGATTGGAGATTTTTCACTGATGCTGCGGACTATGTTCAGTGCCTGATCGAAGTTTCCTTCTATCGCGACCACCTCAGCACCATACATGACAGCTTGCGCCAATTTACCCATAGCTATTTTGCCGTCCGGGATGATCACAATGCATTTAAGACCGGCACGGGCTGCATATGCCGCCGCTGCCGCGGATGTATTTCCCGTGGATGCGCAGATGATGGTGTCGCTCCCTTCTTCAATGGCTTTGGCAACAGCCATCACCATACCGCGATCCTTGAATGAACCTGTCGGATTCGAACCTTCATATTTCACGTACAGTTCAATCCCCAAAGCCTCGGATAGGTTCCGGCATGGCAATAACGGGGTATTGCCTTCAAGCAATGTAAGATCGGGTGTTTGGTCTGTTACCGGTAAAAACTCTTTATATTGCTGTATCAATCCCTGCCAACTCATTTTGCCACATCCCCTTCGACACGGTATGAACTTTTGATTTCATATACCAATTCGCTGTCCTGTAATTGTTGTAAAACCTTGCGCACATTGCCTAATGAAGCCTTATGGGTGACCAGCACAATCTCCGAGCGGCCTTCCTCTACCGGCAATTGCAGGATTTTCTCGAAGCTAACTCCATTTTCTGAAAATAAGGATGTAATGGAAGCGAATACCCCCAGTTCATCCTTCACATGCAACCTGACAAAAAATTTAGAATAAATCTCATCAGGCGCCTTCAGGTTTTTGGTGTATTGAGGGGAGATTGCGCTGCGTCCATTCACGCCTAGTCTCATATTTTTCAAAACATTGACTAAATCGGAAACTACCGCAGTCGCCGTTGGCAAACTGCCTGCCCCCGGACCATAGAACATCGTTTCGCCGACCGCTTCCCCATATACGTAGACTGCATTGTATTCATCGTTGACCCCTGCTAACGGATGCGTTTCATTCAAAAGGGTTGGCTGGACACTCACCTCAACCTTTTCCCCGGTCCGATCAGCGATGCCTATGAGTTTTATCGTATAGCCGAGACGCTTACTATATGCCAAATCCTCTTCTGTAATCGAAGTGATGCCTTCCACACTTACATCATCCAAGCCGATATTCATCGAAAAACCCAAAGTGCCCAATATGGCCATTTTCCTTGCTGCATCCAGCCCTTCCACATCAGATGTCGGATCGCTTTCTGCAAACCCTAATTTTTGGGCCTCCGCGAGCACTTCTTCATACGGACTCCCGAGTTGGCTCATTTTTGTCAGAATATAATTTGTCGTCCCATTGACGATCCCCATCATTTTTGTGACTCTGTCTGACGCCAACCCATCGACTAACCCCCTCAAAATCGGGATTCCTCCAGCTACACTGGCTTCATAAAAAAGATCGGCTCCATTTGCTGTCGCTTCCGTCAGCAACTCCGGCCCGTGCAAGGCCATCAGGTCCTTATTGGCAGTCACTACATGTTTTTTATTGCGGACAGCTTGCAAAAGATACTTCCTCGTTTCTTCAATGCCGCCCATTACCTCTATAATGACATCAATCTCATGGTCATTCAGAATTTCATCCGGATCGGTCGTCAAAATCGAATGATCAATGTCTTCCCCGCGCACTTTATCAATATTTTTGACCAATATCCGTCTCACATTGACAGGGCAGCCAACCTGGTGAATCAGTTTATCCTGATGATCTTTGATGATTTTCACTACCCCAGTACCGACTGTACCCAAACCCAGCAATCCGATGGAAATAGCTTTCATATCGAGTGATTCCCCTTCCATTGTTCACGCATGGCGCACATTTGTACTTATATAAAAGACATTATATGCTTACCGCACAATATTTTCAATAGTCTAAACTAATAGATAATATCGAATGATGTTATTATATCAATAAGTCATGAACAGAAGGGCAACTATTTTTTACAGCCAATCCACTTTCGGAATACTTAGTTCAGTTACAGGTACCTGCAACAGTTCATAAAAACGGCTTAAAAAATCCTCGTAACGATGTGCCTTCGATAAAGTGGAATCCAAGAAATCCTGCAGCGCCTTTTTCTCGCCTTGTTCTTTTGTCATAAAATAATTTTCTGCGACCTCTAGATAATGGACCGGGAACAGCAATCTGGCATAAAGCAATCTCCAGGAAAAAGGGCTGAACGGGACATGGTATTCATACTCGCGCATGAATTGAATCATGGAAGGCTGGTAGGTCTCCGGATATTGAAAATAATGTTGCCTGATCCATTCACCTACATCTCGTGTATGATGATCGAATACCCAATCGAAGGGGTTTTTGGCTTTTCCGTCACTCCAAGTTTCTTTAAAGAACCTCTCATGGCAGATTGTTCCTGCATCTAGGTTCATTGGCTCATCGTCTATTTCACAATCAACCAAGTATTGAATGGCGTTCTCACCCAAAGACATGTAGTATGGAAAGGACTCGAGAAACATCCGTTCGAATTGGTTATTGGGATGGGCATGCAACTTCTCCCTCCAAACAGTTTCCAACTGGTCAATCCGCATTTCCCACAAGTCCTTCCACTTTCCGATCCTGTTCACTGTTGATAAAGGCTCCGCAAAATTTCTTCCCCGATTATGAAAAACGGCAAGCTCTTCAGCAATCGAAAATGGGCTGTTGTTTCCCCTATCCGCATTGGCCAATAGGATAAACAGCATATCCTTTGTCTCCGACAGAAAGGTTCCCTCCCGTGACATCACAAAAGAGGCGATGTTCTCATCCCCATGCTGCTTCATGTATTCAGAAAGCTTAAGCCTTTCCTCCAACTCTGCTTCGTCCAATTCTGCTATCGGAATGATTGTGTATCGATGCTCCCCTGACGTGAAGTATCGATAATGGCCATCATGCCCCTGACTCTCCATCATCAGACCATAGTTCTTGTAGACCACTTCATCCAGCATACAAAACAGCTCCTTCTCGTTCGGTTAATTACCCGCTTTCCGGACATTCTATTTATATGTGATACAAGGCCAGTCCCTTCCCTGATTTTCAGAAACACTTAGTTTCTTCAGGTTACACGAGAGATGGACCTTGCATAATATGCAGTAAACTTCTTCACCTCATCACCGAAGAAAGTCAATCAAACAGAAGAGTCAGGTGATTATTCATGTCAAATAAACCAATCGATTTAACGGAGCGAACTTCCAAAAAATGGCTAAAAGAAAGAGGCGTGTCGACAGAGGCTATTGCAGAATTAGTCATGCATTTGCAAAAAGCTTATCAAGATAATTTGTCGATGGAGGAATGCCTTGAAAATGTAGAAAGGGTCATTGCCAAAAGGGAAGTGCAGAACGCCATCCTAACCGGGATCCAGCTTGACCTGCTGGCGGAAAAGGGATTGCTTGAACAGCCGCTTCAATCCATTATCGAAACGGACGAAGGCTTATATGGCGTTGATGAGATATTGGCCTTTTCCATAGTCAATGTATACGGATCAATCGGCTTTACTAATTATGGGTATATCGATAAGCTGAAACCCGGCATCCTTAAGCAATTGAATGATAAAACAAGCGGATATTGCCATACCTTTCTTGATGATATTGTCGGGGCCATCGCAGCGGCTGCCTCTAGCCGGCTTGCGCATCGTCGGAAGGATATAGATTAGAAAAAGGTACCCGTTTTTTGGGTACCCTTTTTCAAGTTATAATTCCCACTCGTCCAGTGACTGAATGATGTGAGTCGGTTGTTCTTGATATCCCTTGAGCAGTTCAGGGGTTGTTACTCCGGTATGGACCAGCAAAGTGTCGATTCCTGCATTCATGCCGGCCATGATGTCGGTATCATAGTTATCCCCGATCATCAAAGTATCCTCTTTGGCCGTTCCGATCACCTCAAGCGCTTGCTCCATGATGATGCTTTCCGGTTTGCCGATGAAAATCGGCTGTACACCCGTAGAAACGGTGACAACAGAAGTCAGAGAACCATTTCCCGGCAACAGGCCCCTCTCCGTTGGGATTGCGATGTCCCCGTTGGTTGAGATGAAGGTCGCCCCATTACGGACACCGAGACAAGCCAATGTCAGTTTTTCGTAATTGATGCCGCGGTCGATTCCCGTAACGACGAAATCGGGATTCTCATCGACCAATGTGAACCCTCTTTCCTCCAAAGCCGTGCGGATGCCTTCTTCACCGATTACATAAATGGTTGCCCCCGGTTTCCGTTCATGAATAAAATTAGCGGTTGCCTGGCTTGTCGTGAACACCTCATGCTCTTGTGCCGGTATCCCGAAATCCCTCAACTTCTTCGCCACCTGTTCCGGTGTTCTGGAAGAGTTATTTGTGACGAATAAATAGGGAAGCCCCTTCTCATGCAATTTATTGACAAAGTGCACTGCCTCTTCTATTCTTTCAGTGCCTTTATACATTGTTCCATCCAAGTCAATCAAGAAACCTTTATACTTTTTCAAACAGCTCACTCCTGTACTGATCATTCTGTTGATGCGTCAAACTGTAGCCTCTTTACTTTATATCAGGCTCGGCCATGAAATCAACAACCGGCCACCGGCATTTCCTAGAAACCCTGCTATCTGCGGAATGCCGAAACAGGACCAAGCTCGTTTTCCAAATAACCAAGCACCCGTTCCGGGAACTGTTCGAAAGCGTCTATATTGGCGCGTAGGACGGACAAAAGTTCCGTATGATCAATATCCATGTAGTCTTGTACAACTGTTTTCCGCAATGGCAGGACACATTTGAATTGCTGCTCCATTTCCTTCGTGATCACTTTCTCATCCAGCAAAATATCGATAATATCGTCATAGCTGCCGGGATCTCGCATGATGAAACCATCGATGATCGCATTGCCGACATCCAATACACAATCAGCCAATACCTGCGTCAGCCTTTCAAGAGCTAACTTGGTTATGTCTGACTCCAACAGCTCTGCTTCCTGAAAAATTTTGATGTGTTTCTCTAAGGTTACAATGTTTCTTTCTATCTTTTGCCGATCAACAAAATACATATTTATACTTCCCTTCCCACTGGAGATGAAGAATACTTATATTGACTAAAATTCTCTCTATTTTCAAATATATCACAGTATGCTTTTTCCTTTCAATTTGCGGGCGAGGCTTAAAGTAGACTAAATTGAGTAGGAGGGGGTGATTAACCCTCGACATCTCACACCACCCCGTTAAATACTGGTTCACCTTCGGCAGTATGAGCTTTGTTTTGTTGGACAAACTCACTCAACGATAGATAGCCTTGTATGCAGTTCGCGTTCCTTTGGGCGAAGATTTGCCTCCGACTTCCTTTAGATTCCGCCACGGACACCCTTGTGTTTGGCTAACCTCTACTACTGTCTTCGAGGCTTCGGACTTTCACCCTAAAGCTTACATCCATGCCGTGCGCACATAAAAAGGGAGGGCTGCCCCATAGCAGCCCAACAGAAATTATCGGTCTTGCTTTTTCTTGTTTTTCTGATCAAATCCGATTGCCGCTCCGTTCCTGCTCGAATCGGCCACTCCTGTGAAGGTCGTCTTTCCTCGTTTATAATCGATGGAAATGCTTTGGACGTTGCCTATCTCACCAGGATTGCTGGTGAACCTGTGTCCCATTCTATTCAGTGTCACCAATGCACCGGACGGAATTCCTGATTCGTACCGATAGGATGAAAGACTATTTGTATAAATGCGCGGTTCCTCAACAGCATCTTTCAGCTCCATATCATATTCGATTGCATGGATAATCGTCTGAAGCACCGAGGTGATGATGGTAGCCCCTCCCGGAGAACCTACCGTCAATACCGGCTTGTCGCCTTTGAACAGAATGGTTGGGGTCATGCTGCTGAGCGGCCTTTTGTTCGGCTGAACCTCATTCGCCCCGCCAGGCACTGCATCAAAATCAGTCAGTTCATTATTCAGGACAATTCCGTATTCCGGAACCACAATCCCGGTACCGAAGACTTGCTCAATCGTTGTTGTGTAAGAAACCACATTGCCCCATCGGTCAGTTACTGAGAAATGGGTCGTTTCGCCGTCAGTTTTGTCGTCCGGCTGGTCTGCCTGTCCAAAGTCGGCTTGTCCTTCTTCATAAGGCCATGGGTTGCCGGCCGTTACTTGTCTATTCACCCGATCCAGACTGATGAGCTGGCTCCGTTCCTCTATATACTGAGGATGGAGCAAGCCACTGACAGGGACATTCACGAATTCAGGATCCCCCGCATAGGCAGCTCTGTCCGCATAAGCGAGATGCATTGATTCAGATAATAAATGATATTTTTCCCATGAGCGGACAGGATATTGTGATAAGTCAAACCCATCCAGCATCTGCAACATCTGCAGAAGAAACACTCCACCAGAACTAGGGGGAGGCATGCTGGCTATTCGGTATCCTTGAAATTCTCCCCATATCGGTTCGTCAATCGTAACGTCATAATTTTCCAGATCCTGCTTTGTCATAGTTCCTTCGAAATCTTGGACAACGTCCGCCATCGCCTCTGCTATCGGGCCCTCATAGAACGCATCCGAGCCTCCCTTCTTGATCAGTTTGAAAGCTTTTGCCAAATCCTTCTGAACAAGGATATCTCCCTCTTTCAACGGCTCTCCATCCGGCAAGAAAATCTCTTTGGCTGCGGAACGAGAGAGCTTATCTTCATTATCATTGATTGCATTCGCCAGGACGGAGTCAATCGGAAAACCTTTCTCAGCCAATTTGATTGAAGGCTGTATCAATTGCTTCAGCGAACGGGAACCCCATCTGTCCAACGCTTCCTCGAGGCCCTTTAATGTTCCTGGTACACCTACCGCTGTCCCATGCTGGGAACGTTCAGCAAAAGGGATGACATTTCCATCCTCATCCAAAAACATGTCTTCTGTCGCCCCCGCTGGCGCCCGCTCACGGCTGTTTATGATTGTCGTTTCTTTTGTTTTCCCATCGTAGACCATCATAAAGCCTCCGCCCCCGATTCCGGACATCATTGGTTCCGTCACATTCAGGGCAAATTGGATGGCTACTGCAGCATCAATCGCATTTCCTCCCTTTTTCAGTATATCTGCCCCAATCTCTGAGGCTAAAGGATGAGCAGTGGCTACCATGCCATCTTTCCCTACGTCTACCTGTCCATAACGAGTATATGGATCGTCTTTCTTCGCATCAGCTGTCCCCGCAAACAGTCCAAACAGTCCAAACATCAAAACAAAACAGGCCAGGTAAATAAATGACATTCTCGAAAAGTTTCTCATACAATCCCTCCCTCATTTACCTTCTAGCTTATATAGATAAAACATATCCTGCAAATATTTTACAGAATATTTAAAAAATTACTTATTTTTTCCTATCCATAACCTAACCAAAGTCACTCAAATATAGCTCCGCCATCCTCGCCTGCCCTTTGCTCTGCAAATATTGCTTCCGAAGTTTGGCATACTATACTTAATGTGGCATGTTTACCTAAAATACGACATACCCATTCCGCATTTTAGACATACAATTATTGAATACTAGCCGCAATCGGCCAGAAAATCTGTTAGAATAGGTGAAGGTATTTTACATATTGGAGGAATTATTTTGGAACGTGAATTAGCATTAGAAATTGTCCGTGTTACAGAAGCTGCCGCAATCGCTTCAGCGCAATGGATGGGCCGCGGAAAAAAGAACGAGGCTGACAACGCAGCTACCACAGCGATGAGAAAAATGTTTGATTCGGTCAATATGGACGGAACAGTGGTCATCGGGGAAGGCGAGCTAGATGAAGCCCCAATGCTGTATATCGGCGAAAAACTTGGGACCGGGAATGGCCCTGAAGTGGACATTGCCGTTGATCCTCTTGAAGGAACCATTATTGTCGCCAAGGGGACCAATAATGCCATGGCTGTCATTGCTGCAGCTGACAAAGGTACATTATTGCATGCCCCTGATATGTACATGGAAAAAATAGCTGTCGGTCCGAATGCAGCCGGGTTGGTCAACTTGGACGATCCGATTGAAAAAACGATTGATATCGTCGCAAAAGCCAATAACAAGCGTATTCAAGATCTGAATGTCATTATACAAGAAAGAGAACGTCATCAAGACCTGATCGATCGCATCCGGGCAAAAGGAGCACGGGTAAGCCTGTTCAGCGATGGTGATGTCAACGCATCTATCGCTACAGCTTTCTCCCATACAGGAATTGATCTATTTATCGGCATCGGGGGAGCGCCGGAAGGTGTTATTGCCGCAGTTGCCCTGAAATCTCTCGGCGGGGATATGCAAGCAAGGCTATTACCGCAAAATGAACAAGAAGAAGAACGCTGCAGACAGATGGGACTGGAAAACCCTCGCCAGTTATTAAAGTTGGAGGACCTGGTTTCAGGAGAAGATGCTGTATTTGCGGCAACCGGTGTTTCCAACGGGGATTTGCTTTCAGGCGTCCGTTTTCTCGGCGGTGACCTTGTTGAGACAGAATCGGTCGTCATGCGAAGCAAAACCAGAACAGTACGCTATGTGAAAACGCACCATCATTTGGCGCACAAGCCTCATTTAGTGTTTGTGTAATCCGGATTACGAAAGAAGGGATCGGGTTGGAGGAAAGATTCTATCTTTATGATGAGAAAGAGGAAACAAAAACAAGATTCGTCAGTTTTGTAGGGGAAAACCAGCGATTTGATTTGGCTATCATTTCATCCGACCGATTCTATGGAAAGCAATTGGTCCTGGATATGCAGAGCAATACATTTGCCATCCTCGGCGCAGATGATCTTGCTGAAGAAGGATACTTGGAGCATATCTACCGGCTGACAAGCGAACAGGCAGAAGAGTTGAAAGATTTCTTATCTGAGTTCATCATGTAAACAAAAGAAAAAAGCTTGTCTCCAAGCTTTTTTCTTTTGTTTCTTATCATATATGGGAATTTTATGGTTACTGTGCCGGTGCTTCTTTTTTCTGCTTCACTTTTTTCACGACAAAATACGGGCATCCAAAATTGCAATATTCATACAAATATTCAGTGAGGGTGCTGATTTTTGTATCGTAAGAGGATTTTTGGTTCTTATCATCGAAAAAACCGCGTAACCTTAGCTGGCCATAACCCCAGTCTCCGACTACATAATCATATTTATTCAAGATTTCACTATAGCGTGCATTGAAAGCTTCCTCGTTGAAGCCGTTACGGTAATCCTCTATCACTTCAAATTGAAGATTATTAATTTTCACCACTGTTCTCACCTCTGCAATCCTTCTTTCACCATTATAGCGTATTTTGTTTTGAATCTGAAAGCAGAACTTCACTTTATGCGTTTTGGGTCATGGATTGTTCCCCGGTCTGTTGCCTTTGCTTCGCTGCAGCATTCACCTGCTCATCCGCATGGTACGAGGACCTGACAAGCGGACCTGACTCGCAATGGCTGAATCCTTTCTGCATAGCAATCTCCTTCATCTCAGCAAATTCAGCAGGTGTGTAGTACCGTTCGACAGGCAAATGTTTTTTGGAAGGCTGCAGATATTGCCCGATTGTCATGATATCGACATTGTGGGCTCGCAGATCATCCATCGTTTCGACAATTTCCTCCATGGTTTCGCCCAGTCCTACCATGAGGCTGGATTTCGTCGGTATGTCCGGCTGCATTTCCTTCGCCCTTTGCAGAAACTGCAACGATCGGTCATATTTTGCCCTTGCTCTGACACGGTCGGACAGACTTCTGACTGTCTCGATATTATGGTTAAGAATATCTGGCCTCGCATCCATCAGCACCTTCAGGTTTTCATATATGCCTCCCATATCGGATGGAAGGACCTCTATTGTTGTAAATGGATTTTTTCTTCTGATTGCCCGCACCGTTTCAGCAAATACATTCGCTCCACCGTCCTTCAAGTCATCGCGGGCCACGGCAGTTATGACTGTGTGCTTCAGGTTCATTTGATACACAGAATCAGCCACACGTTCAGGTTCAGCCAGATCCAATTCTGTCGGCATCCCTGTCTTCACCGCGCAAAAACGGCAAGCTCTTGTGCAGATGGATCCTAATATCATGAATGTAGCGGTTCTCCGTATCGCCCAACACTCATGTATATTCGGGCATTTTGCTTCTTCACATACCGTATGGAGACTTTTTTCCCTCATCATTTTTTTCAGCCCAGTGTAGTTTTCGTTTGTATGCAGGTTGATTTTTAACCAATCAGGTTTTCGTTTCCGTTCATTTTTATTTTGCCCCATCGAGTCAAGCTCCTCCTCATCCAACTTATTAATTCTAATTATAGAAAAATAAGGAAATATCTTTTTCGTTAATGTAACATAAGGAAATGCACCGATACAAGCTATGCACCTTTTATTTACCAATATTTAAATATTGTATTCGGCCACAAACTCCACAAAATAACGGTAAGAAAAACAAATGGAGGGAGCAGTCGTTTGTGCGAGCATTCATTGCATGCTGTGTCTTCTTTTTATTAGCGATGAACGTGTCCATATCTATTCATGCTGCAAGTAATGGAAAGAATGACACCCATACCGACCAGTATCGGACAAAGCTTTTTAAAAAGATGGAACAGTTACATGGTATTCCTTGGTATTACATCGCCGCTATTGATCAATATGAACACAGCCTGCGTAATGCCCGAAAAGACCTGCCCGATTCGGACGGACCGATTGGAATCCTTGTGCCGCCGGAAAAGTGGAGCGGTATCATGAATCCAAATCCTTATGAAACAAATCCTCGAAAGATTTTGTTCTTCAATGGAATTGGCTTAGATGGTGATGGCGACGGGAAGGCTGATCCCCAATCGGACCTGGATGTCCTGCACACCATCGCTGCCTACCTGAAGAAGTACGGGACGGATGATGATAATATCAGGATTGGCCTTTGGAGCTATTACAAGAGAGATAAGGCAGTAGGGCTAGTTATGGGGAACGCCAAGTTATTCAAGTCCTACAATAGAATTGATCTGAAAGAGAAAGCATTTCCCCTTCCTGTTTCTTATCATTACAGCTATAAAAACAACTGGGGTGTGGCCAGGGGCTGGGGCGGCCGAAGAAGCCATGAAGGCACAGATCTGTTTGCCAATTATGGCGTTCCTGTACGGGCTACCAGCTATGGGATCGTTGAAATCAAAGGCTGGAACCGGTATGGCGGATGGCGGGTAGGAATCAGGGATATCAATAATACGTATCATTATTTTGCCCACCTGAACGGTTTTTCCAAAGGCTTACAAATCGGTGAGACAGTTAGGCCTGGCGAGATTATCGGCAGTGTAGGTGCCACTGGGTATGGACCTCCCGGAACCAGCGGAAAATTCCCTCCTCATCTTCATTTCGGTATGTATAAAGACAATGGCTATACCGAATGGAGCTTTGATCCCTATTGGCACTTAACAGTCTGGGAAAAAAATGACTTGCTGAAGGAAAAGCAAAAGAAAAGATGAAGGCGGCTTGCTTATCTGCAAACCGCCTTCATCTTTTACGATGTCTGCTTTGATTTTTTGATGGCAATACCAAGACTGGCCGCCAATCCACCCCAAATAATCACGATACCGACAACCATCATAACAATTGCACTGGTTGACATATCAGGACACCTCCTTGGAATCTTGGAATTCTACTGTATCACTCGTCTTCCATTTCAAGCCCATGAACAGGAAGGAAATGACCAAGACCGCTCCCGCCACACTCCAGCCGGATGTAATGATGAACATATCGGAATATCCTTCATAGTTCTCCTTTATGTTCTGGACCGTATTTTGATACGTCATATAACCAAGCACAAGCGGTGTTATGATTATTAATGAAAACCTCCACCAAGCGCCAAGCATGATATCCGATACAGAATCGGCATGCGCCTGAAGGCCCTTGAGCTCCCTGAAAATCCACGCAACCAGGACGACTTCCACCAATCCGACAACAACGATGCCGAACTGATTGATGAAATAATCAACTACATCAAGAAGGAAGAGACCGGATTTGGTTGCGTAGATGATGGATACAACAGCTGCCAAACCGCCGCCGATCATGACAGACTTCGTCCGGGACACATTGAATTTATCCTGGACGCCGGCAACAAAAGTCTCCACAATCGAAATCAAGGACGTCATCCCCGCCAGCACAAGACATCCGAAGAAGGCGAAACCGAAGAAGTCATTGAATGCCGGGAAACTGCTAATAATTTTCGGGAAGACGACAAATGCCAAGCCGATTCCTGCGCTGACGACCTCAGTGACTGGAACTCCCTGTTGTTGAGCCATAAAACCGAGGGCTGCAAACACTCCAATCCCAGCAAGCAACTCAAACCCCGAGTTGGCAAAACCAGTAATGAAGGCGCTGTTCGTCAAATCTGTCTTTTTCGGAAGATAGCTTGAATACGTTATCATAATGGCGAATGCAATCGATAGACTGAAGAAAATCTGGCCGTAGGCTGCCACCCACACACCAGGGTCGGCAATCAGTCCCCAATCCGGTTTAAAGAAAGCATCCAGACCTTGCAAAGCCCCATCCAAAGTCAGTGCGCGAATAACAATCAGTAAGAATAAGATCACTAGCGTTGGTATCATTATCTTATTCGCGACTTCAATCCCTTTCTTGACTCCCTTGAACAAAATGCCTAATGTGACCACCCAAACGATCAGTAACGGGAAAAACACACCTGGCACAATCCCCGCAAAATCGCCCGGAGCTGTGATCTGCAGATACTCATTAAAGAAGAACGCTTCCGGATCATCCCCCCATTTCTCTCCAAATGAGAAGAAGGCAAAAGATCCTGCCCAAGCCAAGATGACAGCGTAATAAGTGGCAATGACAAACGAAATCCCGACCTGCCACCAACCTAACCATTCTGATTTTTTCCGGAAACGGGCGTAAGTGAGAGGAGCAGATCCCCTGTATTTATGGCCCATAGTGAATTCCAGGATCAAAATAGGGATACCTGCAGTCAGCAATGCGAATAAATACGGAAGGAAAAATGCCCCCCCTCCATTCTCATATGCTACTGCAGGAAACCTCCAAATATTTCCCAACCCTATTGCAGATCCAATAGCAGCCATGATGAAACCCGTCCTTGTTCCAAACATCGGACGATTGTTTTCCATAAAAAGACCCCCTTTTTCTGTTTTTATCTCTATTGAACAGGCAAACTAACTACCCGCTTATAGAATTCACTGAACAGATTTTTAAATATTCAGAAAATTTGTTATAATATAATAAAATTATAGTTATATGCGGAATAAAAGTCAAAGGAAATTTACAAGTACTGTACAATATTGCTAACGCCCTATCGAATGCAAGAAAGTAAGAGAATGCTTACTATTTCATATATATTTATTAGACTCGCTTCGATATATTCTGAATTTGTTCCGATATTCTAAAAAGGGCAACGTAAAAAAAGCGCTGTCCGATCAGCTGCCGGTTCTCGATAAATACCTGATAAAAGCAAAAAGCCAGGAATATTGGTTTATGATATGCTCCCCATTAGGTAGACAGATTAAAAAATAAAATCTGTTTATCAAAT
>JBJFHG010000012.1:0-58519 GCA_051893455.1 Bacillus sp. (in: firmicutes)
GAGTAGGACGTCGCCAGGCAACACAGAAGATCAGCCGAAAGGCTGGTCTTTTTTTGTGCTATAAGAAATTAGCAGTGTGCTGCAGAACAATGTGATGAGTCTTTTGACGTCACGAATTCTGCTGATACATCACATTATGAAAATTTAATCGTTCCTACCGTATTCATAGACCACAATCCGACGGTCTATGCGGACGGCAGGGAAGAAGGCCGGATAGCTGCAAGGGAGTTGGTCAGGCGCGGGTGCAGGAACATAACCGTTCTGAATGGGCAGGCCATCTATTGTCAGCACAGGAAAGGTTTCAAGGCACGAGGGAGGTGCTGATCAGTGAAGGTGGGGGCAGGTGTTGTGTTGAAGACGAGTTCTTTCGGATTAGCCGGGGCAAAGAATTGGGCAAGGGAATTGTTCAACAAACATACTCGAACGGGTGCTGTCATTGCCAGCAATGATATAATGGCGGCAGTGTTGAAGGAAGCTTTACAGACAGGGAAACGTGTCCCCGAAGATATCCAGATCATCGGGTTTGATGATATCCCCCAAAGCAGCCAGACTATTGCTGTCGGTAATGAAAAGTGAAACGAAGTCCGAACGGCAAATCAAATTGCCTGTTTTGGATATAGATCGTGATACCAACAAAAAAGGAGAGTCATGATAATGAGTAAAATTGTTGTAGTCGGTAGTATTTCAATGGATTTGGTGGTGACCTCCTCGGTTCGTCCGGAACCAGGTGAAACAGTGTTGGGTAAATCTTTTCAGTTGGTCCCGGGAGGAAAAGGGGCCAATCAGGCGGTGGCAGCAGCCCGTCTAGGCGCAGAAGTCAGTTTGATCGGCTGCGTCGGTGATGATATGTACGGGCCGCAACTGATAAAGAACCTTAAAGAGAACGGTGTGGATACAGACTTTGTGAAACCGGTTACAGGTTCTTCCGGTACGGCGCATATCATGCTTGTGAATGGTGAAAACAGTATAGTCGTCGTGAAGGCAGCTAATGATTTTGTGACGCCTGCTTTTGTCGGGAAGGCTATCGAAGAGCTCAAAAACGCTGACATCGTATTAATTCAACAGGAAATCCCGGCTGAAACAGTCGAGTATGTCTGCCAAGTATGCGGTGAATTCAATATCCCATTGGTCTTAAATCCAGCCCCGGCCCGGCATATCTCCAGGCAAGCGATTACACAGGCCACGTACATTACGCCGAATGAACATGAAGCCAGTAAGCTATTCATGGGGGTTAAACCCGGAGAAGCAATGGCGACTTACCCTGATAAACTGATCATCACTGAAGGAAGCAAGGGTGTTCGTTTTCATAATGGGAGAGAAGAGCAACTGATACCGGCATTTACGGTGAAGGCAGTGGATACGACCGGGGCGGGAGATACGTTCAATGCAGCTTTTGCTGTTGCAAGGGCAGAGGGCAAAACAATGGAAGAAAGTCTTATTTTCGCCAATCAGGCCGCAGCGTTTTCGGTCACCAAATTCGGCGCACAGGGTGGTATGCCATTCCGCAGGGAAATGGAAGGAAACCATTTATGAAAAAGAACGGAATCCGGATCAGCTCGATTAGCAAGGTATTAACTGACCTTGTTGGTCATACCGATACAATCGTCATTACCTTGATGCCGATTGCTTATTCCAGCTATTAGGAAGAGAGGATATTTTCTTGGAATCTCTGTTCCGGTATTATCGATCATCTTGCATAAGACGCCTTTGGGGAGACAGACTAACGCATTCGGAAGAAATGAGAAAGCGGTCATCATTTCCGGCATTAAGGTTGATTGGTCAAAATCATGGTCTATTCCTTGGCCAGGGCCATTTTGCCATCCAGGCTGTGTTTGGCACATGACGAAATGGCATATTAGGTGCCCCAGAAGCATCAAGAGTTCCAGGAAGACATTCCGGGATAAAGCAAGGCTGCTGTGCGATCGTGGCCGTCAATTGTCCATTCTCTATCGTTTTGATGGCATCCTCGGTTCGTCAAATCCTAATTGGGGAGATGGTCTTCAGGCAGCCATCGATCATCAGGAAAAGGGGCTATCTCATAAGTCTTTTTGCGCTAGTTTTATTTGATATTGAAAAGGCAGAAACGTTGATTTAACAACATTTCTGCCTTTTTCAATTTATTTATTTTTAGCGGGATTTGACCTTTTCAGACAGCCTCTTTTTCTGTCTCTAAAGTCATTCATCAATCGATTGATGAAGAGGCAAAACAAATTGGTACCCGGCGAAAAATCTCATCAAAAGAGTAATTTAGGGGAAACAGTTCAATATATAAGTATCTTTCCTGACAGGAAGTCTCTGACTATGATTGTTTGTGACTGAATATGAATGAACTAATGTAGTTTGAATACTTTTATTGAATGTTTTTGAATGAAAATGATTGATTTTGAAAGCGTTAACTCTTATAATGTGTATAGTCAACTGAGAGGAGTGGATAAGATGTTAACTGCCGAGCGCCATCATATAATTCTTGAATCACTGACCAAACATGGGGTGGTAGACTTACAGGGATTGGTTAACCAGACTGGGTCATCAGAATCGACGATACGCCGTGATTTGGCACATCTGGAAAAGCAAGGATTATTAAAGCGGATACATGGAGGTGCAACTCTTCCTTACTCCAAGGTTGATGAACCGAATATACAAGATAAATCAGCTAAGCATCTTGGAGGAAAACGGGTTATCGCAGAAGCGGCAGCCGAAATGATCCTGGATGGTGATTGTATATACCTGGATGCAGGAAGTACAGTTGCCCAGATGCTCCCTTACCTAGCAGAAAAACGGATCGTGGTAGTCACAAACGGATTGATGCACATCGATGCATTGAGCGCTTCAAGTATCACGACGTATTTGCTCGGAGGCCGTATCAAGCCGAATACGAGAGCGGTTGTGGGCTCTGTGGCACAGGAGAGCTTAAAGAAATATCGCTTTGACCGCTGTTTCCTCGGGACAAACGGTGTTGACCTTAAATTTGGTTTCACCACTCCGGATCCTGAAGAGGGAGTCTTAAAGCATATAGCTAGCGAAATGTCGGAACGGACATTTGTTCTGGCCGACAGAAGCAAGTTCGGTGAGACTTTCTTTTCGCAAGTGGCTGATATAGAGGAAGCCACAATCATCACAGATCACCAAGATAAAGAGCTTATAGAAAAATATAGAGAAAAAACAGACGTGAAGGTAGTGACAACATGATTTATACAGTAACTCTAAATCCATCCATCGATTTCATTGTGGAGGTGGATGATTTTCAATTGGATCACCTGAATCGCATTGATCGTGAAAGCAAATTCCCGGGAGGAAAAGGAATCAATGTTTCTAGGGTATTGAACACAAATGGCGTAGCTTCAACAGCCTTAGGATTCGTTGGCGGATTCACAGGCGGATTCATCCAATCATTCCTAAGTGAAGAAGGCGTTCAAACAGATTTTGTTTCCGTTACGGATGATTCCCGCATCAACATAAAGTTAAAAACGGGTGAAGAGACGGAATTGAATGGTCTTGGCCCAAATCTGACAGCGGAAAACATCGCTGATTTAAATAATAAATTGGAAGCGTTACAAGAAGGCGATATTCTTGTGTTGGCAGGAAGTATTCCACCATCCCTTCCGAAAACGTTCTACAGTGATATGACGAAAAAGTTCAATCAGCGCGGTGTGAAGGTGGTCGTCGATGCAGGCGGATCGATCCTTGCTAAGGTGCTAAAAGATCAGCCATTTCTAGTGAAACCGAACCACCATGAATTGAGCGAACTGTTCAACACAAAAATCACGACTGTAGAAGAAGTCATTCCATACGGCAAAAAAATCATCGAAATGGGTGCACAGAACTGCATCGTATCAATGGCAGGAGATGGAGCGCTCTTGTTCACGGCAGATTCTGTGTATACAGCGACCATCCCAAAAGGCAAAGTGAAAAACTCTGTCGGCGCCGGGGATTCTTTGGTGGCTGGCTTCGTCGGAACGTACGCTGAAACAAAAGATTTTGAAAAAGCATTCCAATTTGCGGTTGCTACAGGAAGCGCGACAGCATTCTCTGAAGACTTGGCAAGCCGTGAAAAAATCGAGTCATTACTACCTGAAGTACATGTCACGAAATTATCGTAAGGAGCTAAAACATCATGAGAATTACGGATTTATTGAAAAAAGATACCGTCATCATTGACTTACAGGCCACTGAAAAAGCGGCTGCAATCGATGAAATGACTAGTAAATTAAATGAAGCGGGGAGATTGAACAGCTTAGAAGGCTACAGAGAAGCCATTCAGGCCCGTGAAGCGCAAAGCACAACCGGCATCGGGGAAGGCATTGCCATTCCACATGCTAAAACAGACGCAGTTAAGACCCCTTCCATCTTATTCGCTAAATCAAATGCAGGGGTGAATTACGAGTCGCTTGATGGCCAACCGGCCCACTTGCTGTTCATGATCGCAGCTAGCGCAGGAGCAAACAATGAACACTTAGAAACGCTGTCGAAACTATCTTCCCTGCTGATGGATGCCAACTTCCGTCAACAATTGCTTGATGCGAAAACAGCTGAAGAAGTGATTTCCATTATTGATAAAAAACAGAATGAAGAAGAAGGCGTTGAAGAAGAAACAGTTGAAACATCAGGTAATGAGCAATTGGTTCTGGCTGTAACAGCCTGCCCGACAGGGATTGCCCATACGTATATGGCAGCAGATGCCCTAAAAGCGAAAGCGAAAGAGCGCGGCATCAAGATCAAGGTGGAAACGAATGGTTCTACAGGAATTAAAGGCGCTTTGACTGCTGAAGAAATCGAAAAAGCAACAGCAATCATTGTGGCGGCCGATAAACAAGTTGAAATGGACCGTTTTGCAGGCAAGCACGTTATCCAAGTACCGGTTGCAGCGGGTATCCGTAAAACTGATGAGTTGCTTACAAGAGCGGTGACACAAGATGCGCCAATCTATCAAACGACAGGAGAAAGCACAAAAGAAGCAGGAACTGCTTCAGAAGACGGCGGCGGCTTCAAGAAATACTTCTATAAACCATTGATGAACGGTATTTCCAACATGCTTCCATTCGTAGTCGGCGGTGGATTGATCGTTGCGCTTTCCTTCCTGTTCGGCGGCTATAAACAAGAAGGTGTGATTGCAGAAGCATTGGCTATGATCGGTGGAGACAGCGCCCTAGCATTAATGGTGCCGATCCTTGCGGGTTTCATCGCCAGTGCTATTGCTGACCGTCCTGCATTTGCTCCAGGGGTAGTCGGCGGCTTGCTTGCGGTTAACGGTAACTCAGGGTTTCTTGGCGGATTGATTGCCGGTTTCCTTGCTGGTTATGTGATTCTTGGCCTTAAGAAAGTATTCGGCTACTTGCCGCAGTCATTTGAGGGGATTAAGCCGGTCCTGTTGTATCCATTGTTCGGTACACTTATTGTCGGCTTGATCATGATTTTCGTTGTTAACACACCAGTTGCATGGGTTATGGATGGCCTTATGAACATGCTGAACGGTTTGTCAGGTACAAATGCAATCTTTCTTGGATTGCTCCTTGGCGGTATGATGGCTGTTGATATGGGTGGTCCTCTTAACAAAACAGCATTCGCATTCGGTATCGCAATGGCGGCATCAGGTAATTTTGCGCCTCAGGCTGCTGCCATGATCGGTGGTATGGTTCCTCCGCTAGGTATCGCTCTTGCAACGACTTTATTCAAAAATAAATTCTCAGAATCAGAAAGAGAATCAGGTAAAACTAACTACATTATGGGTGCTTCCTTCATCACGGAAGGCGCCATTCCATTCGCTGCTGCCGACCCGCTTCGTGTCATCGTAAGCTGTGTCATCGGTTCTGCTATCGCCGGAGGCCTGGCGTTGTTCTTCGATTGCGCTTCAAAGGCGCCACACGGTGGAATATTCGTTATTTGGGCAATTGACAACCCATTGATGTACTTCGTATCACTTGTCATCGGTTCATTTGTGACTGCACTGATCCTTGGATTCTGGAAAAAACCGATTGAACAATCCGCTGAAGCTGCAGTGGATGTAGAATAAAAAATTATCTCCCCGCAAATCGATGCAGGGAGATTTTTTGTAAATGTGCACTAAAATTGAATTTTGTCGTAACAAAGCTGATATCAAATTGACGGTCGGATAATTGTTTGATAGGGTAAAAGAAGAGCAAATAATAAGCACCCTTTAACAACTTGTTAAGGGGAATTTTTTTTCGTTAGTTCACTATATATAGAATTTGTGGTATGAGACTTTTCAATATATTGTGTTTCGAGGGGGAGTACACATGATAAAAGAAGTAAGTAAACGCGATGGTCGGGTCATTCCGTTCCAACAGGAGAAAATCACTAGAGCCATTTTCCTATCTGCTTCCGAGGTGGCGAAAAGGGAACAAGTCACGGCTGATTACCATATGGCAGAACAGCTGAGTGAACAAGTGGTCAGGCTGCTGAACAAAAAGTATGCCGGCAAGATCCCTAACGTGGAAGAAATTCAGGATATGGTCGTAAAAGTGCTGATCGAGGAAGGCCATGCGAAAACAAGCGAGCAGTATATTTTATACCGGGGAGAAAGAAGCCGCATCAGGAACTCAAAAACGAGATTGATGAAGTCAATCGAAGAAATCACATTCGAGGATGCGGACGATGCGGATATTAAAAGGGAAAATGCAAACATCGACGGCAATACAGCAATGGGGACTATGCTTCAATATGGGAGTACTATCTCAAAGGAATTTTGTCAGCTTCACTTGCTCAAACCTGAACATTCAAAAGCGCATGCGGAAGGCGATATTCACATCCATGATATGGATTTCATGAATATGGGGACATTGACTTGCTGCCAAATCGATTTAATTTCCCTTTTCAAAAACGGTTTTTCCACTGGCCATGGTTTCTTAAGGGAACCCAATGACATTTCCAGTTATTCGGCATTGGCGGCCATAGCCATCCAAAGTAACCAAAATGACCAGCATGGCGGTCAAAGTATCCCGTTCTTTGATTATGGTTTGGCGGACGGCGTGAAGAAAACATTCCGCAAATCATACATCAGTCATCTGACAAAGGCAATCAACCTTCTGGCAGACGAGGAAGCAGACACAGAAGCGACGAAGCAGCTTGTTCGGGAATCGGAGAAGGTATCTGGTGAAAAAAGGACGTTAGATCCATGTGAACAGTATGAACGTGCCGAAACAGAGTGCTTGATCAGCTCTGTGGGGGTTGATGCCCAAACAGCCGGAAAAATTCAGGCATTCGCTTATAAGGAAGCGCTGAAGGAAACGAAGGGCAAAACATATCAGGCAATGGAAGCGTTCATCCACAACCTGAACACGATGCATTCCAGAGCGGGGGCGCAAGTGCCTTTCTCCAGCGTCAATTTCGGCACGGATACGAGCACAGAAGGGCGCATGGTGACGGAGAACCTTCTGTTGGCGTTGGAAGCCGGACTCGGCAACGGGGAAACGCCGATCTTCCCGATTTTGATCTTCAAGGTTAAGGAGGGTATCAGCCTGAATCCGGGAGATCCGAACTATGACCTATTCAAATTGGCTTGCCGTGTTTCCGCCAAACGTCTTTTCCCGAACTTCAGCTTCCTGGATGCCCCATTCAATGCGAAGTATTATGAAGAAGGGAAACCAGAAACAGAAGCAACATACATGGGGTGCCGTACACGTGTGCTCGGTAATGTTTGCGGGGACGAAACAGTTCCTGGACGGGGGAATTTGTCCTTCACGACTGTGAATCTGCCAAGGCTCGGCCTCAAACACGGTTCATTACTGAATGGAGAAACGGATTTGGACGGTTTCTTCGCAGAATTGGATGAAAAGATTGATCTTGTCATTGATCAGCTATTGGAGAGAATGCAAGTACAAGGACAAAAGCGTGTCAAAAACTTCCCATTCCTAATGGGGCAGCAGGTGTGGCGTGGATCTGAAAACTTGAACTGGAACGATAAAATTGAAGATGTCATCAAACAAGGGACACTGACGATCGGTTTCATCGGACTAGCTGAATGTCTTGTCGCCCTGATCGGTGAGCATCACGGGGAAAGTGAAGCAGCGCAGGAGCTTGGCTTGAAGATCATCTCCCATATGCGGACAAGGATGGACGAAACAGCTAAGCAATATCATCTGAACTTCACGTTGATTGCCACTCCGGCAGAAGGTCTGTCCGGCAGATTTACAGCGATCGACAAGAAGAAATTTGGAATCATTCCGAGAGTGACAGATAGAGAATACTACACGAATTCCTTCCACGTGCCTGTTTATCATCACATTAGCGCCTACGATAAAATCAGGCTGGAAGCACCGTATCATGAGTTGACGAATGCGGGGCATATTACGTATATCGAGTTGGATGGCGACCCAGTCAACAACTTGGAGGCGTTTGAGAACATTATTCATGCGATGAAGGATTTAGGGATCGGATACGGAAGCATTAATCACCCGGTCGATCGCGATCCGGTTTGCGGATACACGGGAGTCATTGAAGGCGATACATGCCCGGCATGCGGACGGAATGAGCAGGATGGCCAGGTCAAATTCGACCGCATCCGCAGGATAACGGGCTATCTGGTTGGCACAGTGGACCGATTCAACAATGCCAAGAAGGCCGAAGTGCACGACCGAGTGAAACACCAGTAGGAGGCTATATGGAAATTAGACTTGCTGGACCGTTGACGAGGGACAGCATTGTAGATGGACCGGGATTACGAACGGTCATTTGGACTCAAGGGTGTATCCATCAATGCAAAGGCTGCCACAATCCGGCGACTCACGACCTTAATGCCGGAACAATCGTCCAAGTAGAAGATGTAATTGAACAGATCAGGAATGTGAAACTGCAGCGGGGCATCACGTTATCCGGAGGAGACCCGATGCTGCAAGCTGCTTCGCTCGTCCCGATCGCCAGGGAAGCGAAGCAGCTCGGATTGGATGTTTGGTGCTATACGGGCTTCCGCTGGGAACAGCTGATGAATGAGCGAGCAATGGATCATCAGGCCCGCCTGCAGCTGTTATCATACATTGATGTACTGATCGACGGACGGTTTGTGGAAGAACTGAAGTCGGTTGATCTCCGCTTCAGGGGATCCTCGAATCAGCGGATCATTGATGTGTCGCAAAGCCTAAAGACCGGTATGCCGGTTCTAGTCGAGGAATATATGCAGTAATAGGGAAGCTATGCCTAAATCGGGCATAGCTTTTTCTGTTTCGAATAGGCTTGTGTCATCTAGAAGGATTGGATACACTAACAGAAAGAAATTAACTGGAGGGCATACAATAGAATGGCAACAAAGAAGAAGTTTGAAGTGGGCGAAAATGAGACAATTGACGATTGCCTGGAACGGATGAAAAAAGAAGGCTATATGCCTACAAGACGGACAGAAAAGCCGGTATTCACGGAAGTGAAGAAGAATGGCGAGGTCAATTATGAGCCCGCAGGACGGATCATTCAGTTTGATGCAGTAAAAATGGATTAAAAGCGAACATTTTTGTTACTTTGTCGATAAATGTTCGACGTTTTGGTTGACAATGAAGTGGTTTCGCTGATACTATGAAACTACAATTCATGTGAATAACTCTCTTATATAATCTTGGGGATAAGGCCCATAAGTTTCTACCCGGCTACCGTAAATGGCCGGACTATAAGGGAAAGTATAGAACGATCAGGGTGATGGATGGCTTCTTCGGATGGCCGAACTGTCGCGTGTCCCCGGATGGTCCGCTTTCTCTTTTTCAGAAAGTGCCTCATCCGGGGCTTCTTTATGCCATTTTCTATTACTGTTCAGGAGGGGAATACATGGAGCCTCAGGTTGGAGTCATCATGGGAAGCATTTCAGATTGGGAAACAATGAAACATGTATGCGATGTGTTGGATAGATTGGAAATCCGCTATGAGAAGAAAATCGTATCAGCCCACCGCACGCCGGACCTTATGTTCGCGTATGCGGAGAAGGCAAGGGAAGCAGGTCTGAAGGTGATTATTGCCGGGGCCGGCGGAGCGGCCCATCTGCCGGGCATGGTGGCAGCGAAAACGACGCTTCCTGTTATTGGAGTGCCAGTGAAATCAAGGGCACTGAATGGGCTTGATTCGCTCCTGTCCATTGTGCAGATGCCTGGCGGTGTACCGGTAGCCACAGTTGCCATTGGCGAAGCCGGGGCGACAAATGCGGGCCTTTTGGCTGCGCAGATCCTCGGGGCATTCGAATCGTCAGTGATGGATAGATTGGAAACGATGCGAAAAGAAACAAGGGAAAAGGTGTTGGAGAGCAGTGAACAACTATACTGACGCAGTTTTGCCTGGACAGACAATCGGGATTATAGGCGGGGGACAGCTGGGCCGGATGATGGCGCTATCAGCCAAGGCGGCCGGGTTTAAGGTGGCTGTTCTCGACCCGGTACAGAATGGTCCTTGTGGACAGGTGGCGGATATCGAAATTACAGCTTCCTACAGTGATCTGGCAGCGCTTGGCCGATTGGCTGAAGTGAGTGATATCATCACTTTTGAATTCGAGAACATCAACGGTGAGGCTCTCGATTGGTTGACACAGCATGCCCGTGTTCCTCAGGGTTCCGAGCTGCTGAAAATCAGCCAAAACAGAGTGTACGAGAAACGGACAATCACCGAAGCCGGGGTAGAAGTGGCACCGTATGAGGTAATCAGAGGCAAAGACGATCTTGATGAGAAAATAGAGTTGATAGGCATGCCGGCAGTGCTGAAAACGGCAACAGGTGGTTATGATGGGAAGGGGCAGCATGTCATCCGATCCTATAACGATCTGGCTGCAGCGAAGGAATTGCTGGAGCATAGGGAATGTGTCCTGGAATCCTGGGTACCATACGAAAAGGAAGTCTCTGTTATTGTGGTAAGGAAAAACAATGGGGAGACGAGTGTTTTCCCGGTGGCAGAAAATATTCATGTCGAGAATATCCTTCATCAATCAATTGTACCGGCCAGGATTTCGGATGAGGTTGAAAAGATGGCGATCGAGAAAGCATTACAGATTGCTGATCATGTATCCCTGGTAGGGATTTTGGCTGTCGAGATGTTCGTGACGGAAGACGGGAAAATTTATATAAATGAGTTGGCTCCGCGGCCCCATAATTCCGGGCATTATACAATGGATGCATGCTCTACCTCTCAATTCGAGCAGCACATAAGAGCAATCTGCAATTGGGAGCTGGCGGATGCAGCCTTATTGAAGCCGGTCGTGATGGTCAATGTCCTCGGACAGCATGTGAAGCCTTTACTGGAAAAGATTCCATCAGTGGAGAACTGGAAGATTCACTTCTACGGAAAGGCCGAAGCGAAGCATAAACGGAAAATGGGGCATGTCAATATCGTAAGGGGTACAATAGAAGAAGCATTGGCAAGTGCTGATGCAAGCAAGATATGGAATAGTGAAACTGCTGAGAGATTCGGAGGAAATATATCATGATAGAACGCTATACGCGACCAGAAATGGGCGCGGTCTGGACAGAAGAGAATCGTTTTAAGGCTTGGCTGGAAGTAGAAATACTTGCATGTGAAGCTTGGTCGGAACTGGGCCACATCCCTAAGGAGGATGTGCGTTTAATCCGCGAAAATGCTTCTTTCGATATTGAAAGAATCAAAGAAATCGAAGAGGAAACACGCCATGATGTTGTGGCTTTTACCCGCGCGGTATCAGAAACGCTTGGTGAAGAGCGGAAATGGGTCCATTATGGCCTGACATCTACGGATGTAGTGGATACCGCTCTGTCTTACCTTTTGAAGCAAGCGAATGATATCCTTCAGAAAGATATTGAACGCTTTATCGAGATACTGAAGAACAAAGCCATCGAGCATAAGTATACGGTTATGATGGGAAGGACGCACGGTGTCCATGCCGAGCCGACCACTTTCGGCCTGAAACTCGGCCTTTGGTACGAAGAAATGAAGCGCAACCTTGAGCGCTTCAAGGCCGCAAGGGAAACAGTCGAATTCGGTAAGATGTCAGGCGCGGTAGGCACATATGCGAACATTGACCCATTTGTTGAGAAATATGTGTGCGAAAAGCTGGGCACAAAACCAGCCCCGATTTCGACACAGACGTTGCAACGCGATCGGCATGCCCACTATATGAGCACTTTGGCTTTGATTGCGACGTCAATCGAAAAATTTGCCGTGGAAATCCGCGGCCTGCAAAAAAGCGAGACACGTGAAGTGGAAGAATTCTTTGCCAAAGGGCAAAAAGGGTCTTCTGCGATGCCTCATAAACGTAATCCGATCGGTTCTGAAAACATGACCGGTATTGCGCGTGTTATTCGCGGTTATATGATGACGGCTTACGAAAATGTTCCTTTATGGCATGAGCGGGATATATCCCATTCATCGGCGGAACGTATCATTCTTCCGGATGCGACAATCGGATTGAATTATATGCTGAACCGTTTCGGAAACATCGTCAAAAATCTGACTGTTTTCCCGGACAACATGAAGCGGAATATGGATCGCACGTTAGGGCTGATCTATTCGCAACGCGTCCTGCTTGCCTTGATCGACAAAGGGCTGGTGCGTGAGGAAGCATATGATACGGTCCAGCCGAAAGCGATGCAGGCATGGGAACAACAGGTTCCGTTCCGCACGCTGATTGAAGCGGACGAAAAGATCACAAGCCTTTTATCTGCGGAAGAGATCGCGGATTGCTTCGATTATAACTATCACTTGAAGAACGTGGATGTTATTTTCGAGAGATTGGGTTTGTAGAGCCGTCAAAACAGAATACATCTGACAAGCGTTATGGGCTATCAGATGTATTTTTTATGATAACGATTCAAAAAATTCAGATAACAGGAGGGTGACAGATGGAAAAAGGTCCATTGCTGTACGAGGGAAAAGCTAAAAAGGTTTACGCAACCGAGGATGATCAGGTCGTTTGGCTCGAATATACAGACCAGGCAACTGCATTCAATGGAGAAAAGAAAACCGCGATTGCAGGCAAAGGCTCACTGAACAATGAGGTCACTTCAATGCTGTTCGAAAAACTTCAGGAGGAAGGCATCCGCTCCCACTTCATAAAAAAGCTGTCCGCCAATGAACATTTGGCGCGCAAAGTCACCATTATCCCTTTGGAAGTGGTTGTACGCAATGTGGCGGCTGGCAGCCTTTCGAAGCGGCTTGGCATGAAGGAAGGCATCTTGCTTACCCATCCGATTGTCGAATTTTACTACAAGAATGATAGTCTTGGAGACCCGTTGCTAACCCGTGCCCACATCAGTCTGCTCGGGTTGGCCAGTGAAGGGCAACTGGATGAGATCACCCGCGAGGCATTGAAGGTGAATGACGTATTGACGAAGCTTTTCGTCCGTGCAGGGATCCGTCTCGTGGACTTTAAGCTAGAATTCGGATTGACCGCCGATGGGGATATCCTGCTGGCGGATGAGATTTCCCCGGATACATGCCGTCTATGGGACATTGAAACCGGAGAGAAACTGGATAAGGATGTTTTCCGCCGTGACTTGGGGAGCCTGACTGATGCGTATGAAAAAATAGTAACCAGACTTGGAGGATTGAATCATGTATAAAGTCAAAGTGTATGTAACATTGCGTGAAAGTGTATTGGATCCACAGGGGGCAGCCGTTCAGCAATCATTGAACAGCTTATCCTATCCGGAAATTGAGGACGTGCGCATCGGCAAGTACATGGAGCTGTCCATACAGGAGTGCGGAAAGGATATCAATCAGACGGTGAAGGAAGTTTGTGAAAAATTGCTCGTCAATACAGTGATTGAGGATTACCGATATGAAATCGAGGAGGTAGTCGCGCAGTGAAATTCGCCGTGATCATGTTTCCAGGTTCAAATTGTGACGTTGATATGTATCATGCCATCAAGGATGAATTAGGGGAAGAAGCGGAATACGTATGGCATACGGAAACTGATTTATCAGATTACGATGGAATCCTCTTACCGGGCGGATTCTCATATGGTGATTATTTGCGCTCCGGCGCCATCGCCAAGTTTTCGAATGTCATGCCTGAAATCATGAAGGCCGCAGCGGAAGGAAAGCCGGTCCTTGGTGTCTGCAACGGGTTTCAGATCCTTTTGGAGGCAGGATTGCTGCCGGGGGCGATGAGGAGAAATGAGAGCCTTCATTTCATTTGCCGCACTGTACAACTGAAGGTGGAGAACAATAACACCTATTTCACAAACGCTTATGAAGAAAAAGAGATCATCAATATCCCGATTGCCCATGGGGAAGGGAACTATTATTGTGACGAGGACACGTTACAGAAGCTGCAGGAAAACGACCAGATCGTCTTTACATACGAAAGTACAAACCCGAACGGGAGCTTGGCGGATATCGCCGGGATCATTAATGAATCGGGCAATGTGCTCGGTATGATGCCGCATCCGGAGCGGGCTGTCGACCGTATGCTCGGCAGCGATGATGGACTGAAGCTATTTAAATCGATCGTGAAACAATGGAGGGAATCATATGTCGTTACTGCTTGAAGCTAGCCCGGAGCAAATCCGATCAGAAAGAATTTACAAAGAGATGGGGCTGACGGACGATGAATTTGATATGGTGGCCCAGATCCTCGGCCGTCTCCCGAACTATACTGAACTGGGCTTATTTTCGGTCATGTGGTCTGAACATTGTTCCTACAAGAATTCGAAGCCTGTCCTGAAGAAATTTCCTGTCACTGGGGATAACGTGCTACAAGGGCCTGGGGAAGGGGCCGGTATTGTTGATATCGGCGATGGCCAAGCGGTTGTGTTCAAAATCGAGTCTCATAATCATCCTTCAGCCATTGAGCCATATCAAGGGGCGGCGACCGGGGTGGGGGGCATCATCCGCGATGTCTTTTCGATGGGAGCGCGCCCGGTGGCTTTGCTGAATTCACTGCGGTTCGGAGAGCTAGATGATGCGCATGTCCAATACTTGTTCAAGGAAGTCGTCGCCGGGATAGCCGGGTACGGGAACTGCATCGGCATCCCGACTGTCGGCGGGGAAGTGCAATTTGATGCCTGTTATGCGGGCAATCCGCTCGTCAATGCCATGTGCGTTGGATTGATCGACCACGAGGATATTAAAAAAGGGCAAGCGCATGGGGTCGGCAATACGGTCATGTATGTCGGGGCCAAAACGGGTCGTGACGGAATACATGGGGCGACTTTTGCTTCCGAGGAATTGACGGAATCATCAGGGGATAATCGTCCTGCTGTACAGGTCGGGGACCCTTTTCTGGAGAAATTATTGCTAGAAGCCTGCCTGGAATTGGTGCAATGCGATGCCCTTGTCGGAATCCAGGACATGGGGGCGGCAGGTTTGACGAGCTCCTCGGCAGAGATGGCGAGCAAAGCCGGATCAGGAATAGAAATGGATCTCGACCGTGTGCCGCAGCGGGAAACGGGTATGACAGCCTACGAGATGATGCTGTCCGAATCCCAGGAACGGATGCTGATTGTCGTGAAAAAAGGCCGCGAGCAGGAGATTATTGATCTGTTCTCCAAATATAATTTGGATGCTGTTGCAATCGGGAAAGTAACAGACGATCAGCAACTTCGTTTATGGCATAAAGGTGAATTGGTCGCCGATGTACCGGTGGATGCATTAGCCGAAGAGGCGCCTGTTTACCACAAGCCATCGTCAGAGCCGGCCTATTACCGTGAATTCCAAAAGATGAAACTGGATACCCCGAATTTAGAGAATTATGAGGCAACGCTGAAGGCATTGCTCGCGCAGCCGACAATCGCCAGCAAAGAATGGGTATATGACCAGTACGATTATATGGTCCGCACAAACACAGTTGTTGCGCCTGGTTCGGATGCTGCAGTCATCCGTATCCGTGGCACGAAGAAAGCACTGGCCATGACGACCGATTGCAATTCCCGATACATTTATTTGGATCCTGAAACAGGCGGAAAGATCGCAGTTGCTGAAGCAGCGCGCAATATTGTCTGCTCCGGAGGAAAACCGCTGGCGATCACAGACTGCCTGAACTTCGGCAATCCGGAAAAACCAGAAATCTTCTGGCAGATCGAAAAGTCGACAGACGGCATGAGTGAAGCTTGCCGGGCACTTTCCACACCTGTCATTGGAGGAAACGTCTCTTTATATAACGAAACAGAAGGGGAAGCCGTGTTCCCGACACCGGTCGTCGGAATGGTTGGACTCGTCGAGGACCTAGATTATATTACGACTCAGACGTTCAAACAAGCCGGAGACGTGATTTATGTCATCGGTAAAGCAAAGGCAGAGTGGGGAGGAACGGAATTGCAGAAGCTCCTTCACGGAGAATATTTCGGCCAGGCTCCCTCCATTGACCTGGAGACAGAAGCAGCCCGCCTACAATCTGTGATGGATGCCATCAGGGAAGGAGCAGTGGCCTCCGCCCATGACTTGTCTGAGGGCGGATTGGCAGTTGCATTAGCAGAATCCTTATTCGGAACGAAAGGATTGGGAGCTGAAGTGAAAGTGAGCGGCGATCAAACAGTGGCCCTGTTCAGCGAAACCCAATCACGCTTCCTGATTTCTGTACCACAGGAAAAGACAGAACTGTTTGAGAGCATCGTGCCTGAAGCTGTCCAAATCGGCCAAGTAATAGCAGAGCCGGTTATGGTATGCAAAAACGACCGGGGCGAAACAATCCTAACTGCCAAAGTTGCTGAATTAGAAACAGCTTGGAAAGGGGCTATCCCATGCTTGCTGAATTGAAGGGTTTAAACGAAGAATGCGGTGTATTCGGGGTTTGGGGCCATCCGGAAGCGGCCCAGTTGACGTACTATGGGCTGCATAGTTTGCAGCACCGCGGCCAGGAAGGCGCCGGGATGGTCCTGAATGATGGCGAGAAGCTGTTCGGCATTAAGGGAGAAGGCCTTGTGTCGGAAGTGTTCACGCAGGATACGATGAAAGATATCAAAAGCCATGCAGCCATCGGCCATGTCCGCTATGCGACGGCCGGCGGCGGAGGACTTGAGAATGTGCAGCCGCTGCTGTTCCATTTCCAGGACGGTAGTATGGCTCTTGCCCATAACGGCAACTTGATCAACGCAACTCAGCTGAAAACGCAGCTAGAAGCACAAGGGAGCATCTTTCAGACCACTTCGGATACAGAGGTCGTCGCCCATTTGATCCGCCGGGCCGGCTTTTCCGATCTACGGTCCCGCGTACGGAATGCCCTGAGCCTGGTGAAAGGGGCTTATGCCTTCCTCGTGATGGGAGAAAAAGAAATGGTCGTCGCTATGGATCCGAACGGATTGCGCCCGCTTTCCCTAGGGATGCTCGGTGAAGCCTACGTGGTTGCGTCGGAAACCTGCGCGCTCGATCTTGTCGGAGCTGAATTCATAAGGGACGTGGAGCCAGGGGAGATGCTGATCATCAATGATGAAGGCGTCCAGGCTGAGCGGTTCGCCTTATGTCATAACCGTTCCATGTGCGCGATGGAATATGTTTATTTTTCCCGTCCCGACAGCAACATAGATGGAATCAACGTTCATACAGCCAGAAAGAACATGGGGAAGCAACTGGCGTTGGAGGCGCGCATTGAAGCAGATGTTGTAACCGGCGTGCCTGATTCCAGCATATCGGCCGCCATCGGTTATGCCGAAGAATCAGGCATCCCCTACGAACTGGGCTTAATCAAAAACCGCTACGTGGGGAGGACATTCATCCAGCCTTCGCAATCTTTGCGGGAGCAGGGCGTGAAAATGAAATTATCTCCCGTACGGGGTGTAGTGGAAGGCAAACGGGTCATCATGGTGGATGATTCGATTGTCAGGGGAACGACAAGCAAAAGGATTGTCAGGATGCTGAAGGAAGCAGGCGCCAAGGAAGTGCATGTCGTCATCAGTTCCCCGCCCATTAAAAACCCTTGTTTCTATGGGATTGATACATCGACTAAGGAAGAACTGATTGCATCGGAATACTCGGTCGAGCAGATCCGCACTATGATCGAAGCAGATTCTCTGACGTTCTTAAGCCCAGAAGGAATGGTCAAGGCAATCGGACGGCCATTTGCCGGAAAAACGGGCGGACAGTGCATGGCTTGTTTCACGGGCGAATACCCGACCGAAATATATCCGGCATTGGAGCGGAAGACACCGACAACTGTTTAAATTAGGATGGCCGGTTTACCTACCGGCCCCAAAATACATATGTGGAGGAAACAGTGGATGGCGAATGCATATAAGCAAGCAGGCGTGGATATAGAAGCCGGCTACGAAGCAGTCAACAGAATGAAAAAGCATGTGCAGAAAACGGTCCGGCCAGGAACGATGGCAGGGTTGGGCGGCTTTGGCGGCATGTTCGACCTGTCGGTAACTGGATTGAAGGAACCAGTACTTGTCTCTGGGACAGACGGTGTCGGTACGAAGCTGATGCTAGCGTTCCAGATGGACCGCCATGACACCATCGGCATCGATTGCGTGGCGATGTGCGTCAATGACATCGTAGTTCAAGGGGCGGAGCCTTTATATTTCCTCGACTATATTGCATGCGGAAAAGCAGATCCAGAGAAAATTGAACATATCGTCAAGGGAGTGGCAGAAGGTTGCCGACAGGCGGGTGCCGCCTTGATCGGCGGGGAAACGGCCGAGATGCCCGGTATGTATGCTGAAGAGGAATACGATCTTGCCGGCTTTGCGGTCGGCGCCTGTGAAAAAAACAGCTTGGTGACAGGGAAAGATATCTTAGAAGGAGATATCCTGATCGGCTTGGCATCGAACGGGATCCACAGCAACGGATATTCGCTTGTCCGTAAAGTCTTGTTGCAAGATGCCGGGAAAGACCTAAACGGATATGAAGATGTACTGGGGACGACACTCGGGGAAGAGCTCCTGAAGCCGACTCGGATTTATGTGAAGCCCCTTTTGGAAGCTTTAAATCAGTTTAGCATTAAAGGGCTTGCCCATATTACCGGAGGCGGATTTATTGAGAATATCCCTAGAATGCTGCCTGAAGGCCTCGGGGTTGAAATCGCTAAAGGAACATGGCCTGTCCAGCCGATCTTCCGGATGATACAGGAAGCAGGACAAATAAGCGAGGACGATATGTATAATACATTCAACATGGGGATCGGCATGATTGCTGTCATTCCTGAAGATGAGGCACAGCCGTTGATGGACTTATGGACTGGTCTTGGGGAAAAGGCGTACCGGATCGGGAAAGTGAACAAGCATCCGGGCGTTAGCTGGAGGGCGTGAGCCGATGAGAAAAATCGCAGTATTTGCATCTGGAAGCGGCAGTAATTTTCAAAGCATACAGGATCACATCACATCCGGTAAATTGGATGCCGTGATCGCCATTGTCATCTGCGATCGACCGGGTGCGCTAGTCATCGAGCGGGCAAATCGTGAAGGTATACCGGTGTTTTCCTTCAATGCAAAGGATTATGGCAGCAAAGCGGAGTTCGAAGCGCTGATTGTAGAGAAACTGCGGGATAAGGAAGTGGAATTTATCGTACTCGCAGGATATATGCGTCTGATAGGAGAAACATTGCTGAGAGCCTATCCAAACAGCATCATCAATATCCATCCATCCTTACTGCCGTCGTTCCCGGGCAAAGATGCCATCGGGCAGGCATTCTCTGCCGGCGTCAAGGTTACCGGGGTAACCATCCATTATGTTGATGAAGGCATGGATACAGGACCGGTCATCGCGCAACGGGCTGTTGATGTCAGGGCAGATGATACGAGAGAAATCCTGCAGAAGCGGATCCAAGAAACAGAGCATGTGCTATATCCACTTGTGTTGCATCAATTGCTTTCCCAGCATCAAGGGAGGGCAACGGAGAGAAAGCCATTGGAAAAAGGCGATAAAAAGGAGAGACATACATGGCAAAACGAGCTTTAATCAGCGTGTCTGATAAAGAAGGGATCGTTGAATTCGCGAAGCAACTAAAAGAATTGGGGTTTGACATCATTTCGACTGGAGGGACCAAAAAAGCGCTGCAGAATGCCGGGCTGGACATTATCGGCATCCAGGATGTAACCGGGTTTCCGGAAATATTGGATGGCCGCGTCAAAACGCTTCACCCACATGTCCATGGTGCATTGTTGGCTATGCCGGATGATGAGTCGCATGCAAACCAGATCAAGGAGCATGCCATTGAACCGATAGAACTGGTCTGCGTAAACCTGTATCCATTCCAGGCAACCATCGAGAAACCGGATGTACAGGTTGAAGACGCCATCGAAAACATTGATATCGGTGGCCCTTCTATGCTTCGGTCTTCAGCAAAAAACCATAAATTCGTGACGGTTGTCGTCGACCCGGCTGATTATGGAACAGTCTTGGAGGAATACCGGGAGAACGGAGGAACTGCGCCGGAGACAAGGCGCCGATTGGCAGCTAAGGTGTTCCGCCACACGGCTGCCTATGACAGCGTCATCGCCCAATACATGACGGATTTAGCCGGAGAAGAAAATCCAGAGAGCATCACCGTTACATATGATCTGCAACAATCGCTGCGTTATGGGGAGAATCCGCATCAACAGGCCGCTTTCTATAAGAAACCACTCGGTTCCAAAGAATCGATTGCCCATGCCAAACAGCTCCACGGCAAAGATTTATCCTACAACAATATCAATGATGCCAATGCCGCCCTTCAGATCATTAAAGAATTCGATGAGCCGGCTGCCGTGGCGGTTAAGCACAACAACCCATGTGGCGTCGGAACCGGGCGCACGATTGCGGAAGCCTTCGGTAAAGCCTATGAAGCAGATCCTACCTCAATTTTCGGGGGAATCGTCGCGTTGAACCGCACGGTCGATGCAGAGACGGCGAAACAGCTGCACGAAATTTTCTTGGAAATCGTATTGGCGCCAGGCTACACGGAAGAAGCCCTCGCCATATTGACCGGGAAGAAAAATATCCGGATTTTGACGATTCCGGCCACAAAAAATGCGACGCAGGAAAAAGTGCTGACCTCTGTTGAAGGCGGTTTGCTAATCCAGGATGCTGATTCCCGCACTTTGCAGGATGCTGATTTGTCTGTAGTGACGGACCGTGAACCGGACGAACAGGAATGGGAAGCACTGAAATTGGCATGGAAGGTTGTCAAGCATGTGAAATCAAACGCGATTGTCATCAGTGACAGTCAAATGACCCTCGGAGTCGGCGCAGGACAGATGAACCGGGTAGGCGCTGCCAAAATTGCATTGGAACAGGCAGGAGAACGCGCGAAAGGCGCGGTGATGGCTTCGGATGCTTTCTTCCCGATGGATGATACAGTGAGGGAAGCTGCGAAAGCGGGCATCTCGGCAATCATTCAGCCGGGCGGCAGCATCAGGGATTCTGATTCCATACAGGCAGCCAATGATTTCGGTATTGCGATGGTATTTACAGGAGTAAGGCATTTCAAACATTAAGGAAGGGGGCTTGCAGCCATGAATGTGCTAGTAGTGGGAAAAGGCGGCCGTGAGCATGCCATAGCGCGCAAATTTGCCGAAAGCAGCCGGGTTGATCAGGTGTACGTCGCTCCCGGCAATCCGGGCATGGCGGATGTGGCCATTCAGGTGCCGATTGCTGAAGAAGATCATGCGGGTTTGATTTCATTCGCAAAGGAACGACAGGTGGAATGGACGTTCATAGGCCCGGAGACACCCTTGCTGGCAGGGCTCGCTGACCGGTTTGAAGAGGCAGGGTTGAAGGTATTCGGAGCCAGGCAAAAGGCAGCCGAGCTGGAAGGGAGCAAAAGTTTCGCCAAAGATCTCATGAAGAAATATGGAATCCCGACAGCGGCATATGAGACGTTCGATTCCTATGAACAAGCGCTGGCATATGTCAGATCTGAAGGTGTGCCAATTGTGATAAAGGCAAATGGGCTGGCGGCGGGAAAAGGTGTGGTGGTAGCCTTGACGATGGAAGAAGCCGAAGCCGCGCTCCGTGATATGCTTCTTGATGCCAAATTCGGGGAAGCATCAGCCAGTGTCGTGATTGAGGAATATCTGGAAGGGGAAGAGTTCTCTCTGCTTTCCTTCGTCAATGGAGATCGGGTTTTCCCGATGGAAATTGCCCAGGATCATAAAAGGGCCTATGATGGGGATACAGGACCGAATACGGGCGGAATGGGCGCCTATTCGCCGGTTCCGCAGATTCCCCGACATGTCGTCGATGAATCTGTTGAGACAATCGTCAAAAAAACTGCCGAAGCGATGGCGGCCGAAGGAAGACCTTTCTGCGGAATCCTGTATGCCGGTCTGATGCTCACCGGAAGCGGGCCGAAAGTGATTGAATTTAACGTCCGTTTCGGCGACCCGGAGACACAGGTCATCCTGCCGCGCCTGAAGAATGATTTCGTCGATGTGCTTGAAAAAGTCATGGCAGGTGAAGATCTGCAGCTCGAATGGACAGACGAAGCCGTACTTGGCGTTGTGCTGGCTGCCAAAGGGTATCCGGGATCCTATCAAAAAGGTGCCGTGATCAAAGGGCTCGGAAACATCGCCCAGGAAGTGCATGTCTATCACTCCGGTACAGCCTGCGATGGACTTGGGACAACTGTGACAGACGGTGGCCGGGTCCTGTTTGTCGCTGCCAAAGGGAAGACGTTAAAAGAAGCTCAGGAAACAGCTTACCGTGAAATCGGCCATATAGACTGTGACGGCCTTTTCTGCCGCAAAGATATCGGCTACCGAACGTTTGCGAACAGGTCATAAAGCGCCGGACTATACGAAATCCCCCGCAAGAGTTACGGGGGATTTTGTTCATTGTTCTGAACCTTCGGCAGACACGCTGTTGCTGTTTCCTCCTAAATCCGCCTCATCCATAAATTCCATCATGCTTTCGCTTATGGCTGACCTGTTTTGGATCATATCAGTGACCGGGCAGTAACGGGCGATCCCTTCTGCCACTTTCATGGCTCCTGCTGCAGCCCATATGATGGTAGATATGCACATTGGCCGGCGGACCAGCTTGGCGGTGGCAACAGATAATGTTGTCAGGCCACAAGTGATCCGAATTATTGCGTTCACTGTACCGATATTTTGCCTGCTGTTCATTATGGCTGACCCCTTTCGGATTTAACTGAAAAATGAAACAAATTATGGTGCGAATTTAAAAAAGTATGTTAAACTATGAGCAACTAATAAAGGGAAAAGAGGAGAATGTTCATGCCAGAACAAAGATATCGCTGGAAAAATAAGCATCTGCGTGAGCATATTGCTGTATTGGACGGACAAGCAACGCCGCATATCATTCTGAAGGATGCGACGTATTTGAACCAATCTGTCCGGAAATGGATAAAGGCGAACATATGGATCTACGAAGACCGAATCGTTTATGTGGGCGCAAAATTACCCGATCAAATGGAAGGCTGTGAAGTGGTGGATTGCTCTTCACAATATCTCGTGCCCGGCTACATCGAACCGCATGTTCATCCATTTCAATTATATAATCCCCAGACGTTCGCCCAATATGCATCAACAACGGGTACAACGACACTGATTAATGATAATATGGTACTGTTTTTACAATTAATAAAAACGAAAGCGTTTTCGTTATTGAAGGAGCTGCGCAATATACCGGTAACGATGTATTGGTGGTGCCGCTTCGATTCCCAGACAGAATTACAGGAAGAGGAGAAAGTGTTCTCGCATGGAAACATTAAATCATGGCTCGAACATGATGCTGTATTGCAGGGCGGAGAGCTGACTGGCTGGCCGAAGCTGCTAGACGGCGATGATATGATGCTGCACTGGATTCAAGAAGCGAAGCGGATGAGGAAACAGATTGAAGGACACTTCCCGGGGGCGTCCGAAAAAACGCTGGCGAAAATGATGCTCCTCGGCGCAGATTGTGACCATGAAGCGATGACAGGGGAAGAGGCCTACAACCGGCTGATGCAAGGGTACACGGTTTCGTTGAGGCATTCATCAATCCGTCCGGACTTGCCGAAGCTTCTCACAGAATTGAAGGAACTCGGAATCGATTATTATGATAAATTTTTCTTGAACACAGACGGCTCCACTCCAGCTTTCTATGAGCAGGGGATCATGGATAGGTTAATTCGGATATGCATCGAAAAAGGGGTGCCGATCATTGACGCTTACAACATGGCCACAGTCAATATCGCCAAATATTATAATCTGGAATACCTCCACGGCAACATTAACACCGGCCGCGTCGCTAACATCAATTTCCTGTCCGATCCGTCCGATCCGACACCTGTATCTGTAATGGCAAAAGGCCAATGGATCAAGAAAGATGGCGAAGTGCTTCATAAAAGCAAGCAAATCGATTGGAATGAATATGATTTAGGGCCGCTTGCACTCGATTGGGATCTCGATTTTGATGACTTGCAATTTTCCATGCCTTTTGGCGTCGAGATGGTTAACGATGTCATTACAAAACCGTATTCAGTCACGAGGGATATGTCGAATGGCGAGTTGTCTTCTGACCATGATGAAAGCTTCTTTACCCTGATTGACAAAAATGGGAAATGGCGCACGAACACAATACTGAAAGGGTTTGCCGACAATCTGTCCGGGTTTGCCAGCTCGTTCTCCAATACAGGGGATATCATCCTGATCGGCAAGCATAAGGAGGACATGCTGCTCGCATTTGAAGAAATGAAGAGAATGGGCGGCGGAATTGTGATTACTGAGAACGGCAATATTCTGTACAGAATGTCGCTCCCGCTGAACGGGGTCATGTCTGATAAGCCTGTCGAGGAACTGATCGAAGAGGAGAAGGAACTGAAAAGGCTCTTGAAGGAGAGGGGTTATCAATTCTCCGACCCAATCTATAGTCTGTTATTCTTTTCTTCCACACACTTACCATACATTCGTATCACACCTACAGGAATGTATGACGTTATGAATAAGACTGTACTTTTCCCGACTATAATGAGGTAAAATAAAGATAAAAAGGGAAATGGAGATGCAGAAAATGAAGCTACGCTCTCTACTGTTCTTAATTTTTGCTTTTACTCTCATTATAGCCGGCTGCGGTAAAGAAAACGGGGCAGACAGTTCCAATAATCGTTATCCGCTCACCGGATTAGAGGCTGACGGGCATGAAGATGGCCGGGCTGTTTCTGTTGTAGTCAATAATCACCCAAAAGCCCGCCCGCAAAGCGGTCTTAGCCAGGCAGACCTGGTATATGAAATGTTGGCAGAAGGGAATGCCACTCGGTTCCTCGCTTTCTTCCAAAGTGAGCAGCCGGATGAGATAGGGCCTGTTAGAAGCGCCCGCGACTACTTTGTCACATTGGCTGAAGGCATGGATAGCCTGTTTATTTGCCACGGCAATAGCCCTGGAGCTAAAGAAATGCTGGATAGAGGCGATGTAGATGTCCTAAACGGATTGAAGTATGACGGCACTCTATTCAAGCGGGATCAATCACGGAAGGCTCCTCATAATTCTTATATCACGTATAAGAACATTGAGCAGGGGGCCAAAGAAAATGGATACAGCATGGAAGGAGCCCCTGATGGACTTTCTTTCCTGACGGGTGATGAACTGGATAGCCTTGAGGGCGAATCCGGCAAAACGGTCGAAATCAGCTACGGATCGGCTTCGTATAATGTCACGTATACGTTCGATGAATCGAAGAATGCCTACCTGCGCTATAATGGAACTGAACCGACTGTGGATAAAGATAATGATGAGCAAGTGGCCATTGATAACTTGATTGTTATGGAAACAGGGCATAAAGTAATAGATGATGCCGGCCGCCTCGATATTGACTTGGTTTCAGGCGGCACAGCTTATCTGTTCCAAAAAGGAAAATGGAACAAAATTGAGTGGCAAAGTGTTGACAATCTGATAACATTCGTCAAAGATGGAGAAAAGGTGAAATATGTCCCGGGGAAAACATGGATTAATATCATACCAGATCAACCGGGCCTTACATCTTCCGTTGATATTCAATAGGCGGACAGCCCATCAGCGGAACGTAAAGGCTGATGGACCCGCCCGCTGTTTCAGCTTGCCATACATAGGGCGATGCTTTAGCCTGAATACAAATAAAGCTTCAGCGGATTGGCTGGAACTAAAAAAGGAGATAGACTATGCAAATCGATAAATTGAGGGGAAAAGAGCTGGATCAGCTTTTCAAGGCGATTCTGTCTTTGGAAGACTTGGAAGAATGCTATCGCTTCTTTGATGATTTATGCACCATCAATGAAATTCAGTCTCTTGCTCAACGCCTTGAGGTAGCCAGAATGCTGAAAGAAGGCAAGACATACCATAAAATAGAAACAGAGACAGGGGCAAGTACAGCCACCATTTCAAGGGTGAAGCGCTGTCTGAACTACGGAAATGATGCCTATACAATGGCACTGGCCAGAATAGCTGACGATAAATGATGCGACAGGCAAAGACCTGTCGTATTTTTATTGCTTAGAAAAAATGGTCCGGCTCACTCACCAGATAAATGCTGGCTCTTTTTTGGAGACTGACAGGCCCTTTCTCTCCGCTTTCTGTAATGTGCGGCGTGCAGTTTTTTTATTAGAAATCTTAATGCTATAATGGGGAATGGAAGAAAGATGGGGAGGCCTATTTATGTATGATTACACCGAGTGGAGACATGTCTTCAAACTCGATCCTAATAAAGAAATTGATGATGAAACCTTGGAAAGACTATGCGAATCAGGGACGGATGCTATTGTCATCGGGGGGACGGACGATGTCACTCTTGAGGACACATTGAACCTGATGGCGCGTGTACGCAGGTACCCATTGCCGTGTGCGCTGGAAGTGTCCTCATTGGAATCCGTTTCACCAGGATTTGATCTGTACTTCATTCCTTCTGTCCTGAACAGCCGCAATCCGAAATGGATTACTGGTCTGCATCAACAGGCCATCAAGCAATTCGGTTATATGATGAATTGGGAAGAGATCCATGTGGAAGGTTACTGCATATTGAATGCCGACTGCAAAGCGGCGCATCTGACGGATGCCGATACGGAACTGGATATGGATGATATTGTTGCCTACGGGGAACTGGCGGAAAAAATGCTGTCGCTGCCGATCTTCTATCTGGAGTACAGCGGCACTTATGGAGACCCGACCATAGTGAAAAAAGTGAAACAGGCATTGAGCCAAACGACTCTTTTTTATGGAGGAGGCATCAAGACCGCAGAACAGGCGAAGGAGATGGGCGAATTAGCAGATGTGATTGTCGTTGGAAATGCTGTTTATGAGGACGTAGAAGAGGCCCTACAAACAGTGCGAAGTGTAAAAGGTTCAAACTAACCGTCCATTCAGCTGATTTTAGTTTATAATAGATAGAACAAATGTTCTAAAGTGGTGGTGGAAACATGGAAAATATAGCAGAAAAGCTTGTACAGGGCTTAAACCCGGAGCAGAAGAAAGCAGTACAGACAGTAGAGGGCCCATTATTAATAATGGCTGGGGCAGGAAGCGGGAAGACACGTGTCTTGACTCATCGGATTGCCTATTTGATGGCCGAAAAAGAGGTGGCCCCGTGGAGTATACTGGCGATTACGTTCACAAACAAGGCGGCCAGGGAGATGAGGGACCGGATCGGAAATCTGCTTGGACCGGATGCAGAGAATATCTGGATATCCACCTTCCACTCTATGTGCGTACGCATATTACGGAGGGATATCGACCGGATCGGCTACAGCCGTAATTTCACGATCCTGGATACGACTGACCAACAATCTGTCATTAAGCAAATCCTGAAGGACCTGAACATCGACCCGAAAAAGTACGACTACCGGGCGCTGCTTGGCGCCATCAGTTCCGCCAAGAACGAACTGATCAATAGCGAGGAATACGAAAAGGCAGCTGCCGGCTATTATGAACGAGTTGTGGCCGATGTTTATAAAGAATACGAAAAACGATTGCGCAAGAACCAGGCGCTTGATTTCGATGACCTGATCATGAAGACCATCCTATTGTTTGACCGGGTTCCGGAAGTGCTAGGGTATTATCAGCGCAAGTTCCAATATATCCACGTCGATGAGTACCAGGACACGAACCGAGCCCAATATATGCTTGTCAAAATGATGGCGGCCCGCTTCAAGAACCTGTGTGTGGTGGGGGATTCGGATCAGTCGATCTATCGCTGGCGGGGAGCGGACATCAGCAATATCCTTTCGTTCGAAAAAGACTACCCGAACGCAACCGTCATCATGCTGGAACAGAATTATCGTTCCACAAAGAGGATACTGCAGGCAGCAAATGAAGTCATCGCGAACAACAGCAACCGCAAACCGAAAAACCTTTGGACTCAAAACCTCGAAGGAAACAAGATTCATTATTATAATGCAGATAATGAACAGGCAGAGGCTGCATTTGTAGTCGGGAAAATCTTGGAGTTGACCCGCGAACCTGACCGCAGCATAAGCGACGTGGCCATCTTGTACCGAACGAACGCACAGTCCCGTGTTATGGAGGAATACCTGCTCAAATCGAATCTCTCCTACACGATTGTAGGCGGTGTGAAGTTCTATGACCGCAAAGAAATCAAGGATATTCTTGCCTATCTGCGCCTGATTGCCAATCCTCATGATGACATCAGCCTCCGCAGGGTTATCAATGTGCCGAAGCGGGGTATTGGTTCCACATCACTCGATAAGATCGCTGATTTCGCGCTGATGCAGGACACATCGATGTTCGATGCATTGGAAAATATCGAATTGATCGGCTTGAGCCCGAAAATCCGTAAAGCGGTGCATGAGTTTACCGAACTGATCAAGGGATACACCGCTATGCAGGATTATCTGTCCGTGACGGAGCTCGTGGAAGAGGTGCTGGATAAATCCGGCTACAGGGAAATGCTTAAAGCAGAGAAGTCACTGGAATCGCAAAGCCGCCTAGAGAACTTGGATGAGTTCCTGTCGGTGACGAAGAACTTTGAGAACAATAGCGAGGATAAAAGCCTGATTGCTTTCTTGACCGACTTGGCCCTCGTTGCTGACATCGATCAGCTGGACAAAGAGGAAACCCCGCAGGAATCAGTGACACTGATGACCCTTCACTCAGCCAAAGGGCTGGAGTTCCCTGTGGTCTTTTTGATTGGTATGGAAGAGGGCGTCTTCCCGCACAGCCGTTCCTTGATGGAAGAAGAGGAAATGGAGGAGGAGCGACGGCTTGCTTATGTCGGGATCACCCGTGCTGAAGAGGAGCTGTTTTTGACAAGCGCTCAGATGAGGACGCTGTTCGGCCGTACGAATGCCAATCTGGTATCCCGATTCATTTCGGAAATCCCGTCTGATTTGCTCGTGGACATCCGCGAGGATGAACGTAAAGCAAGAATGTCGGCGCAGCCGAAGCAGCAGGGCGGCTTCAGCTCAAGGCGAGCAGCTGTCACAGCGCGTCCTGTCAAAGCCCCTGTCCATACTGGAGGCAGTCAATTCGACTGGAACGTCGGGGATAAAGTCCAGCATAAGAAGTGGGGAACCGGCACAGTCGTCAGCGTCAAAGGAGAGGGCGATAAGAAAGAACTTGATATCGCCTTCCCGAGCCCGACCGGCATCAAACGTTTGCTGGCTGCTTTTGCACCGATTGAAAAAGTGTAGACAGAAAGGACAAAAACTATGGATATAACGACTGCCCAAACAAGAGCCGCTGAGCTGCAGCGGCTTCTCAATCAATATAATTACGAATATCATGTCTTGGATCAGCCTACAGTGCCGGATGCCGAGTACGATCAAAGGTTGAGGGAGCTTGTCGAGATCGAGGAGGCTTTTCCGGAGCTGAAAACCCCGGATTCCCCAACCCAGCGAGTAGGGGGAGCCGTCCTGGATGCCTTTCATAAGGTCGAGCACCGCACGCCGATGCTGAGCTTAGGGAATGCCTTCAATGAAGAAGATCTGATTAATTTCGACAGAAGGGTGCGCCAGCATATCGGGGATGATTTCTCTTATGTGTGCGAGCTGAAGATTGATGGGCTTGCCGTTTCCTTGACGTATGAGGATGGTGTATTCACTAGAGGGGCGACGCGCGGAGACGGTACAGTCGGAGAGGATATCACGGCTAACCTGAAAACAATCAAAAGCATCCCGCTGCGGATCAAGAAACCGTTAACACTGGAAGTCCGCGGTGAGGCATATATGCCGAAGCGCTCCTTTGAAGAGCTTAATAATGCCCGAGCGGAACGCGGAGAGGAACCATTCGCCAACCCGCGCAATGCCGCGGCAGGCTCATTGAGGCAGCTGGATCCGCGAATTGCCGCATCAAGGAACCTCAGCATCTTTTTATATGCAATCGCCGATCCAGGTGAAACAGGTGTAGTGAACCATAATGAGGGACTTGATCTGCTGGACGAGCTCGGATTCAAGACGAACAAAGAGAGGAAAACATGCACAGACATCGGTGAAGTCTGGGACTACATTCAAGGCTGGACCGAGAAAAGGCCGGACCTTGCTTATGATATCGACGGTATCGTCATAAAGGTAAATTCCCTGCGTCAGCAGGAAGAGCTCGGCATGACGGCAAAGAGTCCGCGCTGGGCAATCGCATATAAGTTTCCGGCCGAGGAAGTCGTCACAAGACTGATCAATATTGAATTGAGCGTTGGTCGGACCGGCGTCATCACGCCTACGGCGATTTTGGAGCCTGTGCGTGTGGCAGGCACGACGGTCAGCCGTGCTTCTCTTCATAATGAAGACCTGATCAGGGAAAAAGATATTAAAATCGGCGATTATGTGGTCGTGAAGAAAGCCGGCGACATTATACCGGAAGTGGTCAATGTCATCCTCGACCGCCGGACAGAAGACGAACAGGATTTCAGTATGCCGACGCATTGCCCGGAGTGCGGCAGTGAATTGGTAAGGCTAGAGGGCGAAGTGGCATTACGATGCATCAATCCGAAATGCCCCGCTCAGATCAGGGAAGGGTTGATCCACTTTGTTTCCCGGAATGCGATGAATATTGACGGACTCGGGGAAAAAGTCATCACCCAGCTTTTTAAAGAAGAACTGATCATTGATGTGGCTGATATTTACCGTTTGACAAAAGAACAGCTGCTCGGCCTCGAACGGATGGGCGAAAAATCAGCGACTAAGCTGTTGAATGCGATAGAGGCATCGAAGCAGAACTCGCTGGAACGGTTGCTGTTCGGCCTCGGAATCAGGCATGTCGGCTCTAAAGCCGCGAAAACACTAGCTCAAACGTTCGATACAATCGACCGACTGGCGGAGACAAGCTACGAGGAACTGACAGCCGTCAATGAGATCGGGGATAAGATGGCAGACTCGGTTGTAACGTTCTTCGGGCAGCCGGAAGTAAAGGAGTTAATCAATGAGCTGAAGGGCTTCGGAGTGAACCTTGCGTACAAGGGGCCTAAACCTGTCAACCCGGATGAAAGTGACTCGGTGTTTGCTGGGAAGACTGTGGTCTTAACCGGCAAGCTGGAGGTGCTGACGAGAAACGAGGCAAAAGAGAAGCTGGAAGCGGCAGGCGCCAAGGTGTCGGGAAGCGTCAGCAAAAAAACGGACCTCGTAATCGCTGGCGCCGATGCTGGCTCGAAGCTGGCTAAAGCGACTGAATTGGGGATTGAAGTATGGGATGAGGAGAAACTGGTCTCGGAATTAAACAAATAATAGGGGTGTAGGAGATGAGGAGAATCTCGTTTGCGGTGCTGGCATCTTTGCTCGTTTTGTCGGGATGTATACCGGGGAACGATTCAGAGCAGGAAGTACCGGTGGCTGAGGAAGAAAAAGGGAAGGCGGTTATACCGAAGTATCAGGTTTCAGATCAATTCTATAGGACAGTGCTGCCATTCAAAGTCAGTGAGACACGTGGAATGACCGTGTCGAACCTGAATTCCAGATATGACATCAACGAAATGGAAATGGGCTTGATGAAAATTGCCCAAGAGAATTTTAATACCGATGATTATTATTTCAGGGAAGGGCAGTACTTGACCCGTTCGACCGTAAGCAAATGGCTGGAGCGCAAGTATACGGAAAGCCAGCTTAAGGAAAAGAAACTGGAGGAGAAAGACAACCTAGGGCTCAACCCTGTCGACCCGGGGGGAGGGAATGTTGAAGAGCGGAACGAGAAGAACCCCTTGTACCTGGCTCATATTCTGGAACATGACTATATGGTTCAGACCGATGGGGATAAGGTCAAACTTGGGGGCGTTGTTATTGGTCTGGCCATGAATTCTGTCCACTACTATCAAAAGGAACAATACGGTACGGTCTATGAAGTCGAAATCAACCGGACAAAGCTGCTCGAAGAAGGCAGGAAAATGGCTGAACAAGTGCTGGAGAGGTTGAGGAACAAGGATGAATTGAAGCAAGTGCCGATTACGATCGCCCTGTATGAGCAAGCAGCAAAATCATCTGTCGTGCCGGGCAATTTCATTTCCTATGCTCATGTCGGGGAAGGGAAGAATACGATTTCAGACTGGAAGAGCATAGATGAACGATATTATCTATTCCCGGACAGCTCAACGGAGAAGGATCATATCGATGACCATAAGGCGTTCTTGAACTTCAAACAAGATGTTGAAGAGTACTTTCCTAACCACAGCGGTGTGATCGGAACCGGATATTACCGTGAAGACCAGCTGCAGCAGCTGAAGATTGAAATCCCGATTCAATTCTATGGAAAGGCTGAAGTGGTTGGTTTCACCCAGTACCTGTATGGCAAGATACTGGATCATTTCCCTGAGTATATAGAAGTGGAGGTCACTGTGAATTCTGTCAACGGCGAGGAAGCCCTCATTGTGAAAGAGGCAGACAGCAGCGAACCGTTTGTGCATTTTTATCAATAGGCAGAAGCACCGCATAATGATGCAGGGGAAAACGTAAATCCTGAAAAAAACCTGTTCCAGGCTGACTGGAACAGGTTTTTTGCTCAGTTGAAACGAACGTTGTTATTTGAAAGATCAGGCAATTTGGTTTAAAATGAATATTGGTTAAATACATAAATATTGGAGGGGCTACTATGGTGCAAGCATATAAACATGAACCATTCACAGATTTTTCTGTGGACAGCAACAGGGAAGCATACCTTAAAGGGCTGGAAACAGTAAAAGGTTATCTTGGACAAGACTATGATCTATTGATTGGTGGAAAGCGCGTTTCCACGGAAGATAAGATCGTTTCTTATAATCCTGCCAAAAAAGACGAAGTCATCGGCCGTGTCTCCAAAGCGAACCGCGAGTTGGCGGAAGAAGCGATGAAAGCTGCCGATGAAGCATTCAAAACGTGGAGTAAAGTGGCTCCTGAGTCACGCGCGGATATCCTGTTCCGTGCTGCAGCCATCCTACGCCGCCGTAAACATGAGTTTTCTGCTTTGATGACAAAAGAAGCAGGGAAACCATGGAACGAAGCGGATGCTGATACAGCAGAAGCAATTGATTTCCTTGAATATTATGCTCGTCAAATGCTTAGATTGAAATCCGGCATGCCGGTTGAAAGCCGTCCAGGCGAATATAATCAATACAATTACATTCCATTGGGTGTTGGCGTCATTATTTCCCCATGGAACTTCCCGCTTGCCATCATGGCTGGTACAACAGTTGCAGCCATCGTGACAGGGAACACGGTTCTTCTGAAACCAGCATCGACTACGCCGATTATCGCAGCGAAATTCGTTGAGGTGATGGAGGAGGCCGGTTTGCCTGCAGGCGTATTGAACTTTGTGCCGGGCAGCGGTTCCGAAGTAGGCGATTACCTAGTTGACCATCCAAAAACCCGCTTCATTTCATTCACAGGTTCACGTGATGTCGGAATCCGCATCAATGAACGGGCATCCAAAGTGAATCCGGGCCAAATCTGGCTGAAACGCGTTATCGCGGAAATGGGCGGTAAAGATACAATTGTGGTGGACAGCGAAGCCGATCTTGAATTGGCTGCACAATCCATCGTCAAATCTGCTTTCGGTTTCTCTGGTCAAAAATGTTCCGCATGTTCGCGTGCAGTCATCGTAGAAGATGTATATGACCAAGTCCTGAACCGCGCAGTAGAATTGACAAAAGCATTGACAGTCGGTGATCCGGAAGACCAAAGCAATTTCATGGCTACCGTAATCGATAAAAATGCATTCGACAAAATCATGTCTTACATCGAAATCGGAAAAACAGAAGGCAAATTGATGGCAGGCGGCGAAGGGGACGACTCAGTCGGATACTTCATTCAACCAACAATCTTTGCTGATGTCGATCCGAGCGCCCGCATCATGAAGGAAGAGATTTTTGGTCCGGTTGTCGCATTTGCTAAAGCGAAAGACTTCGACCATGCAATCAAAATTGCAAACGATACAGAATACGGTTTAACTGGTGCAGTCATCTCCAATAACCGAAGCCATATCGAAAAAGCACGCGAAGATTTCCATGTAGGAAACCTTTACTTCAACCGAGGTTGTACGGGAGCGATTGTCGGATACCAGCCATTCGGCGGATTCAACATGTCCGGTACAGACTCAAAAGCTGGCGGGCCAGACTATCTTGTATTGCATATGCAGGCAAAAACAACATCAGAAACCTTTTAATTAATGCGCAGGCCGTCCATCCAGAATGGGCGGCTTTTTAATGGGCAAAAATTCGTGAGAGACCCCCTTCCCATTCAGGGCTCACATAATTGCTTTAGTCTGACAAAGTCTGTTATTATTAGTTGTATAATTTTCGCGGTGGCCTATTTGGAGCCTTTTTTTTATGAATGTACGGTGAAACATCCCTATGTTGGGGGCTTTCACCAGTTTTTATATATTTTACGGAGGTGTAGTTTCAATGTCCCGAATTACGAAAGAGACAGTTGCCCACGTGGCCCACTTGGCCCGTCTCGCGGTGACGGAGGAAGAAGTGGAACAGATGCAAAAGGATTTGGATGAGATTATTACATTCGCTGAGCAGCTGAACGAGTTGGATACTACAGACGTCAAACCGACATCACATGTATTGCAAATGGTTAACGTTATGCGAGAGGACAAGGCAGAAAAAGGTTTGCCGGTCGAAGAAGTTATTAAAAATGCACCGGATCACAGTGACGGATTAATCCGTGTGCCGGGAATCATGGACTAAGGGGGATTATGATGTCATTACTTACAAAAAGCCTAAAAGAGCTGCAAAGTCTTTTACATAGGAAAGAAATCAGTGTAAGCGACCTGGTCGATACATCCTATACCCGGATCGCCAAAGCGGATCCGGCTGTGTCGGCCTTCCTTACATTGAATGAAGAAGCTGCCCGCAAACAGGCGGCGATGATGGATGACAGGCTGGCAAGAGGAGAAGCGGAGGGACCGCTCTTCGGCATGCCAATCGGCATCAAGGATAATATCATCACACAAGGTCTTCGCACAACCTGCGCAAGCAAGATTCTCGAAAACTTCGATCCAATCTACGATGCGACAGTCATGCAAAAGCTGAAGCAAGCAGGCACTGTCACAATCGGGAAGCTGAACATGGATGAATTCGCCATGGGGTCTTCAAATGAAAACTCCGCTTATCAGAATGTAAGAAATCCGTGGAATCTTGACCATGTACCAGGCGGTTCATCAGGCGGCTCAGCCGCTGCCGTTGCGGCCGGAGAAGTGTTGTTCTCGCTCGGTTCCGATACAGGCGGATCAATCCGACAGCCTGCTTCCTTCTGCGGTGTAGTCGGCCTGAAGCCCACGTATGGACGTGTATCCCGTTTTGGATTGGTCGCCTTTGCGTCTTCTTTGGATCAAATCGGCCCAATTACGCATAGTGTAGAAGATAACGCCTACTTATTGGAGGCGATTTCTGGAATCGATCCGATGGATGGCACATCCGCGAACGTCGAGGTTCCGAAATTCACAGAGGCGCTGACCGGGGACATCAAGTCATTGCGCATCGCTGTACCGAAAGAATATCTTGGCGAAGGGGTAGCGGAGGAAGTCAGGAATTCTGTCTTGGAGGCATTGAAGGTTTTGGAGTCATTAGGGGCTACATGGGAAGAAGTGTCATTGCCGCATTCGAAATATGCATTGGCAACTTATTACTTGCTTTCCTCTTCGGAAGCATCCGCCAACCTGGCTCGTTTTGACGGAGTGAGATACGGCTATCGATCCGATAACGGAGATACGCTGATCGACATGTATAAGAACACAAGGGCGGAAGGATTCGGAACCGAAGTGAAGCGCCGGATCATGCTCGGGACATTCGCACTCAGTTCCGGTTACTATGATGCGTACTACAAAAAAGCACAGCAGGTTCGTACACTGATTAAGAAGGATTTTGAAGATGTGTTCGAGAATTACGATGTCATCGTCGGACCTACAACTCCGACTCCGGCTTTCCGGATCGGAGAGAAGACAAATGACCCGTTGACAATGTATGTGAATGACATATTGACGATTCCGGTCAACCTTGCAGGAGTCCCGGGCATCTCTGTTCCATGCGGTCTTTCCAAAGAGGGGCTTCCGCTCGGTCTGCAGATCATCGGCAAACACTTCGATGAAAGCACCGTGTACAGGGTTGCTCATGCATTCGAGCAGGCGACAGACCACCACAAAAAAAGACCGGAATTGTAAGGGGGTAAGATCATGCAACAATTTGAAACGGTAATAGGCCTTGAAGTGCACGTGGAGTTAAAAACAGAATCGAAAATCTTTTCGGCAAGCCCGAACCATTTCGGCGCAGCGCCGAACACTAATACATCAGTCATTGACTTAGGCTATCCTGGCGTATTGCCTGTGGTCAATAAACAGGCAGTCGAGTATGCGATGAAGGCGGCAATGGCTTTGAATTGCGAAGTCGCGACATGGACGAAGTTCGACCGCAAAAACTACTTCTATCCGGATAATCCGAAAGCGTACCAGATTTCACAGTTCGACCAGCCGATCGGTGAGAACGGCTACATCGACATTGAGGTGGACGGTTATACGAAACGGATCGGCATCACGCGCATCCATATGGAAGAGGATGCGGGTAAGCTGACCCATTCGTACGGCTACACGCTATGCGATTACAACCGTCAGGGGACGCCGCTGGTTGAGATTGTATCCGAGCCAGACATCCGCACGCCGAACGAAGCTTATGCTTATTTGGAGAAACTGAAGTCAATCATCCAGTACACAGGTGTTTCCGACTGTAAGATGGAAGAAGGGTCGCTTCGATGTGATGCCAATATCTCCATCCGTCCGGTCGGACAAAAGGAATTCGGGACTAAGACGGAACTGAAGAACCTGAATTCATTCAGCTTTGTCCGCAAAGGTCTGGAATTCGAGGAACGCCGCCAAGTAGCGGTCGTGTCGGCGGGCGGCAAGATCGAGCAGGAAACGAGACGGTTCGATGAAGCTTCCGGTAAGACACTGCTTATGCGTGTTAAGGAAGGTTCTGATGATTACCGCTACTTCCCGGAGCCGGATCTCGTTGAGCTGTACATTGATGAAGAATGGAAAGCACGGATCCGCTCAGAAATACCGGAATTGCCGGATGAACGCAAAAAGAGATATGTGGAATCACTCGGTCTGCCGGTATACGATGCGGCCGTACTGACAGTGACGAAGGAAACAGCCGATTTCTTTGAAGCGACTGCAGAAGCCGGAGCGGAGCCGAAGCAGGCTTCCAACTGGATCATGGGGGAACTGTCCGCTTACTTGAACGCGGAAGGAAAAGAGCTGCATAAAATCCCGTTGACGCCAGAGTCCCTTGCCGGCATGATTAAGCTGATCGAAGCGGGTACCATCTCCTCGAAAATCGCCAAGACCGTCTTCAAGGAACTCGTCGAACATGGTGGAGATGCGGAAACCATCGTTAAGGAGAAAGGCCTCGTGCAAATTTCTGATGAAGGTGCCCTTCTGAAAATCATCGGAGAAGCGCTCGACAATAACCCGCAGTCGATTGAAGACTTCAAGGCTGGGAAGAAAAAAGCGACCGGATTCCTCGTCGGCCAGATCATGAAAGCGACCAAAGGCCAGGCGAATCCGCAGCTCGTCAACCAGCTTCTGATGAGGGAAATCGAAAAACGGTAAGCTGAAGGCAAATGAAAACAAGCCTAGTTGTGAACTACTCCCTAAAAGTTAGACACTATACTAACTTTTAGGTTTTTTTTTTGAAACCTTACAGGACCCAACAACGTATGAATAATACATGAAGGGGGAGTCATTATGACGATAGCTCTTGTAATCATTTGGCTGATGACCTCGTTTTTAACAGCGGGCTTGGCTTATGCAGTGTATAATAAGAAGGAATATAGATTATTGAACGGTGTTTCCTCTTATTCAAAAGAGGAGATGGAGGAAGCAGAAAAGAAGGGTTATTTCACGGTGGTGGGCCGCTATTTATGGGGGCATGCCATCATCTTTATTTTTCTGTTCCCGATTGGCTTGTTCGGGGTCCCATACGGTATGGAAATTTTCGTATCCGTCCTGATCGTTTACACATTAGGCGGAGCGATGTATGCGATCACAAAGGATATAAAAAGAACGAAGAAACGAAACATGATTATCCTTGGCATCACGACTGCCGTTGTGGTCGGCATCTTTGGTTATCTGGGTTTTGAGGGATTCCAGGAAACAGATATCCAACTGCACGGGAATAAAATCACAATGGACGGTATGTATGATGATGAAGTGAAATATGCGGATATGGAAAGCGTGGAATTGAGGAATACGCTTCCGAAAAATCTAATCAAGTCGAATGGCTTTTCGACCTCGACCAGGTTGCTAGGCTCGTTCAGGTCGAAGGAAGAAGGACCATCTAGATATTATGTTTTTACAGATGATCCGCCGTATCTCTTCATCGAGACAAAGGACAAAATGTATGTAATTAATTCCAAGGATCCGAAGGTTACGAAAAAATGGTATGAAGAACTAAGACAGCATACGGAGTAGTGACTATATATGATCCGCTGATTATATTTTCTTGAAAACAATGACTTGTTGAAAAATAAGTCATTTCTTTTGGATTTTATGGGCATGATGTGTAGGTGAGAAACTAGTAATTTTTTCTGTGGTGCTATATAATCAGAATCGCAGGGTAGATAGCCATCGTCCTGATCAGCGGGACGAATTTAATGCATAGGATGATGAATTAGATGAAGAGAGCCAGATTAATTTATAATCCAACGTCCGGACGCGAAGCAATTCGTAAGCATCTGCCGGATGTATTGGCGAAGCTGGAAGCGGCTGGGTATGAAACGTCCTGCCATGCCACCACTGGTGCAGGGGATGCCACGAAGGCTGCCAAAATAGCGATTGAAAGAAAATATGATATAGTAATCGCCGCAGGGGGAGACGGCACCATCTATGAAGTGGTGAATGGGCTGGCGGGCGCTGAGCACCGCCCAAAACTCGGAATTATCCCTGTGGGCACCACAAACGACTTTGCACGCGCAATCCATGTGCCGCGTACTGTGGATGCAGCGGTCAATATCATCACAGAAGGCCATACATTGCCGATCGACATCGGACAGATGAATGAGAAGTACTTCATCAACATTGCCGGCGGAGGACGTTTAACTGAATTAACGTACGAGGTGCCGAGCAAACTGAAGACGATGCTTGGCCAGCTTGCGTACTACCTGAAGGGAATCGAGATGCTGCCCTCCATCAGGCCTACACATGTACAGATTGAATATGATGGCAAAATATTTGAAGGGGAAATCATGCTATTTCTTGTCGCCAATACGAATTCCGTCGGGGGGTTCGAACGGTTGGCGCCTGACGCATCGCTGAATGACGGCATGTTTTCCATGCTCATCCTGAAAAAGGTGAACTTGGCTGAATTTATCCGCATCCTGTCCTCAGCAGTACGGGGAGAGCATATCAATGACCCAAACGTTATTTATGCCAAAGCCAACAGGATTAAGGTCATACCGAAGGAGAAGATGCAATTGAACCTTGATGGCGAGTACGGAGGCTTGGCTCCGGCTGAGTTTGTGAACTTGTATCGCCACTTCGATGTGTTCGTTCCGGAGGACTTTGTTCCAGAGGCATTGCCGCAGCGTGACGAAACGATCTATCCAGAAGAAGAAATCATTTAAACAGTAAAACATGGCTTCCGTTCAGGTGGACAAGCCATGTTTTTTGTTTATCCCTCAACTGTTCTGAGGAATAGTTATTCAGGAGAGGTCCAGCTCCATGCGAACCATGTCTTTCACTTGGAGGCCATTCTCGAAGATCGCTTCTTCGTAATGGCGCAAGAAGAACCCTTCATCAATCCCGGTGATGCGGAATCCACATTTTTTGTAGAGTTCAATTTGTACGGTTCCTGTTGTGCTGGTGCCGATTTCTACTTTTTTGTAACCTTGTTTCTTTGCTTCCTCAATGGCATGGAGCACTAGCCGTTTCCCGATCCCCTGGTTGTGGAACGGTTCCCTAACGGCAACATTGACGATTTCCACAGTCCCTGGGCGCGTTGGAAGCAACACATATTCGCCGACAATAGCCCCGTCGATTTCGGCCACATAGCAAGTACCCCTTTGCAAGTATTCATCGATCAAGGAGCGGGATGGATCGGCCAGCAACAATAAATCCATCGGAGGTTGCTCATTCTTGTTCAAAGCCCTGATTTCCATAACCATTCTCCTTTCCTATTTATTCTATATATACCCGTTTTTCGGATCGGAATCCATAAGGAAATATTTATCGACATAAATCAACAAATGCCAGTCGTTTTCGATTGCCTTCTCATAGGGAAACCGTCTATTATTAATAGGGATCTCCTGTATGAAATCGGCCTGTAATAATATCGTAATCTATGAAAAGGAACAAATTGGAAGGGTGAATGTAGTGCTGCATTACAGGACATACCGTCTGGAGGAATACAAACCTTGGGTGACATTCATACATGGCGCCGGAGGCAGTTCCGCCATCTGGTACAAGCAAGTGAAAGAGTATAGAAAACATTTTAATGTGTTATTAATAGATTTAAGAGGCCATGGCAAATCGCAACAAATCGAATGGCAAAAAGGGGACACATTCAAGGAGATTTCCGATGAGGTTGTGGCTGTTTTGGACAAAGAGGACATAGGCCAATCCCATTTTGTCGGCATGTCGCTCGGGACAGTTGTCATCCAGTCGATCGCCCAGCGCCATAGCCATCGCATCGAGAGCATGCTGTTGGGGGGAGCGGTGACGAAGCTGAATGCCAGGACGAAATTCTTCCTGTTCTGGGGCCATGCCTTAAAACATGTATTGCCGTTCATGTGGATTTACCGGCTGTTTGCCTGGATTATGATGCCGAGAAGAAATCATTGCAAGGCGCGCAATATGTTCGTGAAGCAAGCGAAGAAAATGAACCAACAAGAGTTCCTGCGCTGGTTTGAACTGACGAAAAAAGTGAATCCCTACCTGAGAAAACTACAGAAGCAATTTTTCAACATCCCGACGCTGTTCGTAATGGGCGAAGAAGACTATCTATTCCTCGAAGCTGTAGAAGATACCGTGCTGAACTGCAAAGAGTCGCTCGGCATCGAATGCATAGAAGGTGCCGGCCATGTCTGCAATATTGATCAGCCGGAAACATTCAACCGGATTGGAATTGAGTTCATCTATAAAAATAGTGAAGTGATATTCCCGATGAAGATCAGCTAAAAACACGGTTCAAGCGGGCCGTGTTTTTTTCATGAGGGATAGGGGGACAGGCGGCTTCAAGCCGTTCCAGAGGGTGCTAGAACAGCTGCAAGCGGACCGCCTTTCAGTGCCCTCTCATTTGTGTTAAAATCATCCTAGCCAATGGAATAGTATTAGCCTTTGTCAGAAAAAGGCACCATATAGAGAAGAGGAAGCTGAATAATGAATAAAAAATCGCCTGTTTCAAAAAACGATACAGTCACTGTCACCTTCGAAGACTTGACCCATGACGGCGCCGGTGTCGCCAAAGTCGACGGCTACCCATTGTTTGTGCCGTACGGCCTGCCTGGGGAAAAAGCAGTCATCAAAGTAACTAAGGTGAATAAGGGCTATGGATTTGGACGGCTCATGGAGCTCTTGGAGAGCAGCCCGGACCGTGTCGACAATCCGTGCCAGCTCCATAAGGAATGCGGAGGGGCCCAACTGTTGCACTTGAGCTATGACGGACAGCTCCGTGCTAAAGAAAAACAGGTGCGCGAAACATTGGAGCGCATCGGAGGCCTGTCGGATGTAAACGTCCATCCTGTATTGGGGATGGATCATCCATGGAGCTACCGCAACAAAGTGCAGGTGCCGATCGGCGAACAGAACGGAAAAGTGGTGGCCGGCTATTACCGGAAGCGAAGCCATGACATCGTCGATATGGAGAACTGCGGTGTAGAACTATCCATGGACGACAAGCTGATTCTGACGATCCGCGATATCCTCGTCGCAAACGGCGTATCACCATACGACGAGAAAGAACACCGCGGCACCATCCGCCACATCATGATCCGCTGGGCAAAAGCGACAGGCGAAATCATGGTCGTGCTTGTGACACGGACAAGAACACTGCCGAACCAAGAAGAAATCATCAAAGACATCCGGAAAGCGATTCCGAGTGTGACGAGCATTGTCCATAACATCAACGTGAAGCGGACGAACGTCATTCTCGGTGACCGGTTTGTTACACTATGGGGATCTAGTACGATCACTGACTATATCGGCGACGTCAAATTCGCCATCTCCCCGAGATCCTTCTACCAGGTGAACCCGACACAAACAAAAGTGCTGTACGACAAAGCACTTGAGTACGCGGGACTGACAGGGGAAGAGACTGTCATCGACGCATATTGCGGCATCGGAACCATCTCCCTGTTCCTAGCCAAACAGGCTAAGAAAGTGTACGGAGTCGAAATCGTAGAGGATGCCGTCCGTGACGCCAAACGCAATGCCGAACTGAACGGTATCACCAATGCTGAATTCGTGGCAGGGCCAGCAGAGGACGTCATGGCTGAGTGGAAAGAACAAGGCATCAAACCGGATGTAATCGTCGTTGATCCGCCGCGCAAAGGTTGCGATGAATCACTGCTCCAATCCATCATCGCCATGAAGCCGAAAAAAGTCGTCTACGTATCCTGCAACCCAGGAACACTCGCCCGCGACCTAAAGATTTTGGGAGAAGGCGGCTACCAAACAACAGAAGTGCAGCCTGTGGATATGTTCCCGCAGACGACACACGTGGAGTGTGTGGCGCAACTCGTTTTAAAATAAACATTTCCGTTCAGGCTCGGTTTTCGGTTAAATAAATATTTCCGATTTCCGGGTCTGTTTATTATCCATCCGGGTTAAATGAATCAGACATACAAATCATACTTTTATGAGCAGTGAAGACGATGGAATGATTGATTATGCGTGGGCCTTGTAAAGGCTTCTAAAAGCGGACTGTTGTGGGGTTATTTGGATTCTAAAACGAAGAAGAAAGGCAATATTACTACAGCGATAGCTATAAACTTCAATATGTTATAGGTGGTCGAACCAATCTTTATCATTCGGCAAAGAGACAACATCATCAAAGATCCGTCTTGTTCATTGACACTGCCATAGATTTAAAAGCTCCTACATATATCATGGTTCTTATCCACATTTACATATTATAAGCCCGGTATCTTTATTCTAAAAACTGATAGCTTTTGCTTGTGCTAAAATCCAAATGATAGTGATCCATTTGATTAACAAGTTCACTAACTTTATCTGTAATAACAATTACAGAAACTCCATTTTGAAAAAATGATCAAAATGGAGTTTCTCTTTTAACTAATTGAGAGTATATGGTTACTCTACTAATATCACTTTAATTCTTTAATTGGTGAGGTTCGGTAGAGAATTACGCAATACACCAAAAACTTGCTGCACTTGTGCCAGTTTTTCTTCATCTGATAAATCCGCCAAGTCACCGAGTGAACCAACTCGGAGGCATACAGGTCCGAGATTTAACTGAATCAAACCTAACAATACTACTGTTGTCGTGCAAGGAATATTTACACATAGTAAATCACTATTTTCACAAACAGTACCTTCTGGACAAGTAGGGCATTCAGGCTGTTGTATCTCTACTTCTTGTTTGTTTGACATAGATTAGAATCTCCTTTCTTTCAAGATATAGTAATATATGCAAGAAAAAATTATATGAAATGGCAACCAGCCTTTTCTTCGAGGTATTTGATATTCCTATCCTTCTTCGATTAACCCTGCCCTCTCATTACATAACAAAAAAGAGCTGATCACACAGCTCTTGATATGGAAGAGAAGCCCCTGTTTTTAGAGCATTTCTAAAAAGATATACTATTAGCTAACACAAGCTTAATTACCAGTCAGTGTTCTCTTCCACACTTCCTAAGAGACAATAGCAGTTATCCAAAAACAAATCGCTGTAAGTATAGCCACAGGTGTCATAACCCATTTTTCTTTTTTGCTATGGGAAACTCCATTCATAATCGCATTGAGTGTTAAGTACGACGCAAAAAACAAACAAATTCCTCTTGTGGTGCCAACCGAGAATAAATTGGGAATTATCTTAGCGGTCTGCAATATGATTATGATGGCAAATAGCTGAATAAATATAGAAAAGCCACAAGCAATTCTCATACTTATAGGCATTACGATGTGCTTGCCACCCATTGCAAATTCTCCATAGGGGAAACCTAAAGCAAGCAAAGTATATAAGATTGCAACTAGTAAAAACGAGATACTTCCTATTAAAGCAAAGATCATCCAACTATCCCCCTACAAAGTAATATGATATCTAATCTGTATTTTATTATCTCGTGCTATTCTTATTGTCCTTCCTTTTTGTTTATACCTAATAAATTCACTACAGCTCTTTGGACAATAAGTATCATTTCTCTTGCGACTAACGTTGCTGTATTCGTCCATGTTTACAAAATCGTTAAAGGCAAAAAGAACCCGCTTAAAGATGAAATATATACGGACCTTAAGGCGTACAAAGAAATGGCTGCTGACCAGTAAACAAACCGAAGTGTGTGAATTTATTCACACACTTCTTTTACTTATCCTCCGACACTGAGTATTCCATTAACCAGCAATCTTGGTATGTACCTTCGTGTAACTCATATTCAGGAAGTGATTTGACCTTTCTTAATCCGCATTTTTCATAGCATCTGATCGCTCTGCTATTTCTTGCTTGCGGATCCATCACTATTTTGTCAGCTTTCCGATGTTCAGTTAAAAAGGCGATCATCGATGAAACAAGTAAGGCCCCGATCCCTCTATTCCAGTACTCTATCTCGCCGATGAATTGGTCTGTGCCATAAACAGTTTCTCCACCATATCCAAAGTCATTTTTCGCCTTACCATCCAATGGATAAAATTGAATATAGCCGATTTCCTTATCGCCGAATTCCACCATACATCTGACTTCATCATCTGCAGGGGGATAAAAAGACCTTTCTACCTTCTCAAAATTAGAGGGGTTGTCCCTGCCATCATAGAATTCGAGCACCGCTGGGTCCGACAGCCATTTCACCAACAGATCTTTATCTTTTTCTTCCAACCTTCGAACCTTCAAGTCACCATTTTGGAACAGCATACATCTTCCTCACTTTTTTGTCATTGTACGTATATTATTCGTTTCCTTTGGAATCGTTTCCTGCAATTTCAATCAGGGACAAGCAGGGGTGGCAACATATGCAGGATAGTGAGAAAGCCTTAAATTTAGCTTATTGGTAGTGGTATAATATGGATAAGGATTGCCGGGTTTTAATGAAAATATGTGGAGAGGCACTACAACTCCAGGGGAAATGTAAAGGAGGCATATGGAAAAGTCACGTACTATTTTAGGTTCGTCAGCTGCACTGATTACGGTACTTGCCATACTATTTTTCATGGTCTATAAGGATGATGTCGACAGAATAGAAGTGGAAGGGGTTGAAAACTTTCAACCAATCTCGGATGAAGACGGACATTACTTATTGTTCTACCCCGCCGATATTCGATTCTCTCAAGAGAATTCGATTATAAAAGAAGTGGATCGCACTGGTGAAATTGTGCATGAATATGAAGTGATAGATAGTGATTTTAGGAGAATGATTGCTCACCAAAAGCCCAATGAACTGAACAAATTGTATGTTTCGCTTTTTGGTGAAGCAACAATCGATAATTACTATTACACCTATGACATAAGAAATAAGCAATTTGAAAAGGTTCATCTGCCGTACTTTGATTTTGATGTAGGTGTGGATCATATCATGCATTATGGAAATGATACGCTATTCCAAACTTTGGTTTCTTACAAAACCGGAGATCAGAACATGAATGAAGCCGGTGAGTTTAACATGTCGATTTCCAACCATACCGATCAAATGAGTTTTGAAACGGAATATGGGAATGCTCCTAAATGGACACCCATTATCGAATTCGGTGATAAAGTCGTTTACGGGACAAATGGACGACTGAATGAAAAAGATGAGTATGATAATTCGGGAATCGGGATTCTTTCCATGGAACAACAAACGGTTGAATACAAAACGCCAGTAAAGAACGAAGACTTGTCTCCGATATATGCAACAGACAAAAGGCTGTATGTTCTGGATTCAAAGGGTAAGATGTATGTGTATGATAAAAATTTCGAATATAAAACTTATGAGCCTTTTCTAAATATCTCTACAGATTATTTTTATAATGAAGATTCCCCGCCCTTATTTATTGATGAGAATAGAGCTTTAGTTTCTATTAATGGGACCGGAACAGCATCGGTTCTTGGGATTTTGGCATTGGAACCGACCCCTGTATTTAAAAAGCTAGAGAAGAGCTACATCAACTCAGATAGTACCTACCGAATTCTGTATCAAAATACAGTGGACAGAGAAATTTATGTCGTTAGCTTGTCCGAAAAGAAGAACAGCAGCAGTTTGCTTGTTTTGGATAACCAAAGTTTCGATCTGATTACAGAGATCCCCATTGAATATGCTCATTTACTGGATTTTGTTGTTAAGCATTAAATAGATAAGAAGAGAGCAGTATACGTAAGATAAGCAAAGCATATTCAATGACGTAACGTTAAGGTCAACAGGGCTTTACATGGTATTTGTTAAATACAGAAAATTAAAGCACCCTATAACGACAGGGCAGTAGAAGAACAGAATCAGCGGCATTGGTTTAAAACAGAAACTTTTTCATGCCTTCATTATCCTAAGTAGGTAAAGTGAGTGTCTTTCTTTGTGGCTGTTTTCTAAAAGATTGTTGTTTTACATAAGTTCGGTAATGAAAACCAGTTGATTGGGAGCGGAAGGTGCGAGACTCCTGCGGGATTAGCGGACCGGGTGAGACCCCGCAAGCGCTTGGCGCTGAGGAGGCTCACCGCCCGCCCCGCGGAAAGCGAGCAACCTGGAGCTTACTTCTTCATAGGCAACAAAGTTTGCGAAAACAGCCTTCTTTTTAGATCTGATGACTACCTTTGCTGATATTGTTCTGGTTGATTTCCATAACTTAATTGAATTTCTTCAAAAAGCTTATCAACTATTGTCTCTATCCTTCCTAAAGTGGTATCTTTCGGGAGAAGCATAGTTCGTGAAACTTCTATTCCTTTGAAGGAGTCTTCATAGCCTCGGATAGCTTCTTCCTTCCCTGAATCCTTTTATGTTAAATTCAACTTTACCTTTGTTAGTAATGTCCATATTTAGTCCTCTTATAATAAATCCAAGTGTATATTTATATTAATCTAGTTCTGCAGATGAATGAGACAGGGGCGTCATGTTAAATAATCTAATAGGCTATCAAGAGAGTGGATCTCGGCATACGGTTTGATTTTGGTAGTGTTATTCTTCAAACTAGGATTGTACCAAATACCCTTAATGTTTGCGTTTTGGCACCCTCCTATGTCCTTTTCTAAGTCATCCCCGACAAACAATACAGCTTCCGGTTGCACGTCGAGTTTATTTAACGCCAAATCAAATATGCGTTTGTCAGGTTTACTAAACCCAGCTTCTTCAGAAATGAAGATTGTATGGAAGCAACTATTTAAATGAGTGTTCGTTATTTTTGCTTTTTGTCTTTGGGTGGAGCCGTTCGTTATGATAGCCACTTTCATCTGTTTCTTTATGGTATTTACAATATGGATCACACTTGGGTCTATGGAGAAACAGTTAGGGAAATGATTATTCCAAAAATCTTGAATAGAATCGCGGGGCAATCTATATGTAGGCGGAAATTTATCGAAAAGTGACTCCAAAACGCCCCTTTTATCACTATAGCCATAGGCTTGTTTATCATATTCCTTGAAACTGTTCAGCATATCACTTCTGAGTGAATGACCCATATTCTTATAACAGGTTTCTAAAATAACGAAAAACAGTTTATCTACTGCTCGATCTCTATCAAGTAAGGTATCATCTAAATCAAATAGGATGGCCTTGTAACCCTTCAAATAGCATCACAACCTTTTCAAATATTATGGATCAATGCATCTGTTCTTTACGACGTCATGAGAACTTCATTACCTCCTCCTTGTTTTGATTCTACCAAATAAATCCACTGAGGGGCCACTCGCTTAGAGCAGACCAGATCGGACAAGTCAATAATCATAAATCTTGTTCATTATAATCCTCTTATAAAAATGGTAAAGTAGTATATAGAATGATAAGAAACTAGGTGAGCTACTATATGAAAAAAGTGATGCAACAGGTTTTGGAGTTTAGGGATGAACGAGGGTGGAGCCAATATCACAATGAAAAAGATTTGGCAATTTCCATCTCGTTAGAGGCAAATGAACTGCTGGAAAATTTCCAATGGAAAGATAGTGAGGAAGCAGTACGTACGTCATCCGAGAATATTAAGGAAGAGATGGCGGATGTTTTTATCTATCTTTTGCAGCTGGCTGATAAAATGGAGATAGACTTAGAAGAGGAAGCACTTCGGAAGCTTGAGAAGAATGCAATAAAATACCCTATCCGAAAAGAGCACTGAATTTTGCAATCGGAAACAGCTGGCAATCTTGAGATGGGCAGGGAGCGGCATGAATACAGTAGAAATCAAAACAATGTCTTTTGACGAGACATCAGTAGATTCCATAAATGGCTATTATGTGGATTATCCGGTTGTTTATTTTTTGAACAACGAAACAACCGTTTATATAGGAGAAACGGTAGCAATCAAAAACCGTATGAAAGACCATTTAAAAAATAAGGAACGCGAGAAACTGAAGAAGATGTCTATGATTATCCATGAGAAATTCAACCGTTCGGCAACATATAATATAGAGACCAAATTGATCAATTATTTTTTGGCTGATGAGCGTTACAAGTTACAGAACAAGAGCCAAACCGTCAAAAATGTGATGCATAATTATTATGATAAACAGTTCTTTGACGAGAAAGTGTTTGATGATATTTGGGATGAACTCTTAAAAAGAGATATAGTGGATAATTCCAGACAGGCGATTGAAAATAAAGATATCTATAAGTTATCGCCATTCAAAGAGATGTCGATGGAACAGCTGGAACTGCAACAGGCGATTATTGAGGCATGTAAAAAGCATATCTCCGATCAGGAATCATTTGTTTTCCTTGTCAAAGGGGAAGCCGGTGTCGGGAAGAGTGTTGTATTGAGTTCAGTATTCAATAAAATCCAAGAGCTTTCCAAGGACAAAAACTCCCTTTTATTCGGGACTGATAACTATTTGTTGGTCAATCACTCGGAAATGTTGAAGACATATAAGAAGATAGCAGAGAATGTTAAAGTGCTTTCGAAAAAGAACTTTGAAAAGCCTACAACTTTTATCAACAAGCGGAAAAAGATGGGAGAGAAGGCTGATATCGTGCTTGTGGACGAAGCCCATTTATTGCTGACGAAGTCCGACCGATATAACAATTTCAATGAAGACAACCAACTGCAGGAAATCATCCGGCATAGTAAGATAGCGATTGTCGTCTATGATGATAAGCAGGTCTTAAAAATCAAAAGCTATTGGGATGAGGAGAAGCTTAACACAATCACCAAAGGCTGCAGTAAAGAGAATTATGTCCTGACAAACCAATTCCGGATGCGTGCATCAAATGAGACGGTCAGATGGATTGATCATTTTGTGGACAAGAAAATTACGGCCATGCCGGTGGATTCCCAATATGATTTCCGGATTTTCGGATCGGCATCTGAGATGTATGAGGTCATTCAGAAAATGAATAGGAAACACGGGTTGGCAAGGGTAGTGTCTACTTTTGACTACACTCATAAAAAAGATGGACAAACCTATTATGTAGAAGAAGATGGTTTTAAACTTCCTTGGAATAATGATTACGGGAACCGTACTTGGGCAGAAGAAGGAGAAACAATAAGGGAAGTAGGGTCAATCTATACAATACAAGGCTTTGACCTGAATTATGTCGGTGTTATTCTGGGCCCTTCCATTTCCTACGATAAACAGACAGATACCCTGAAAATCATTCCGGAACTTTATAAAGATACAGAAGCTTTTAGGGGAAGAAACGAATATGAGAATAGTGAAGCAATCATGGAAAAGATCATATTGAATTCCCTTAATGTCTTAATGAAGAGGGGTATACATGGTTTGTATATATATGCCCACGATACCAAATTGAGAGCTAGGTTGTTGGAGATTCAAGACAATCGATTTCCTCAACACCAATGATTATCTTCACGGAATCCAGTATGAAGCCCTTAAACGTAACTTTGGTTTAAGGGCTCTTTTAGTTGAGAACTGTGTATGGCAGGACTAGTACAGCCATCTAACAATTTGGAAGATAAAGGAGGTTGTTGAGGGTTTAGTTGAATGAGCAATAGAGCCACTTTCCAATTCGAACCATTAATGACTATGAATTTATCATCATATATTCCCCATTCTTCCAGTATGCTCTTACTCTCCATAATTCCTTCTCTTGGTTTTATGCCAAAAAGATGGTCAAACTGTATAAATCCTTCAGCGTAAAAAGAAGGGAAGTCCACTGGAATGGCATCTGTTAGAAGATAACCGCCATTTTGGATTTTAAGCTGTTTGATAAATGTTTTTGGCAAAGAAATGTGATATGTTTTCTCAACAAAAATAATATCTTCGTCACTGATTGGCCCAAGATTAAAATCATTATCTGGCTCTTGTAAATTCCATATCATTTTTTGCCTCCTTTTAAACATATCACCGTTTGTTGGGTAAAGTATAATTTTACGGATGAAAGAGCGGTAAAATCATGTTTCTTCTAAAAATTAACAAATGTGCCTATGAATGTATTATAATTCTTTAGTAAGTAAATGCTGTCTGTATGAAGAAAACTTTAAGAACAGCTTCTAATAGAGAAAATAGATTGATGAATGGGGGAGTGGCATGAAGTTACGCTCTAAACTAGCATTCAGTATTTCGTTGTTCATTTTGATCGGTTTCCCGATGATCTTTTCAGTGATGTCTCTTGTTACCGGGAATTGGGGTTATCTGATGTACAGCTCGGTCCCTAGCTTCTTTACCGGTTTTTCTATGCTGATCTTTACGTTTTGGCAGTATAATCGAGAGAAAAAAGAAACGACATAATGATCATGTTCCCTTTCAGATCTCCTTGTATGGATAAGGAGATTTTTTATGGCCAAAATATGCAGGATTAAAAGATGAATAAAAAGGGTATGTATTCAGCGTACTTAAATTATTTAAATATAATAATTGAGGAGGTTGTAAAAATGCCCAGAATATCGAGAATTGAAGTCTTACAGCAAAATGAGCAGCCGATTTTGTCGATCAGGACAGTCACTTCAGTGGATCAGCTGCCCAGGCTGATTGGAGAGAGCTATGGAAAGTTGGGGGCTTATTTAAATGAATTAGGCGAGTGCTTGTCGGAAGTTCCGTTTGTTGCGTACTATAACATGGATATGCAGCATCTGGATGTGGAGATCGGGTTCCCTGTTTCTAAAACATTACCTGATTACGACGACATCAAATCAGGGGCGATACCTGCAGGGAAATCAGTCTTTTGCATGTATCAGGGACCTTATAATGAGGTAGAGTCTGTATATACAGAAATGGCGGAGCATATACAAGCAAAGGGGTATGAACCTGTCGGAACGGCTTATGAATTTTATTATAATGATGCAGAGTTTCCGGAGAGTGAGCTGTTGACCAAAATTGTTATGCCGATAAAAGGATAGTACATAAATAAAAAAAGCAGCGCCCTGTATGAATTGAGCGCTGCTTTTGTCTTATTTGAAATAAGGTGTTTTCTTCAGCATGACACAGACGGGCACTGCGATGAGGATGCCTAATGCATTCTGCACAAGATCCCCGGGAATCGAGGCGAGCGGAGCGATCCAGTTGGCATACAGGATACCTTCGCCAATATAATAGACGGCTACCATAAATGGAACAGAGACGATGGTTGCCGTAATGTTCAGTCCGATGCTGGTTCCTTTGCGCCCGTTTGCCCAGGCGATTTTGCCGACGATGTAGCCCTGCAGTCCGCGGGAGATGATGGTGATCGGCGCCCATAGCGCCCAGCCGCCGACAATGTCGAATAGCCCCATTCCCACAGCGCCGGCGATGGCTCCTTTTTTCGGCCCAAATAAAATTGAGGCGATGAAGAGCATACCCGTCCCCAGATGGACCAATCCTCCATTCGCGCTGATCGGCAATCTAATATTAATGAAAACAGTAGAAATAAAGACGAGTGCGACCAGCATGCTGGTGATAATCAAGTCAAACGTTTGCTGACGCGGCTTTGTAAAACTTTGTGTTTTTTCCAAATCCTAAAGCCTCCTAAACAATAGAACTTACCGATAACTTTAGCAAAAAACTGATATTTCAAAAAGGGAAATTTGTTGGAAAATACACCAGATTGCGGACGGCGTACATACCGATTTTCCCGCTTTTTTCATTTATGGTAAGATGAATGAAGCGTTAGTTGGATAGACCTAATGGAGGGTGTTATGAAAAAAGTTGCTGTCATACAGGATTTATCATCATTTGGAAAATGCTCTTTAACGGCTGCGATTCCGGTTCTGTCGGTAATGGGGGTGCAGGCTTGTCCGTTGCCGACGGCGATATTGTCGGCGCAGACGGGTTATCCGAGCTTCTTTTATGAGGATCTGACATCAAAAATGAAGTATTTCGAAGAGGAATGGAGCAAACTTCAGGTACGTTTTGACGGTATTCATACCGGCTTTGTGACCGGCCGGGAGCAGATTGATAATATTTTCCGTTTTCTTGATAGATTCCATACAAAAGATACCGTGCTGCTCGTTGATCCCGTCATGGGAGATGCAGGGGAAGTTTATAAGCTCTTTACCGAAGAATTGCTTATGCGGATGAAGGAACTGGTGAAATGCGCGGATGTGATTACACCGAATGTGACTGAGTGCTGTCTATTGACCGGATTGCGATACGAAAAACTGCACAGCTACTCAGAGGAAAGCGACTTTTTCAAAGCGTTGGAAGAGGCTGGGCAGACATTGCAGAAAGAAACGAATTCCAAAGTTATCATCACTGGCGTAAATCCGCCGTCTGCGGAAACGGGTCAGCAGTTGATCGGAAACATGTTCTTGGACGGAATACAGACCTCATACAGTTCCATCCCGTACAACGGAATCAGCTATTCCGGCACAGGGGATTTATTCGCTTCTATCATAATGGGAAGCATGATGCGGGGGGAAAGCCTGGAGAAATCGGTGCAGCTGGCGGAGGAATTCCTGACGGTTGCGATTGCAGATACTTCTTCAGAGCAAATCCCTAAAATTGAAGGCGTCCATTTTGAAAAATATTTGGGTATGCTGTTGTGATGTCTAAAGACCTCGTTCCTGAAACGGATCGGGGTCTTTTTTATATGTTACGGGCCATAAAGGATTAACAGGTTGCAATGTCGAAAAGACAGTATGGAGCACAAGGGGGAATGGAAGTTGATCATCAGCGAAATGAGAGATACAACATTCGATTCGGTTGTATCTCATGTGAGGGAGACGTCTCACGAATGGTTGATTGTACAGGTGCATCCGTTGTGGTCATTCATAATGATCGTATCGTGGCAGAGGAATATTGGGGCAGACAGGCCAAGGGTACCGATGCGAGGGAGGTACAAAAGGATACAAAATTTCACGTGGCGTCAGTCAGAAAAAGTTATATAGGGTTTGCGGTAGCCTACGCAATCTATGAAGGATACATAGACTCGATCGATGATCCGATCGTAAAATACCTTCCCCTGCTTAATCCTATCGTAAATGGAATAACAATTAGGTACTTATTGACGCATACGCACGGCCTCAATGGTATCGGTGGGGAATTGCGTCGGGAATTTATGCCGGAGGAAAGCTGGGCGTATCGGGGAATCGGAGTCAATCTGCTGATTGAAATTATCATGAAGACAACAGGAAAAACAGTCGCAGACATCGTGCAAACCCAAGTGTTAAAGCCACTTCAATTTTCAGAGACGGGCTGGTATGGACAAATGGATGAGAAAATGGCCGATGTCATCAGAAAGCCGAATGATCAGTATTGGTCTGAAAGTACAAGTACAGAAGGCGACAAGTCTAATTTGTATATATCAACAAGGGAACTGGCTAAGTGGGGATATCTTCATTTGAAGAAGGGGTTCATAGACGGAAAGCAAGCCTTACCAAAAGAAATAATAGAGATGGCTACAGCTGTCCAAAGCCCGGATACTTCGGATGCAGACAATCCGCAAAACGGGTATTTGTGGTTCGTGAAAGACAGGCAGGCAAGAAAAACGGAAATTGGCGGAAGAGTTCCGAAAGGTTCTTTTCAAATTCTCGGCTATACAGGCGTCACGCTCTTGGTGATCCCCAGCCATAATCTCATAGCCGTACGGGCATTCAATAGCTTCGGATCACCGGATGGTTTCGATTACTTGGCGGACGTTCGCAAGTCCGGGGATACAATCATGGCTTGTTTACTGGAGTAGGCTGTCATTGTTATTTTTGCGCAATGGTCAGGAGGCCAAATTGTGGATATGTTCACAGGGAATTATTGCTCACTTCATTTTTTTAATTATTCACTCGATAGAAACACTTGCGTATGCGGTCAGGCTATCTGGCGTGAGGGATAGGTTGCTTGCTTCGGCTTTATCCTTATTTAACGTGATGGGTATGGTTTCCACAAAGCTATTTACCGTGATGTTCATTCGTTTCGGGGCAAGCAAAGTTTGCTACTGCAAGTTAAAACAATATGGAGGGGGCGGGTTTGCAAATTGCTTATACAAAGTCTATTTGGATAAAAAAGTAGTAAGTCAGTAAAGGTGCATTGACTTGATGACCCATTCATCAACGAGGGTCAAAGCAGGATTAATACCTTTTTATGTTGAAGTTCTTATGATTGCCTAATCAAGTAAAGGAGGTTCATTATGCATAGCAATGTTTTGGATCGTGTGGCCGCGGCACAAGAAAGGGTGGGGTTTTCCGGGAGCATTCTCGTTAAGAACAATCATGACACTTTAACCGAGATAAGCTTTGGGTATGCCAATCGTTCTGAGCAAATTGAGAATGATTCATCGACAAGATACGGCATAGCATCAGGTTGCAAACTTTTCACGTCGATCGCTATCTGCCAGCTTGTCGAAGAAGGGAAGCTATCTTTTCACACAACATTAGAGAATTGTCTTCCTGTTCAGTTCGCCCATTTTGATACAGGTATAACAATCCATCATCTATTGACGCATACATCGGGAATCCCCGATTATTTTGATGAAGAAGTGATGGATGACTTTGAGGAATTATGGGTTAACCATCCGATGTATCATATGCGAAACTTAAAGGATTTTTTACCCTTATTTCAAGACCAGCCGATGAAAGGCAAAGTAGGTGAGACATTTCATTACAATAATGCTGGATATATCTTACTTGGATTAATTGTAGAGAAGGCGAGCGGTTTTTCGTTTCCTGAATACATAGAAGAAAAGATTTTTCGGAAAGCAAATATGGCTTCTTCGGGCTACTTTGAATTTGATTCTCTCCCAAAACAGACAGCCCTTGGATATATCGACCTTCCAAATGGTAAGTGGAAAACAAATATGTATGCATTGCCTGTAAAAGGCGGGTCAGATGGAGGAGCCTTTGTCACAGTCCATGATATGGCGAATCTATGGGATGCGCTTTTGCATAACCGGTTGCTTAATGAAGAGTACACTACTAAGTTACTTACTCCATATGTACGGACGGCTGAATCAAATAGCTTTTACGGTTATGGGGTGTGGATTAAGAAACAGAATGATGAAATCATGAAATTTCATATAATGGGTTACGATCCGGGAGTGAGTTTTCATTCTGCATACTATCCTAAAACTTCAATCAAAACGGTCATTTGTTCCAACAGGTCGGAAGGCGCCTTTGAAATAATGAAAGAAATCGAGGATGGAATTCTAAAATAAGCATGATTTTATATATGTTAAGCAAGGGGCATGAACTATGGGGATGTCGGATTATTATAAAAACCTGCGGAGAAAACTCGGGGATCAATTGATTTTTATGCCATGTGCAGCAGGAATCATCAGGAACGAGTCAGGAGAGATTCTATTGCAAAACAAAGGGAACGGCGAGAAGTGGAGCCTTCCTGCAGGAGCTATCGAAATTGGTGAAGCACCTGCTGAAGCGGTTGTCCGTGAAGTGTGGGAAGAGACAGGATTAGTTGTTGCGCCGAAGAAACTGACCGGAGTATTCGGCGGGAAAGATTTCCGTTACCGGTACCCGAATGGCCATCAAGTAGAGTATACCGTTTTTCTCTTCGACTGCTCGATCCAAAGCGGGGAGTTACGTCCAATTGATGAAGAGACTGCCGAGCTTCGTTACTACAATCCTATTGATTTGCCTGAACTGACTTTGCCCTATCCAAAAGAATTATTTATACAGCCGGAAATAAATCAGTCCTATTTTCAATGGGATGAGCAGTGGATCAAAAATTTTTGAGAATAATACGGAACTACATATATAAGGCAATGGGAGGTGTCTGGTTTGTTCTTTGTCGGGATAGCTATTTTAGTCGTGTTAGTCATTTCGACCAGCATGATTGAAAGAAGCCTGAAGTCTATTGAGAAACAAAATGAAACGGTCATAGAACTTCTAAAAGACATTCGGGAAAAGCAATAGCGCCTCAGGGGGGAGGAGAATCGTTGGGAGGAGCGAGATGAAAAAGGGGTATGTGTTATCTATTGTTGGATTACTATTGTTTATGGCGGGTATTTATCTAGCGACTCATTGGATAATAATCGGTACGGCAATCGGTATCTTCGGAGGGTTCCTGATGGGAAGCAGCTCTTACTTTTTGACAAAAGATAAGTAGCAGGTGAAGCGTAACGGGCTCTCTTTGAAATAGGCTGTTTTCTAAAGGCTGACTTTGTTGCTTTTATACTAAAGGGAAATGGTATTATAATGTAAAAGTGGAAAATTGAAACTTATTACTGTTAAAATCGTATTACTTATTATAACGGAGGTGGTTTTTTGGGTACTTTTAGCACGATAGCTACAATAGTGGCAGGAATTTTTATCATTTATTTGGGTTATCTAATCGGAGTAAAAAAGATGTTATCTTTAATCATCGGTTTTAGCGATAGTACATTTTACGGTGATAAAAATAAATATGCTAAAAGAACAGGATTGACTGCGATAATTTTAGGAATTCTAGTCCTCGTATTGCCTTTGATAGTTTTGATTTTTGGTGAGGGTTTCCTACAAATATATAAATACATTATCGGTATATATGTCGTAATAATGCTGATTATTGCTAATTATTGGCGATTTCGTTTTTAGACCGATGTTTTAAGGATAGCGATAGCTGTCCTTTTTTAATACCTCACGCAATCCTCCTAAAATCATTTACAGTAATATCATTAGACCTTTGACACGCCGAAATAAGCATTTGCTCCACTCGTTTTTCAAATGCCAAGTTTTTGCCAAGTTCAAGCCAACGGAACCAGTAAAGATAATTGTCCAAATATTTTGTTGCTACCCCTTGAAAACGTTCCATCCATTTTTTTAAGCGATTATGAAAGTTATTGACGTGCTGAATGTGGTAGATTCCTTTCTTTACACGTTGTTTTTGACGCTCGTTGACTGTTTCGTGTTGTACTCCCTTTATCTTGGCAAACTTTTTATAATTCGTTGCTGTATCTGTGCATAACAAAGCTGAGGGGTGAATATATGCCCCTATCACATTATCGATTTCTTCAGCTTTTACACGACCAGTTCCTGCTTTACGAGCAATCACACTGCCGTTACGGTCTTGTGCAACCACAACAGCAATTTTAAGGTTGGAAATCCCTCTTTTTTTGTCTTTTTCTCCACGTTTCTTGGCTTTCCTGTGAGTGACTTCTTTACCTTTCATAGACTCACGAAAAAAAGTTTCGTCACTTTCCACAATACCCTGCAATTGACTGAAACCAAGACTTCCCAATGCGTTCAAGATTTTATGTCTCCAATAAAATGCGGTAGAAATATGAATGTTCAAGCGTTCAGCGATTTTAGGTAGGGTATAGCCTTCTATCATCAATTCAATGTATTTTACCCACTTTTCAGGATAACGGGAACCTGAAAATGGTGTACTAGTCATATCATTGAAAGATTTCCCACAATCATTACACAGATAGCGTTGTCTTGAACGATATTTACCATTCCTTTTAACCGATGTGCTTCCGCAATGAACACAACCCAAACCAGAAGCAAATCGGGCTTCACGAATGATTTTGAGTAGTTTGTTGATTTTATCTGGTTCGTCTGGAAACAAGTCCTGTTTCATTGCGTTAAACAACGCCATTTGCTCCGATTTAGTTAATTCGCTGAAACCTTCATACACATCTTCCCACACGTTTGTTCGCCTCCTTGAACCGCATTATATCAACCTTTTTATAGTCTGGTCAAGAAA
>JBJFHG010000013.1:0-15147 GCA_051893455.1 Bacillus sp. (in: firmicutes)
GATCATCTCCTTATTGGTAAGTATGACCAATTACACAAAACTTTTTACATCCTCTCCCTGCACAGGACTTTGCTGAGCAGGGATTTTCTTCTCGTTTGTCATTTTATCTGCGCCGTTCTTTTTCAGCCCTGTAGAATTCATGAAACATTTTCATCAAGGCGCGTTTTTCGATCCTTGATACATAACTTCTTGAGATCCCCAGTTCTTTGGCAATTTCCCGTTGCGTCTTCTCTTTTTGCAGACCAAGTCCAAAGCGGCTTACAATCACCTCTTTTTCTCTTTCATCAAGGACATCGATGTATTTCTTTACCTTTTCAATTTCCATATTTAGTTGAATCGTATTAATGACGTCTTCTGATTCGGATTTCAGGACATCAATTAGAGATATCTCGTTCCCTTCCTTATCCTGGCCGATCGGGTCATGGAGCGAAACATCCTTCTTTGTCTTTTTTGTTGCCCGCAAATGCATGAGAATCTCATTTTCAATGCATCTTGCCGCATATGTGGCCAATTTGGTTCCTTTTCCTTCCGAGTAGCTTTCAATTGCCTTTATTAATCCGATTGTGCCTATGGAGATCAAGTCCTCATTATCTTCTCCGGTGTTTTCGAACTTCTTGACGATGTGGGCAACGAGACGCAAGTTATGTTCAATCAGCAGATTTCTGGCTTCTGGGTCTCCCTGACCCATTAATTGTAAGTATTTTTTTTCATCCTGCGCCGACAACGGTTGCGGGAAGGCATTATTTTTGACATAAGAGACAAGGAATACAACTTCTTTGAACACGTATCCAAGAGCTGTCAGTAATCCGGACATTGCTGTACCACCTCCGCTTTCTGCTCCGTGATATCCGCCTATGTTTCATGTTTATGAAATAACCGGGTTGTTCGTGTCTGTACCAGCAGAAAAAATTCCATTGCTGAATAGAAATCAGGGGGACTGTAAAGTAAACTAAAAAAGATCATCGAGAAGCGATGATCTTTTTTAGTTCATACAGGTTATATTTTTTTAAGTTTAAAAGGGCTTACCATGGCCAGTGCTAATAATGTGATAAGGAAAGGATATACGATTGGGGAGAATGCATCTATTGCCACATAACTAAGTGTAACCAAACATCCGGCAGCTGTAATCGGCAATCCGGTGAAATACCCTTTGCTTTCGGTAATGTTGAACTTAGCTAACCGGAATGCTCCGCATCCCATGTATAACACAGTGAAAAACATACCGGGAGCACCGAAGTCTAATAATACAGACTGATATATAAGTAAAGCCGGGGCAACCCCGAATGAAATAATATCGCTCATGGAGTCAAGCTGTTTTCCGAGTTCAGATTCACTATTGAACTTCCTTGCGATCATTCCGTCAAAACGATCGGCAAGCGCTGCGACAAAAATGAGCAGCATACTGGCGTCCAGATTTCCGTTCAATCCAGCCAAGACGGCAAAGCCGCCCAATGAAAGATTGGTCAATGTCATTAAATTGGCTGTATTCGATTTGATTTTTTTAATGGTTTGATCCAAAACATCCGATAAGAACATAATTCTCACTCCTTTTCGATCGGATAGCAAGAGACATACAACTATGCTTATTGTATAATAATATTTTAAAACTTGCACTATATGCAAGATGTTAAAGTATTATTTTACAGTTGGAGGACTCTCTTTGCAATCATTATATAGGTTATTCATTGAGTTAACAAACAACAAATTTGTTTCCCATGCCCTTATGAAATTTAGCCGTTCTGGATTGAGCAAGCGATTGATCCCTTCTTATTCAAGGGTTTATAAATTGAATATGGGGGAAGTGGAGAAGGGAATAAATGAGTTTGAATCGTTGCATGAATTGTTTACGAGAAAATTGAAGAAGGGAGCCAGAATAGTTGATCCCAGCAAAGATTCCATCGTGAGCCCGGTGGACGCTGTCTTTGAGGACTTCGGGGAAATCAAGGAGGATCGGTCCATTACAGTAAAGGGGAAGGTTTACTCCATTGAAGAGATGTTGGGTAACGGCACGGCACTAAGGAAATATATAGGTGGCGCATATATGGTGCTCTATTTAAGCCCGAGTCATTATCATCGCATTCATGCGCCATTGACCGGAACCGTTTCTTCAAGGTGGACGCTTGGCAGCCGATCATACCCGGTGAACAAACTGGGGATGAAATACGGGAAGGAGCCCTTATCCAAAAACTATCGTCAGATCACGGAGTTAAGTCATGAATCTGGCCACGTGGCAATTGTGAAAGTAGGGGCCATGTTTGTGAATAGCATTGAACTTACAAATGACGGAGACCAGCTTGAGAAAGGGGAAGAATTTGCCTATTTCAGTTTCGGTTCCACAATCGTCCTGCTGTTCGAGAAGGGGACCTTCGAGCTGAATAAGGCATTGAAGGCACCGACAGAGGTGAGGTATGGTGAAGTCCTCGGCAGGCTCGTAAAAAAATAAATGCCTGTTTGCATAAGCGCATAACAGGCGAATCTATGAGAGCTAAAAAAGGTTATCCAGGATAATGGGGCGTCTTCACTACACTTGTTAAAGAACGTCTGTGAAGTTCGCTTTCGATCAGGTGAATAAAATCTTTGCTTAAATTTAGCTGTTTGGCTTTATGATAGGATTCAATCAAAAGGTCATCCGATAATCTGTTCATATTATTCACCTCCATTGAAACTCTATTAGGCATACTAATGGATGCTTATTCATATAATGAGAAGTTATGGTATTTAATAACCTAACTTTAGCAAAAATAAACATGGAGAACAATCGTTCTGTTATCCACAATCACCGTGGATAAACTGTTGTTAAGTTGTTTATAAAGGCAGGAAAAAGACTATACAAGTATGTGGATAATGTGCATAAAGTTATCCACAGAAAGAAAGACTGTTTATTTTGTCGAAAAGTTTTCTGACTTTCTTATTCTTTTGTATAAATATGTGAGTTATTTTGAAAGATCCTCTAAAATTAGGTATGATGGAAGACGGTTATTTAATAGGATTGATGAGGTGGAATAATGCTAAAGCTTTTTATACCCAGCGAGCATGCAAAAAGTATTTTTGAAATTACCCCTTCAAAGCTGAAAGAAAAGGGGATTAAAGGGATTATTACTGATTTGGACAATACATTGGTTGAATGGGACCGCCCTGCAGCCACACCGAAACTGATCGAGTGGTTCGAAGAAATGAAATCACATGGCATTTTAGTCACGATCGTATCCAATAATAATAAAGAAAGGGTCGGATCTTTCTCCGATCCGTTGCATATTCCCCATATCTATGCAGCAAGGAAGCCGATGGGCAGAGCTTTCAAGCGTGCAGTCAAGGAAATGGGGCTAAGCCGTGATGAGGTTGTGGTCATTGGAGACCAGCTGTTGACGGATGTACTGGGAGGGAACCGCAACGGCTTCCATACCATCATGGTAGTCCCGGTAGCACAATCGGATGGATTCTTCACCAGAATCAATCGCACAATTGAGAGAAGGATTCTTGCGTTCATGAGAAAACGGGGAATGCTTCATTGGGAGGAACAAGAATAGTGACAAATTTAGAAAAGATGTCCTGCATAGGATGCGGGATTGAGATACAGACGGAAAATCCGGAAGAGATGGGGTATGCGCCTAAGTCCGCGCTTGAGAAAGAGCAAGTCATCTGCCAAAGGTGTTTCCGCTTGAAGAATTATAATGAAGTCCAGGATATTTCGTTGACAGATGATGATTTTTTGAAAATTCTCCACGAGATCGGACGAAATGATGCCTTAATCGTCAAGATTGTCGATATTTTTGACTTTAATGGTAGTTGGCTTCCAGGTTTACACCGCTTTGTCGGGAATAATCCTGTACTTTTGATAGGAAATAAAGCGGATTTGCTTCCGAAATCGGTTAAGCCGAATAAGCTAATTAACTGGATGAAGAGCAGCGCAAAAGAACTGGGGCTTAAACCGGTCGATGTATTGCTGGTAAGCTCTCAGAAAGGGTTCCGGATAGAAGAAGCCATCAATGCTATTGAACAGTACAGAAAAGGCAAGGATGTGTACGTGGTCGGCTGCACAAACGTCGGAAAATCCACATTCATAAACCGCATCATCAAGTATGTGGGCGGGGAAGGGAACATTATCACAACTTCTCATTTCCCTGGGACGACATTGGATATCATCGAGATTCCTCTTGATGATGGACATGCATTGATGGACACGCCAGGTATTATCAATCATCATCAGATGGCCCATTTTGTCAATCGGAAAGACTTAAAATATATCACCCCGAAAAAAGAGATCAAGCCGAAAGTCTATCAGCTTAATGAACAACAGACCTTGTTCCTGGGGGGACTGGCCCGCTTTGATTACGTTTCAGGGGGAAGAAGATCTTTCACGTGTTATCTATCCAACGAGTTGAATATTCACAGAACCAAATTGGAGAAAGCTGATCAGATTTATAAAGACCATGCCGGCGAATTGCTCCTTCCATGGATTGAGACAGCCGACGGGGAAGCTGCTCAATTGGTGGCGCATGAGTTTTCCATTAAAGAACCGAAGATGGATATCGTTTTTTCCGGCCTGGGGTGGATCACCATCGCAGAACCTGGTGCTAAAATCGTAGCCCATGTCCCTAAAGGTGTATCCGTTATGATTCGTAAATCTTTAATCTAATAAAGTGGGTGGGGATATTGAAAAAGCTATATGGGGTCATAGGTGATCCGATTGCTCAGTCTATGTCTCCCGATATGCATAATGATGCCTTCTGTCGACTGCAATTGGATGCCCACTATCATGCCTTCCGGGTAGCGCCTGCCGATTTGGAGGCCGCTGTCAAAGGTTTGAAGTCATTGGGTGTTCATGGGTTTAATGTGACAGTTCCGCATAAGACGGCCATTATGCCGTATTTGGATAGACTTGATTCGCTAGCAGCAGCAATCGGCGCGGTGAATACAGTGAAATGGGAAGACGGCGGCTATACGGGTTACAATACAGATGGTTTAGGCTATATTTCGGGACTTAAGCCGTTACTTGTCCAGCCACTCTCATCCCATAACGTTTGCGTTGTAGGTGCCGGCGGGGCGGCTAAGGCAATCTTCCATACATTGATCAGGGAAGGGGCTGCCTCTATTGATGTGGCGAACAGAACCGTCGGCCGGGCGGAATCACTGGCATCATCCGCGCCATCGGGGTACCCTGTCCGCGCCATCGGATTGGCCGAGGCAGAACATGGACTATCTGCATATAGTCTGATCATCAATACGACTTCAATCGGTATGAAACCGAAAGAAAACCAAATGCCGCTGTCTTTGGACAGGTTGCAATCAGGCACATTGGTAAGTGATATCGTGTATAATCCCCTCGAAACTGTTTTTCTTGCTGAAGCGAAAACAAAAGGGGCGCTTGTCCAAAACGGCCTGCCGATGTTCGTGCACCAAGGAGCCTTGGCTTTACGTATTTGGACAGGCATCCATCCTGATATAAATCGGATGGAAAGCATCGTTTTAAGGAAATTAGGAGGCTAACATAATATGTTAACAGGTAAACAAAAAAGATTTTTACGTTCGAAGGCTCACCACTTAACGCCGATTTTTCAAGTCGGGAAAGGCGGAGTAAATGAAAATATGATCCGTCAGATCGATGAGGCGCTAGAAGCGAGGGAGTTGATAAAAGTCAGCATTCTGCAGAACTGCGATGTCGATAAGCATGTTGTGGCTGAAGAGTTGGCACAGGGGGCAGGGGCCGAACTTGTGCAGTTGATCGGGCTGACAGTCGTACTATATAAGGAATCCCGGGAAAATAAGCAATTGGAATTGCCATCATCCAAATGAGAAAGGTTGGAATACTGGGAGGGACATTTGATCCTCCCCATATCGGGCATGCCATTATAGCCAGCGGTGTCAAGGATGCCTTAGGTTTGGACGAGGTGCGTTTCATGCCGAATAACCAACCTCCCCATAAGAAGAAGACTGATCGTGTAACGAATGAACAAAGGGTCGAGATGGTCAGGCAGACTGTCAGTCATCATGATGGATTCGGGATTGAGCTCGCTGAAATGGGGCATGAGGGGACATCCTATACGTATGATACTATGAAACGATTGAATGAGAGGGAGCCGGAGAGTGAATTCTACTTCATCATTGGTGCGGATATGATTGAATATCTGCCGAAGTGGCACAGGGTTGATGAGTTGGCGGAAATAGTGCAGTTCGTCGGTGTCCAAAGGCCAGGATACAACACGGAAACCGAGTATCCTGTAATGATAGTAGATGTCCCGCAAGTATACCTTTCTTCATCAGTCATCAGGGAAAAGGTGAGGAAACAAGAATCAATCACCTATTTAGTTGTTTCTGAAGTAGAGAAATATATAAAGGAGCATTCTCTATATGAATCGTGAACAGGCATTGGAAATTGCCAAACAGCACTTGCCGGAGAAACGCTTCATCCATACGGTAGGCGTGATGGATACAGCAGTTGTCCTTGCTGAGCGTTTCGGTGCTGATTCGGAAAAGGCAGCTTTGGCGGCCATATTCCATGATTATTGCAAGTATCGGCCATTACCGGAAATGAAACAAGTCATTGAAGAAGAAGGACTTCCTAGTGACCTGCTTGCGTTCCATTCTGAACTATGGCATGGTCCGGCCGGCTCGGTGCTGGCAAAAAAAGAGTACGGCATAACGGATGAGGAAGTATTGTCGGCCATCCGGTACCATACGACAGGGCGTGCTGGGATGTCACTGCTGGAAAAGATCATTTTCCTTGCAGATTACATTGAACCGGGCCGAGACTTTTCAGGGTTGGATGAGGTCCGCCGTTGGGCTGAGATCAATTTGGATAAGGCCGTATTAATGGCTTTGAAGAATACCATCATATTTTTGGCCTCAAAACAGGCAAGTATCTATCCCGATACATTCTACGCTTATAATGAATTGTTGATAAAGGTGAATGAACCGGAACGGATGGATAGCTGAACAAAATGGAGGAATAAGATTGAATAAGGAAAAAGAATTGTTGATGACAGTGGCAAAGGCAGCCGATGATAAAAAAGCAGAAGACATTATGGTTCTTGATATGAAGGGTATTTCCTTGATCACGGATTACTTCGTCATCTGTCATGGAAACTCGGACAAGCAAGTACAGGCGATTGCCAAGGAGATGAGAGAGAAAGCCGAAGAAAAAGGCTACCAAGTGAAGCATCTTGAAGGCTTCGACGACGCTAAATGGATTCTTATCGATCTTGGGGATGTTGTTGCTCATGTGTTCCACCGTGATGAGAGAAGCTATTATAACTTGGAGCGCCTATGGGGAGACGCGCCGCTGTTCCCGGTTGAACAAGTGCTGGAACAATGAGCTACGGTAAATTTGCGCACGTATATGATATTTTGATGGAAAATGTCCCATATGATCAATGGATATCGCTATTCCTGAAAAAAATGAATCAGTATCAGATTCAAGGTCGGGAGGTTCTCGATATTGCTTGCGGGACCGGGGAATTCACTGTTCGCCTAGCGGAACACGGATATGATGTTTCCGGTATCGATATGTCTGACGATATGCTGTTTATTGCAAATGAAAAGGCTACTGAAGCAGCTCTGAATATTCCGTTTTTCCACCAGAATATGGCTGAGCTGGAACTGGAGAAAACCTTCGATGCGGTTGTGATATTCTGCGACTCTTTGAATTATCTGGAAAATGAAGAAGACGTGAAACGTACATTCAGGGGTGTATATGAGCATCTGAAACCAGGGGGGTTATTCCTGTTCGACGTTCATTCCATCTACAAAATGGAACAGATTTTTCAGAACAATACATTTGCGGATCCATACGAGGAAGTCTCCTATATATGGAATTCTTATGCAGGGGAGGAACCATACAGTGCTGAGCATGAGCTGTCCTTCTTTGTTAAGGATGAGGGTACCGGACTGTATGAGAGATTTGAAGAAGACCACTATCAGCGGACCTTCCCGATCGAAACGTATCAAGCCTGGCTGAAGGAGGCCGGCTTTGTTGCGGAGGAAGTATTGGCGGACCTGGAGGAGCACCCACCCAATGGGGAGTCCGAGCGGATTTTCTTTGTAGCGACAAAACCAAATTAAGGCCAAAAAGCCCAGAGGAAAATATCCCGGGCTTTTTCTTTGTCATCAAAATGTCACTATTGGAGCGAATATTTAGAGGAAAAGACAGTTGTAGGGGCGAACTTAGTAATCATGCCTAAATTGCTCTTGTATCTTGTCTACCTCGGTATCGAACTTTGCATGTGTAGCCTCGAACAACCGTTTGAACATGATTTCCGCATCCTCGCCCATTGCCGCGATGCCTTCCCCTGTTATGCCCCCTTTGACGCATACTTTCTGTTGAAGCGTTTCTAATGAGTAACCCCCATTCCGTAATAATTCACCGAATCCGATAATCATTTTTTCCGTTAACACAGTTGCGGTCGCCTTGTCGACTCCGCTTACTTGGACAGCCGCATCTATAAATTCTTGGGCAAGAAAGCTAAAGAAAGCGGGTCCGCAGCTTACGATATCAGAGGATACCCTTGTGACTTGGTTGTCTATCTCGATCCCTTCAGATATTGCCTCTGCCAACTCCTTAATTTTATTTCTCCAAATACCATCGCATCGATCCCCGAAAGTCAATAACGAAACACCTTCAAGAACTTTGTTCGTAATGCTTGGTATGAACCGGGCGACATTGCATGAAACCACAGATTCTATCTGCGAGACCGATACAGGGCTGGTAATCGAAACGATACATTGATCCGAGTTGACCAGACCGGCCATTTTCCGGAAAAGGGGAGGCATTTCACCTGGTTTTACACAGACAAATAGCAGATTGTTATTGGAAACTATATATTCGAGGTCTGGGGCAATTGTAATACCGGAAAACTGTTTTTGTAAGTTTTTGGCTTTGTGGGGGGTCCGGTTATAGACCGTTATGTCCCCATCGCTGATGGCTTGGGCGTCCACAAACGCTTCCAGCAGAATGGATCCCATGTTGCCGGTCCCTATTATTCCCATCTTCAATGGATCATCACTCCTTTTTCACTGGGCATCTAGAAGATATTTATGAGGCTGTTTCGGTAAATATGAAAATTATTGAAAGGACGTGTCTATGCCGATATGTTAAAAGATAAGAAGATGATCGCTGCGGCTGTCGGACTGGTTATTATTTCGGCAATTCTGGTAGGGGTATTTTGGTCAAAGGGGGATGAAACAGAGAATTCTTATCTGCAGGAGCTTGAAACAATGGAAGCAGAAGATGCGCTAAAGCCGGCCGGGGAAACAGCCGCCGCCGTCGTCAAGGTTGATGTGAAAGGGGAAGTGAAACGTCCAGGCGTGTATGCCGCAACAGAGGAGGACAGGGTGGAGGACGTAATAGAAAAAGCGGGGGACATTACAGAGGAGGCGGATATGAACAGCGTGAATCTCGCGCAAAGAGTCCAGGATCAAATGGTTATCTATATTCCCAAGATTGGCGAATCCGAAGCCTCCGATAGCACCGGACTAGAAGCAACGACAGCGGGTCCCCAGGAGGAAGGGAAAACCAATATCAACACCGCTTCAGAAAGCGAACTGCAGACAATCAGCGGTATCGGACCGGCAAAAGCGAAAGCCATCATTCAATTCAGGGAAGAGGAGGGCGGTTTTAAGTCGATTGAAGATATCATGAAAGTCAGCGGGATAGGCGAGAAGACGTTTGAGAAAATAAAGGAAGAAATTAGCTTATAGCCTAAGGCTGTCAAACAAGTCTGTGTCAGTGTAGAATATAAATGGATTCAGCCTATTTTTCCTTCCTAAAGAATTCTGTGCAAAGGAGATCATTATGAGTCGCATAAGTTGGAATCAGTATTTTATGGCGCAGAGCCATTTGTTGGCGTTGCGCAGTACATGCACACGTTTGACGGTCGGTGCGACAATCGTCCGTGATAAACGCATTATTGCCGGCGGATATAATGGATCCGTGGCAGGAGGGGAACATTGCATTGATGAAGGGTGCTATGTCGTGGACAACCATTGCATACGAACTATACATGCAGAAATGAACGCGATTTTGCAATGCGCTAAGTTCGGTGTACCGACTGCAGGTGCGGAGATTTACGTCACCCACTTCCCGTGTCTCCAATGCTGCAAGGCAATCATACAGTCAGGCATTAAAGCTGTCTATTATGCCAACGATTACAGAAACAACGAGTATGGTGAAATGCTGTTTAAGCAATCAGGTGTTAAAGTCGAAAAAGTGCCTTATGAAGATAAATACGGGTATACCGACCACCAGCAAAAAAAAGAACTGGCAGAGCAATTGTTGAACGAGTTGAAGTCATGCCAAGCAGATGAAAAGAAAGTGACAGAATATCAAGAAAAAATTAGTGACCTATTCGGAAAATGACATGTGAACGAAAGAGGTGTACTTATTTTGACTTTGCTGACGGCTGCAGCCTCTATTTCTGGAGTTGCGGCCTTTTTTTCTCCTGAATTTCTTTTATTCCCTCCTATAATTGCCCTACTGGCCTGTTTCCGTTTCTCTTGGCGGGCCTGTCTCCAATGTATATGCATTTCAGCCTTTTTTTATGGAAGCGCATCGATCCATGAAGCGGGGCAAAAGTCCGGCTTTGATGGAAGCGAGTCAAGCTTTACTGTTTCTATGACGGATGCTCCCTCTGTAGATGGAGCCCGCGCCAATATGATCGTCCGCACGATGGACGGCGAAAAATTACTATTACAGTACATTTTCCGCACAGAACAGGAAAAAATGCAGTTTCAGAACGATTTTAAGTCCGGTTGGATATGCCGAATGAAAGGAGAGCTCAAGCATCCTCAGTCCGCGCGAAATCCGGGTGCTTTCGATTATTCGAATTACCTTAAGAGCAATCATATACATTGGATTCTCTCAGGCAGCCATAATCCTTTGCAAACATGCTTAAAAAAGGAGCCGAAATTAATCGATCGCCTAAAAATGTTCAGGTATGAAGGCATTCAGAAAATTGCTTCTAGTTTTCCGCGGGAATCAAGGGGGTTTGTCGCAGCTTTGATTTATGGGGATCGGGAAATGATCGATGAAGATGTGTATGAAGCGTATACATTGCTTTCTTTGGTACATATTTTGGCAATCAGCGGACTGCATGTTGCCTTTTTGAGTGGTAGCTTCTACTATTTGTTAATCCGTACTGGAATACCGCGTGAATGGTCGAAAGGACTGCTCTTGATCCTGTTGCCCGTCTATGCAATCCTGGCCGGCGGTTCACCGTCGGTTGTCCGAGCCTGCCTCATGGTCATGGTTGTTACCTGTCTGTCCTTATTCAAAAGGCGTATCTCCCCGGTTCAGGCTCTTAGTCTGATTTTCCTCACATTATTATTCTTCGAGCCTCATTACCTTATGCATGTCGGTTTTCAATTATCTTTTGCCATTACGTTCTCGCTGCTGATGAGCAAGAAAATTGTAAGCAACGCCGCTGGCGCTGGAACGAGATTCCGAAATTCTTTCGTGATATCGTCCATATGCCAGATCGCATCTGTACCGATTTTGATCTATCATTTCCAGCAAGTTTCATCATGGGGGTTTGTCTGGAACATGCTATACGTCCCCTTGTTTACAATAATCCTTCTCCCGCTCTCCATTCTTTGCTACGGATTGGTTGCTGTTAATGCCCCATTCAGAGAAGTCCCGATTTGGTTTTTGGAGAAACTTTTTTTGTGGAGCGGCAGTTTAGCTGAGTGGGCAGCCAGCTTGCCGGTTGTCTCGCTCTCCTTTGCAAAGCCTCCTCTTTCATTTCTCTTGATCCTGATTTTTTCTTTGCTAGCGTTATTTTATTGGTGGGAATTAGGGAACAAAGCAAAAATATGGGGATATGCCGGTTTAGCATTCCTTTTGTTTGCTTTGTTGTATTTCCATCAATTATTCAATCCTGCTGGTGAAGTTACTTTCATAGACGTTGGCCAGGGGGACTGTGTCCTCATCAGACATCCGTTCGGCGGGGATGTTTATTTGATCGATACAGGAGGTGTCCTCTCTTTCGATAAGGAAAAATGGCAGGAAAGGAGCAGCGATTTTGAGCCGGGGAGGGATATTGTTGTCCCTTTTTTGCAAAGCAAAGGGATTAGGCATATTGACAAGCTTATCCTTACCCATGATGATCAGGACCATATTGGCGGGTCAGTGGCCATTATGGAGGGTTTGGATGTGAAGGAAGTTATTATCCCGAAAGTACTGGGGAGTGAATTTTTAAAAAGTGAAGCCATTCGGTATGCGCGCGGGCACGATATTCCAATTAGGCTATTGGGACAGGGGGACGGCTGGATGGCGGGGAAATCAGTCTATCGGGTCATTCATCCGGGTGTTCACCAAGGAGACTCCAATGAAAGCTCCCTTGTGTTGCTGGCGGAAATCAATGGGCTAAGATGGTTATTCACAGGTGATATCGGGATAGAGGCGGAAAAAGAACTGCTGGCAGCTTATCCTGGGCTTCAGGCAGATGTCATAAAAGTCGGTCATCATGGAAGCCGTCATTCCTCTTCAGATGAATTCTTGGAACAGCTGGATGCCAATGTTGCCGTCATTTCAGCCGGAAGGGAAAATCGGTACGGTCACCCGCACGAGGAGGTATTGGATAGCCTGGAGACACACAAAGTGAAAGTGTACAGGACAGATGAGATGGGAGCCATCTCCTATACATATTTGTTCGGACAAGGCACATTCAATGCGACCATCCCATAGTATGTAGCGAAGATCAAAAAAAAGACCCCCGATTGATGGGAGCCTATGTAACAGTTATGATCCGATGAAATGAATGACCGTTCCGATAATGAACATGGTTGAGAAAAATCCAAACGAAACAATAAAGCCAACGGCCGAATCGGAGACATCGTTGCGTTTCGTCTGCACTTCTTTTTCAAAAGTATTCATTTCTACCCCTCCCTTTCGCTTCTTAAATCAGTATAGAACATAAAAGGAAAAAAATCTACAATTTACCAAATGCATTTCCCTTTAGTAGCAAGACTTGTCACATATATTCTACAAAGCCGGGGCCAAAATATAAGTACACGGCACGCCGGCTGCTGAGTGTTTGGTTTCCGTTGTGTGCTCAAGTTCCCGGGGCTTACGCACACTGCGTTCATATAGATGAGGGACCTTTCGGTTTTGTCATCAGGAGGTCCCTTCTTCCTCATCGTCCCGATTTTGCTTGATAATTGCCCGAATCATCGCTACGATAAGGGTAAGAAAGACAAGATGAGGCGATTACATGACGTTGCAATTATGGAAACAGTTGGAGAAGAAGCAGTTTTCTCCTGTTTATTTGCTTTTGGGGACTGAAACTTACCTGATAAAAGAAACGATACAGAAGTTGGTTGAGAACGGCTTATCAGAGGAAGAAACAGAGTTCAATATTTCTCATTTCGATATGGAGGAGACCCCCCTTCAGTTTGCCTTGGAAGAAGCGGAGACCTTTCCTTTCATGGGTGAGAGAAAGCTGATTATCATCCATAATCCGATATTTCTGACTGCTGAAAAGCCTAAGGAAAAAGTGGACCATAATGTACAGGCGTTGTTGGATTACCTGGAGAATCCTTCTCCTTTTTCCATCGTCATTTTTGATGCTCCGTACGAGAAGTTGGATGAACGGAAGAAAGTGACTAAGCAATTGAAGAGAACAGCGACCTTGCTGGAGGCGAAAAAGCTGAAAGATCAAGAGCTAATGAGTTGGGTGGCGGACCAGGCGGCGTTGTACGGAGTCGAGTTCGATCAGGATGCACTTCCCCAATTCATTGCCACTGCGGGTGAGAACCTTATGTTGCTGGCCAATGAGGTTCAAAAGCTGGCTCTATATGTGCATGATGAAAAGGTCATCACAAGCAGGACAGTGGAAGAACTGGCATCTAAATCGCTGGAACAGAATATCCTGAATCTAGTCGACTACATTATGAATCGAAAGACTGTACAGGCGATAGAGTTGCTGAGGAGTCTAATCAGGCAAAAAGAGGAACCAATTAAAATTTTGGCTTTGATGGCTTCGCAGATTCGATTGATTTATGTATCGAAGGAGCTTTCAAGGCAAGGATACGGACAGCAGAAAATTGCCGGAACATTGAAGGTCCATCCGTTTCGCGTCAAGCTGGCCCTTCAGAAAGCATCATCCTTCCGTTTGGGGGAACTGTTGAATGTGCTGGATGCAATTGCGGAGGCCGACTATCGGATGAAGACGGGTCAAATGGATAAAGTGCTCCTCTTGGAAATGATTATTCTCCAAATCGGTAACCGCCAAGAAGCACAGGTGAATAAAAAGTCCCTATAATAGGGGCTTTTTTGTATTAGAGGGTGAAAATAAAAAGCTGTTTTCGTAAAGATTGTTGATCCTGAATAAATGAAGAAGTGGTTAGAGGTAGGGATTGTTTTACAAGAAACTCATAATTGGAGCAGGGGAATAGGTACAGGTACACGAGCCTTAGCACTTTGGATTACTCATATTTTTAAGTCATTGCCACTTTTTAGGGTAGGATTAACAACTTGGTCTGGAAATGAACGGATGATTCGTGTAGGAGAAAAACTGGGTATGGAAATGGAAGCCCGTATTCGAACAGTTCGTTACTACGAAGGTAATTACTAAATTGCAAGCGAAGGTTGCTGTCTGAAGCAACCTTTGTTTTATATGTATAAAATTGTGAAAATATGCACTTAAACGATCGGAGACTTTAGTGGAACGAGGAGACAGCGAAAACTGGCTCTCTATTTTAGCTATTAGCAACAATGTTTACGAAAAGAGCCAAATAAAAAAACGACCCAAAAGGATCGTTTAATTATGCGTTAAGACTGTTAAGTCTTTTAGCTAAGCGAGATTTTTTGCGGGCAGCCGCGTTTTTATGGATAAGACCTTTAGAAGCAGCTTTGTCCAACTTTTTAGTTGCAGCAATAAGAGCTTCTTTAACGTTTTCGTCGTTGTTTGCAATAGCAACTTCAGCGTTTTTAACAGCTGTACGCATTGCAGATTTTGCAGCGATGTTGTTAGCTCTTCTTTGGTCTGCAGTTTTTACACGTTTAATCGCAGATTTAATGTTAGGCATTCCGGTGTCACCTCCTACAGTAGGAATCGAGTAAGATACTCGACTTTTAAGAATTGCATTGTTAAGCAACAAAAATCATTCTATCAGACTGTCTTTTATATTGCAATACTAATATGCATTGTACACCAT
>JBJFHG010000014.1:0-14080 GCA_051893455.1 Bacillus sp. (in: firmicutes)
GCTATAAGCTTTTTGGAACCCTAGGCCTAGCCTAGGGTTTTCGTTATTATAAAAAATCAAAAAACGGACAGCAAGATGCTGTCCGTTTAAATATTTAAAAAACTCGATCGGCAAAACGGCTCAAACGCTCAAGGGACGTATTATCGACATCCTTGTGCAGGCTATTCCCGTGTGAATCCATCGTGACAACTGCTTTAAAGCCTTCCACTTTCAGATGCCACATCGCTTCTGGAATGCCGAATTCCATCAGATCGACGCCTTCGACTGATTTAATGCAATCGGCATAATATTGTGCTGCACCGCCGATAGCGTTCAGGTAGACACCTCCATGCTCACCGAGGGCCTCTAGAGTTTTAGCCCCCATGCCTCCCTTGCCGATGACGGCACGGATTCCGAATTTCTTCATGATATCGCCCTGGTATGGCTCCTCACGGATGCTCGTAGTCGGTCCCGCTGCCTTCACATGCCAGTGCCCTTCCTCATCCTTCATCATCACTGGGCCGCAGTGGTAAATGACCTGTCCATTGAGGTCAACCGGCGCGGCATGATCCGTCAGATACTTGTGAATTGCATCGCGGCCTGTATAGATCATGCCGTTGATTTTCACTACGTCTCCAACTTTCAGGCGGCGGATGTCTTCTTCTGTAATTGGTGCCTCAAGCACAACTTCATTCGGTTGGCTTTCGATGTCAACAGTTGCTGCTGTCTGCGCTTCCGCATCCTCCAAAAGATTCACTTTTTCCCCTTCTTGATATAGCCATTCATTAATACTTCCGCTGTTAGCATCAATTGTCACTCCAAGGCGGCGGAATGCCCAGCAGTTATAAGCCACAGACACGAAGAAGCTAGCAGGTATTCGGTGCATAACCCCAATTTTGCATCCGAGCAAGGTAGTCTCCCCGCCGAAGCCCATCGTTCCAATCCCCAGTTCATTTGCATGTCCCATTATGTAATCTTCCAGTTTGCGCAAATCCTCATCCGGATTTATGTCTTCCGAACTCCTGAATAGTTGCTCCTTCGCCAGCTCATAGCCTGAAGAACGGTCGCCGCCGATCCCCACTCCAATAAATCCAGCACTGCAGCCCTGCCCTTGCGCCTGGTAGACAGAATGCATAATGCACTTACGGATTCCGTCCAGGTCGCGTCCGGCTCTTCCAAGTCCCTCAAGTTCACATGGGAGGCTATACTGGATATTTTTGTTCTCGCAGCCTCCTCCCTTCAGGATCAGCCGTACATCGATATATTCTTTTTCCCATTGTTCAAATTTTACAACAGGCAAACCTAAACCAAGATTATTCCCGCTGTTTTCGCCTGTCAATGAATCAACGGAGTTCGGTCTCATCTTCCCGTCTTTTGTTGCTTGCACCATCGCATCATAAATTGCTTGCTTCAGTTCAATTTGATTCACCCCGACTGGTGTTTTGACTTTGAACGTCGGCAAACCTGTATCCTGACAAATAGGCGATATGTTATCGTCGGCCATATGGATATTTTGTGAAATCGTTTGCAAACTCATTGCTGAGCGGGTTCCTGCCACTTCTTTGAGCTTCGCCTGCTTGATTGCCCTTCTAACATCCTTCGGCAGATTGGTCGATGTCTCCACAATCAATTGATACATACTTTCCCTGAACTTCTCCGTATTCATGCAGATCCCCCCATACAAAACCTTTTAAGAATATTTTTAATTTTTCATCCACCATACATTATACTATTAACGATTTACATATAAAAGAAAAACGGCGGCTTAGGCTTTTGAGTTGAGATAAATGAAAACGGAAGGCGCCTGGACTAGGCACCTTCCGTTTTTGTCAGCGGCTCTTGAATTGTTCGACCTTCACTTCAAGTTCATCCAAAATCTCAATCAATCGGTCAACATCTTCAAGATCTGCATCTTCCGGATCAATATTTTCGAGTACTTCTAGGAACATTGTTAACCTCTGTTTCAAAAAGTTCACTTGATCATCTTTGCTGTGAATCGGTGATCCCATCTAATCTGCTCCTTTCATTGCTGCACGTTGCATTTCTTAGGCATTACTATTCTCTTACATAATCATAGAAATATCAAATATAACTTGTATCATTTGTTTTTTAAATATAAAGGCGATACAGTAATACTTGTTTTTTCAATTCCAACATAGACTGATATACAAAGCACTAAGGAGACTAAAAGCATGAAAACGAAAAGCACACAGAAGCCGATCATCATATCGCATGACCCATGGGAAGCTTACAATGACATCGAACGTTTCGGAAAACAGAAACTGACCAATATAGAGTTCACGACGACCAATCTATGCAATATGAGGTGCGAGCATTGCGCTGTCGGTTATACATTGACGAACAAGGATGCAGAGGCCCTGCCGATCGATATGCTGCTGAAGCGGCTTGATGAAGTCGAACACTTAACAGCCTTAAGCATCACAGGCGGAGAGCCGATGCTGTCCAAAAAAAGCGTAAACGGATATGTTGTGCCTCTTCTGAAGTATGCCCATGACCGCGGTGTCCACACTCAGATGAACTCCAATCTGACCATTGATCTCCACCGTTACGAGGAAGTTGTCCCATACTTGGACGTCATGCACATATCCCATAATTGGGGAACAATTGACCAGTTCATAGACCACGGATTTGCTATGATGAACCCTAAGCCTACACGCGCCCAGCGAGCCAAGCTTTTTGAAAAAATGCTCGACAACAGCCGAGCATTATCCAAGCAGGGGCTATACATATCCGCTGAAACGATGATCAATAACCGGACACTCCCCTATTTGGAAGATATCCATAAGCAAATTGTAAATGAGATGCTCTGCAGCCGCCATGAGATCCACCCTATGTATCCAAGCGACTTTGCTTCAAGCCTGGAAGCTGTTTCTTTGGATGAAATTCGCAAAGCATTAATCAGACTGATGGAATTCCGAAATGAAGATATTTGGATGCTATTCGGCACATTGCCCTTTTACGCCTGCAGTAATAAGCAGGAAGATCTTGATTTGCTGCGGAAGCTTTATAGCGCCAAGAATGTGACCGTCCGCAATGATCCGGACGGGCGTTCCAGATTGAACGTCAATATTTTCTCCGGAGAAATTATTGTCACAGACTTCGGCGATGCCCCTCCGCTCGGCAATGTCCAATCCCATACCCTTCAGCAGGCCTATGATAACTGGCAGCAATCTCCGCTTGCCAAAAGCTTGAGCTGCCATTGTCCGGAAGTAAAATGCCTGGGCCCGAATGTATTGGTGAAGAACGCTTATTATCCACGGACTGATTTCCTTACACAAAAGGCAAACGGCAGCCTTACACGATAAACCGGAATGGCGCGCCCCACCTTGGCGCGCCGTTTTCATGCTTATCTCGGCCGGTCCGTAGCAACATAACCAAAGGAAATGTAATCCTGGACAGGTATCCAGGCACCAATACCTTGAGAGGTGACATTTTTTACAACCAATGACTTTCTATTCCCTTTCAGGACAAGATACACTTCACCATATGTTACTTTGCCCTTCTCGTTGACGGCGCTGGCATATGCATACAAATATCCCATCCGCCTAGCAGGTACATTATAGATACGTTCGCTTTTCGTTCCTGCACCAATCACCGTCTCGAATGATAATGGCAAATTTGTATTCTTCGCCGCCTTCAGCAGCATCATTTTCTGAACATCCTTGGATTGCGGCACTTTCGCTGTTAGCCCTCCATGGACCGTTTTCTGTGTTTCTTGGACATAGCGCATCTGATATGGTGTATTTCCGCCGCGATTGTCCATGTAATTGGTATTAACCTTTTGGTATTCCCAATTAGGCGACGTTTCCGTCGACTCATAATTCAACGCCCAGTGGCCCAGATAGATGGTTGCCCGATAACCCAGCGCAAAAGGAGCCTTAGCAATGGTCGTCTCGTTCAGAATCCGGATCAGCTCCGGATTTTCAATGGTCACCTCCGATGATTCCAGCAACGATTTCGTCAATTCGCTCGGCTGCAGGTACGGCAGGTCCTGGCTCGGGTTCGGATACGTATTTTCCTTGGCGATTGGCAGCACCGTCGAAGGGATCTTAACCGGTGTCCGTTGTTCGGCTTTCTGTTTTTCTTGTTTATTAGCGGAAGCTTCCTGGAAAGCTGGTACTGACACAATCATCAATAAGGCACAAATAAGTGCTGCTATTCTTTTCATACGGTGACTCCTTTTCTAAGAAGTAAAATTTGCATTGTATCTCTATAATTTGTCCGGGTGATTGATAATATACAACCGGCTGATAAAGATTCCGTACCTGTTACTAAATTGTAATATTTTGAATATTTACTTTATTTAAATCGTGAGCTATAATAACGTTAATCTAAAAAAAAGGAGGGACATCATCCATACGAATTGAACACACCCGAGGAGGGATGTCTATCGATTGTATTGGACCTGACAGTGTTTTCTTTTCAAAATCTGAGGTAGAAAGCGGTGACAACTCCTACAATACTTGTTAAGTGAGCTAAGAGTTACTTTGAGGGAAAAAGCCAAAGCGATCGATAACAATGAGATTTGTTGGATTTTAATTATGAAAAAATCAATGATCACATAAAAAAGACTCTGCCACACAATTCCGAGCAGAGTCTTTTTTTGTGCTTACAGGAGAAAGAATCCAACTCCCATAATGAAATAGGCCGCCAGTAAGGTTGCCCCTTCAAACCAGTTCGTTTCCCCGTCGTTCGAGATGATGACCATCAAAAAGACGGAGGTGGCCATGGCAATCAGTTCCGGCAACGTGAACACAAGCGGCATGCTGACCTCAAACAGCAAGGAAACGAGAACGAGAATCGGAGCCACAAACATCGCTACCTGCAAGGTTGAGCCGATTGCAATTTCAACCGCGATGTCCATTTTGTTCTTGTAAGCAAACAGAATCGCGGAAGCATGTTCGGCTGCATTCCCGACAATCGCAACAATGATTACACCGATAAACAACTCCGACCACCCGAATGATTCGGCAACCGCTTTAAATGTATGGACAAGATGCTCCGATATGTACGCAACGGCCAAAGTTGCCAAAATCAAAATGATCAATGCTTTCCTCTTTGACCATTCCCCTGTTTCCTGCTCTTCCTTCTCCCCCTCTGCTTCTACCGGCTGATAGACCCCTCTATGCGTGACAAGCTTAAAATAAAGGGCGGCAAGATACAGCAGGATCATGATGATGGAAATGCCGACACTCAAAGATAATGTTTCCCTCTCCGTCATGTTCTGAGAAAAGATTTCCGGCACAACAAAGGCAACAATCACCGCAAAAATCAAAAGGCCGGCATTATGTCTCGCATCATAGACATTAAATGTTTGCCTCTTATGCTTAATGCCGCCGATAAAAAAGGAGATACCGGCAACCAGCAAAAGATTCCCTATCACTGAACCCGTCAGCGAAGCCAACACGACACCGATCATCCCTGCCTTCAAAGAGTAAATAGAGATAATCAATTCCACCATATTGCCGAAAGTAGCATTCAACAATCCTCCGATCCGCGGACCCATCACAGCGGCCAAGCTCTCCGTCGCTCGCCCGAGAACACTGGCAAGCCCGATGATGGTTACACAATACAATGCGAACATCATAATCGCTGGCCAGTGAAACAGGCCTCCTGCGACAGAAACAGGAACCCCTATGAAAACAATAGCAGTGAATATTTTATTCCCCATGCTTCACCTCCTTCGCAAATACTTTCCTTACTATGCCCAGCACAAGGAGAAGTATGATGAGGAAGCTAGGGGATTCCCATGCGGCACATATTTCGGATTCCAGCATTCATATATTGATTTGTGCCTGCCAATTGACGTACGATTACAAAAGAAAAAATATTTCGAAAAGGGTATAACCTCATGAATCATACTGTTCGTTTTTGGATTTTAGTAAGCATCGTCAGCATTTCAGGGTTCTCTCAAGGGATGCTCATGCCTTTGATCGCTATTATATTTGAAGGGGACGGGGTCAGTTCCTCCTTGAACGGATTACATGCTACAGGCCTGTACATCGGCATATTAATCGCTTCCCCACTTATGGAAGCGCCGCTCCGCAGGTTTGGTTATAAACCATTAATTCTGTTTGGAGCCGGGACGGTCGCAATCTCATTAGCTCTGTTCCCTGTCTGGAAATCTTTTTGGTTCTGGTTTTTGCTTCGCCTGCTCGTCGGAATCGGGGACCATATGCTTCATTTTGCCACCCAGACATGGATTACAGATTTATCTCCGCAGCATAAACGGGGGAGGAATATTGCCATATACGGTCTGTTTTTCAGCCTGGGGTTTGCGGTCGGACCTATGCTTGCCCGACTTGTGCAAATCAGTGAAGCTTTGCCTTTTGCCATTTCCTCCTGTGTGACAATTTTTGCCTGGCTGGCTGTATTGCTGCTGAAGAATGCGCATCCCGAGCAAGTCACTGAATCGGGTGCATCCGGTTCCCTTACAAGATTTACATCTGTCTTCAAGTATTCATGGGTGGCTTTGCTCCCTCCGCTCGGATTCGGCTTCCTGGAGGCTTCTTTAAATGGGAACTTTCCTGTTTATGCATCGCGGAATGGATTTGGCATAGATGCAGTCTCAATCTTGCTCCCCGCCTTTTCAATCGGCAGCATCATCTTTCAGCTCCCGCTGGGGATGATCAGCGACAAGTTCGGCCGTCCGCTTGTGCTGAAGTATATCATGGCGACAGGCGCTCTCATTTTTGCGGCAGCCGGCATATATCAGCACTCGGCTATCGCCTTATTCATATGCTTTCTGCTGGCAGGAATGGTTGTCGGCTCGACCTTTTCCCTCGGGATCAGCTACATGGCGGACTTAGTGCCCCGGGATTTGTTGCCGGCAGGCAATCTGATGTGCGGGATATTCTTCAGCTTCGGCAGCATGATCGGCCCATTTGTCGGCGGCCTGTTTATCCAATATATCTCTGCTGACAGCTTTTTCTATCTGTTCAGCATCATGCTAAGCTTAATCCTGGCAGCCCTTTTTCTATTCAAAGGGCGCATAGCCGAACAGAAAACTGGATAAGCTTCCTGCAAATCGTGGCGACCATAGAAAATTAATCAAATTCAACCCATTGTCAAATACAGCCGAGAAACCGGATCATTCCGAGGACATCAGCGGGTTCGGAGTACAGGCAGCACTGAACGATGTCCTTTGGAAAGCCGGCAAGGGCGCGACATATGCTTTTCACGATGGAATAGCCAAACAGCTATCCCATAATGGAAACACAGTTACATTCGTGGAGGATAACAAGGGCATCGCAGTTTGCGCCTGTTGAATAATAAATGAACCTAAACAAGCTGAAGCATGATGCTTCAGCTTGTCTTGTTTTACCCCTTTTCCACTTTCTTCTTTCTTTCACTATTCATAGCATTGATTTCAGCGCCAATAATGATAATATGAGCAGTCAGGTAGAACCACAGCATCAAAACGATGATTCCACCTATGCTCCCGTATGTAGCGATATAATTGCCTATATTATTGACATAGAATGAAAAACCGGATGAAACCACAATCCATCCGACCGTAGCTACTAGCGCTCCGCGCATGATGCTTCGGTTCTTAACCTTGCCAGCCGGCAGAATCCCGTACATCACTGTCATCGCCAAAAATAAGACGACTGTGCCCGAAACCCATCTGATCGTATCCCACATCGGTGAAAATGAACTGTCCAAACCTAGGTACTCAAACAGAAAATAACCTATTTGTTTCCCGAAAATCGGAAGGACTAAAGCAATGATAAACACAAAAATCAGCCCGACTGTAAAAATCAGAGCCATAAGCCTCCGCACAAAAAATGTCTGTTGCTCCTTGACGTCATACGCTTTGTCGAAAGCCTTGAGCAATCCGTTCATCGCATTGGATGCCGTCCACAACGTCCCAACAATACCGGCAGACAACAATCCTCTATTACCTTGAAGGACGGCAGACAATTGAGCTTCAAGATAAGCGACTGAGTCATGCGGCGCAATAGAATCCATCATTTCCAGAATATCATCTACCGTGAATGGCAGATAATGCACCAGTGTAATAAGAAAAATCAATAGAGGAAAAAGCGATAAGAGAAAGAAAAAGGCCAATTGGGCCGCCATGCCGGACACATCATGCTCCTTAGCTCTCTTCCACAAAGCCATACTATATGATTTTGTATTGGCGATGATATTTGTCCCCATGGCAGCACCTCTATTCATGATCAATCTGTTCGTTTCCCCTGAACAACTTCCCCTTCCGTATCGACGAATGCTTCTTTCGTCTCTTTGACGACGGAAGCCACCTGAGGAGGGACATCTTTAATTTCCTGCAATTTTCCCGATATATACATAACATCTTCTGTGATGCTCTCAACGGTATGCTTAATCCTATTCGTTTTTTCCTTTAAGTTCCCCACTGTATACTCCGGATTTTGAATCAGGGTCTTCGTTCTTTTGTAGCTGTTTTTACATCCGTTCATGACGCTCTCACGCGTATCCCTGTCCAGCATGCTAATGGCTGCACCAGCCAAAGCACCCACCAAAACACCCTGCATCAACCTGTTTTTCTTTTCCTTGCTGGTCATTCTGTTCGTTTCCATTCTCGTTCATCCTCTCCTCTTCCTTTATTTTTAGCTCTGTTAAAGTGAATGTTGATCTGCTTAACATCACAAGTTTTCAGAGCTACTTTTATAGAAACAGCCGTATCCAGCCCTTCTGACTGTTAGCTGTTACAAATGATGATCCTGTTTGATTTTGGTCAGCAAAGCAAGGTTCCCTTCCCTTACAAGTTCATAGACCTCCTCGAAATTTCCAGTGAAGTACGGGTCAGGAACATCATTTTTTGCAATATGGGGCAACAAGTCCAAAAACCGGATGAATGCGGCCTTGCTGCTTTCTGTACCCATTTTGCCTATATTCTCCATATTGCTTGAGTCCATTCCAATAATATAATGAAAATCCTTAAAATCCTGCGTTGTCAATTGACGCGCCTTCATCCCCTCATAGCTGACACGTTTTTCATCAAGCAGCTGCCTTGTCCCTTTATGAGGAGGCTGTCCTACATGCCAATCGCCTGTGCCGGCTGAATCGACAGCTATTTTCCCCTCTAACCCTTCCCTTTTTACAAGGTCACGAAACATGGCCTCTGCCATAGGTGAACGGCATATATTGCCCAAACATACAAATAGAACATGTATCAACACGGTCACACTCCTACTAACTTATTCTATCTACATCTTATTATATTTCCTTTCATTTTTCCCAACTTTTTCGACATAAATAAATCTTTGTCAAAAAAGGTCTGCAATCAGACAGCCACTGCCAAATTGACAGTCGAGAGCAAATATGGAAATATGGTTGTAATGAATGGGAGAAAGGAAGATTGGATGGACTTATCTAAAAATACACCTGAAAACGTTGAGCGTATGATTATCAGCATCAAGGAGAAACTGCGTATCATGAATTTCGATGCGTTGAAGGCCGAACACTTCGACAAAGATATGTATGAAGAACTGCGGGATATTTATGAAATGGTCATGAAAAAGGACAGGATCAGCCCGAGTGAAATGCAGGCTATTGCTTCAGAACTCGGTTCTTTGAAAAGCAAGTCTTAAAGACATACCTTAAGGGAGTGATGGGAATGGACCATGGTATCATCCTATTTGATGGTGAATGCAATTTCTGCAGCAAAACTGTCCAATTCATCCTAAAAAGAGACCGATCCGCCTTTTTTCAGTTCTCTTCCCTGCAGGGATCAACAGGTCAGGCTTTATTGCAAAAAAATCAGCTGCCTAACGACCTGCAGTCAATCGTATACATAGAGGACAGCAAGGTCTATACAGAGTCGGATGCAGCCTTGCGCATATCACGGCATTTAGACGGCTGGTGGTGGAAAGCAGCCTCCATTTTTCGGCTGTTGCCTCGCCCTTTACGCGATCCTGTGTACAGATTCATCGCTAGGAACCGCTATAAATGGTGGGGAAAAGCAGAATCCTGCAGGCTTCCGAATCCAGAAGAAAGAGAACGGTTCATCTGATCCAAGCACCGGAACCTGTAAGAAGAGGAAGGGGGATATATCCCCCTTCCTCTTCTTACTATTCTCCATTACCTTTTGATTGTGGTGTAAATCATCATCCCGATGCTAATCACAATGACAGCTATGCCTCCCCAAACAATGACCAGGACTACTTGAGGTTGTATTGCACCGTCCGAACCAGCTAGCGCATAATTAACCATCTCTTGAATCTGAATATCTGTTAAACTAGCCAATTTGTTTTGTACAGAGGTCAATTCATTCTCCGTGAAAGCATAATACTTAAGAGCTTTCTCTTTATCTATGTGGACAGCTCTTGTTTCCAAATGAATATATACACTTTGCCCCATAATTTGCAGAGCTTCTTCATTAAAAACAAGAACCTCCGGATCGTCTTCTAAATGACTTTGGGCAAAACTTAGACCTGGTTAAAGAAATAATAATAAAAGACCATTTCCTGCTATTTTGATTTAATAGATCTTTCAACAATAAAAAAGCATACAGAAAAAGAAACAATGCTTATTTCACCAGTTAGAGCCAATCATGCGGCCGTTTTATTTATCCAGCTTTGTCCGCGGAGCAATCAAGATTTCGACCCTTCTGTTTTTCGCCCTTCCTTTAGCTGTCTCGTTCGTGGCCACAGGCTTGTACTCCCCGTAGCCTTTGGCACTGAACCATTCCGGGTTGAGTTTTTCATTTTCCAGTAGCACCTTCATAAAGTTGACGGCCCTCATTACACTCAAATCCCAGTTAGAAGCGAAGTCGGAATTAGAAATCGGCACATTATCCGTGTACCCGCTTATTGTGATGCTCCGGGGCGGATCCATGACAATCAAATCTGATATCTCTTTTGCAATCGACCGATCCGGCGGTCTCACCATCGCGCTGCCTGATTCAAAAAGGACATTATCCCGAATCGTCACAAGCAGCCCCTCATTTGATAAAGAAGTATCAAGCTTATCTTCAAGGCCTTTTTTGTCGATATACCCATTCACACGTTTCTGGAGTTCGGACAATTCCCTTTCATCAATTTCCCCTAGCTTGCCTTTCACATCTTCTGTCTCCTTCAAAGGAGCGTCCTTCTTATGATCAGAACCCGGCTCCCCTTCCAATTGGTTCGAGAAGTCCATGACGCCGACACCGCCTGTGAATATTTCGCTGAAAGCATTCGACACCCGCTGAAACTTCATCGCGTCGACAGAGCTCATGGCAAATAGAACAATGAACAACGCCAGAAGCAAAGTTAATAAATCCGCATAGGGGAGAAGCCAAGATTCATCCACATGATCCTCATGCTTTCTGTTCCTTTTTCTCCTAGCCATCTTGCTTCACTCCACCCTCTAGCCACCTCCTCCGTTCACGGGCCGGCAAATACGATGTCAGTTTCTGTTCGATTGTACGGGGAGCTTCCCCCTCAATAATAGACAGAACCCCTTCTATCATCATGGTTTTTATTTTCACTTCCTGCAATGATTTCCTCTTCAGTTTGTTAGCAAAAGGATGCCAAAGAACATACCCGGAATAAATCCCCAATAAGGTTGCCACGAAGGCCGCCGATATCGCAGTACCCAATTCATTGGTGCTCTCCATGTTTCCAAGAGCGGAGATGAGCCCTACAACCGCTCCGAGAACACCAAGGGACGGCGCATAGGTGCCCGCCTGTGAAAAGATGGCGGCTCCTGCAAGATGCCGCTCTTCCATCGCATCTATTTCCTCTGTCAGTATATCCCTTATGTACTCTGCGCTTTGGCCTTCCACTGCAAGGTTCAGGCCATTTCGCAAAAAAGGATCTTCTACATCATCAGAAACACTCTCTAGTGCAAGAAGCCCTTCTTTTCGGGCAATCATAGCCCACTCAGAGAAGGTAGCGATCAATTCCTCCGGGGCGACTAGTTCTTTTTCTTTAAATAGAACGCCGAACAGTTTTGGCACCCGTTTGATTTCACTATACGGAAAGGCTGTCAAAACAGCCGCTATCGTCCCCAACACAATAATAAGAATGGCTGCCGGCACAAAAAGCGATGTGAGAGTGACTCCCTTCATCATAATCCCGGCCCCAATAGCGGCAATGCCTAAAATAATCCCCAAAAACGATGTCTTATCCAAGAAATTCACCTGTCTTTTTATATATTCTTTCTACATAATTTATCGGTAAGTTTCCGGAAACGATGAGCCTTTTTTCGTTAATCAGGATAATGTTTATACCTTTATCCTATACAGGCCTCCCACAGAAGAAGGATGCCTTGTTTTCCACACAACAAAAAAGCCACCTTTCTTTTTAGGTAGCCAGCTGTTTCAATTAGTAGTGGAGGTTGCTTCTCGTTATTTTCCCTTGTCCGGAAAACCTTATTCTGTCACTTGCTGTACTTCTTCACCCGGTAACCGCTCTGTTCCATCATAAACATGCTTACTGACGAATCCACCATCCCATCATAGTTGTTTCCCTCTTTGAATGCCTGAATTGTTTCTCTCGGAATTCTATTCGCTGCGATGGTTTCTTCCTTCTACCTTGGTTACCTCTTACTAGTGTTGTGCGTTAAACACACACGGAATATCCATTAACATTCTGCCTGCTATGGTTTTCCGTTACTTGTAAGCAACCTTCCACTAAGTCTGCCTTGACGAGTCAACTTTCCTCCCCGTCACTCTATATATACCCCGCTTAAAAACATTTACACATGTTTTTTCGTTTTTTTAATTTTTTTTGAGGACTGGCTGATTCTCCGCATTCAGAAGAAATAACTTGCCACCGGAGCACGCTATCATTCATGATTAATATAAAAAGTCAGGAGATTAAAATTGCATATAATTGATGAAATCTATGGTGAATATTTTGTAGAACCTGTCCTGAAAGAATTGATTGAATCCGCAGCTGTACAACGGCTCAAAAATATCCATCAAGGTGGGGCCAACTATTTAGTAAATAAGGAATGGAACGGTACAAGATATGAGCATTCCATTGGCGTCATGCTTTTGATTAGAAGATTAGGAGGAACAATCGAAGAACAGATAGCCGGTTTATTGCATGATGTATCGCATACAGCTTTTTCACATGTGATTGACTATGTACTCGATGAAAAAGAAGAAGACTACCACGAAAAAATATTTGTCCGGGTCATCGAGAACTCCGATATACCCATTATCTTGAAGAAATATGATTTCAATTATAAAGATATCCTTTTTGATTTATCGCGTTGGACGCTTCTAGAACAGCCGTTGCCTGATTTATGCGCTGACCGGATCGATTATACTTTGAGGGATCTGTATACATGCGGGGAAATATCCTCCCAGGAAATCAGTGTCTTTTTGTCCTGCCTCATCGTCCACAATCATAAAATATGCATTGATTGTGTTGAGAAAGCGGAATGGTTTGTTGACATCTACTATAAAGAAGTAATCGACTTTTTCCAGAATCCTTTGAGCATCTATGGGGCGGCCATCCTATCGGAAGCATTAATAATAGCTTTAGACCATCATATTCTGAAGCCTGATGATTTTTTAGGCACAGATGAGGATATCATCAATCATTTGTATGCTTCTGATCATAAACCCGTGGTTGCATTATTAAACAAATTACAAGAAGAAGTTACATTGATATCGGATAAAAAAGATTATGATTATCATATGAAGCAAAAGGAACGTCTGATTGATCCTATCGTCCTTGTCGAAAAACTGCCAGCGAAAGCCTCCCTTCTATCCGAGAAAGTTCGGTCAAAGAATGCACAAGCTTCTGAGAAGTTAAAGAAAGGTGTATATATCCGTGTCATATAGACTGCACCTAATAAGAAAGTAGGTGCAAGGTCCGTCAAGACTTACGGGCGTAAGAATATATATTTCGAACGAAGACAAAGAACTTTCTTCCTACATAAAATAAAAAGAAGCCGCAAAATGTGTAACGGGTTCTCTCTATGGGGAGTTTTTATAAAAAAACATAAACTTTCGTATTGATTTTGGTTAATACTTTCACATTTAAAACAGCAATACTAAAAAAGAGCATCGAAAATGGTGCTCTTTATTTAGTTACTATCCAGTGAGGATGTAAAAAGTTTTGTGTAATTGGTCATACTTACCAATAAGGAGATGATC
>JBJFHG010000015.1:0-13756 GCA_051893455.1 Bacillus sp. (in: firmicutes)
AGGATCACTCACTTTCTTGTTCAGTTTATACAACATTTTGAAGCCTGTTTTTTGACCCTGTCTCCGAAGAAACGGAAAAGGTTCCTATAACAGGGGGCTTTTAGAAAAAAACCGTTAACACTCTTTGTGGTAACGGTCATTTGCCATAAGATATGAGTATTTTCAAACAGATTGCTTTCTTAGGACAATATACCATAAACAATTATTGAAAACAAATACAGAGGGGTCTGTCAGCTTTCCCTTATGGCAATCAGATTCGTCAGTTCCATAAGCAGGCTATTATTGAACCCGAGGCCCTCCAACTCCCCGATTGCCTGCGCCGTCGTTTCTTTCAGCTTCTCCTTCGCCCCTTCAAGCGATAGAAGCGCAGGGTATGTACTTTTAGCATTGCCGGCGTCGCTTCCGACAGGCTTGCCGATCTTCTCCTCTGTCCCTTCAATATCAAGGATGTCGTCCCTGATCTGGAAAGCCAGGCCGAGATGACCGGCAAATCGCTTGAGGGATTCCTTCTGTTCCTCTCTCGCACCCGCCAAGATTGCACCTGACAGCACACTTGCTGAAAGGAGCTTACCTGTTTTGTTCCGGTGTATATATTCAAGATAATCAATCGATATTGTCTTGTCTTCTGATTCCATATCGGCAATTTGCCCTCCGACCATGCCTTCCGGGCCTGCGCTTTTTGATATTTCCGCAATCAGTTCCAGTTTCTGGTCGGCTGTGATTCCGGGGATATCCATAGAGGACAGAATGTCGAAACTTAACGTCAGCAAAGCATCACCGGCCAATATGGCATTGGCTTCTCCGAAAACGATATGATTTGTTGGTTTCCCACGGCGCAGCTCATCATCATCCATACTCGGCAAATCATCGTGTATCAGTGAGTATGTATGGATCATCTCAATAGCACAGGCTGTCTCAATCCCTGCCTCGGTCTGTTTCCCAAACGCGTCCAAAACCGCAAAGACAAGCATGGGCCGGATACGTTTCCCCCCCGCTTGCAAGGAATACTTCATCGCCTCTTTCAAAACTTCAGGTGCGCATAACCGATCCACGTTTTCCACCAAACCGGTTTCAATCATTTTTTTATGGCGTTCCATAAAGTCCGGGAAAGAAGTCTTCATCATCGTCATGATTCCTCCTCTTTCACTTGGAAGGGGGTCAGCTCACCGGTTTCATCCACAATCTGAACCAATTGTTCCTGGGCATTGCGGAGTTTGCCGTGGCATAACCTGGACAGATCCATTCCTTTTTTATAGATTGTGATGGCTTCCTCTAGCGGAACTTCCCCTTCTTCCAATAACTCCACGATATGTTCCAGTTGCTCCATTGCTTCTTCAAAAGACAGCTCTTGTTCTTTACTCATCTATAGCACTCTCCTTCAGCTCTTTCACTTCACATACCAATTGTCCATCTTTCAAGACAACCTTGACTTCATCACCAGGCGAGACCTGATCCTTGCTTTTCACTAGTTGTTGTTCACTGTCAAATGTGATGCTGTACCCTCTTTCCATGATATTCAATGGATTCAGGACATTCATTTTGCTTAGCCTAGCCTCAAAGGCCTGCTGTTTCGAAGCTATGATCGATTTCATCCTTCTTTGCAGCTGCTTAGATAGCACTTCCACTTTTTCCTGTTTATAGGCAATGCGTTGTTCAGGCTGATGCCTGCTCAATGTATGTTGCAGCTTCAGAAGCCTGTCCGTTCGTTTGCGGAAGTACCGCTCCCTTTCGTTTTGAAGCGCTTCAGTCAGCCTGTCCAGCTTTACAGCCTTCTGCTGATAAAGCCTATCTGGGAAACGGAAGACATACGAATTTTCCTGGCGCTTCAGATCTGCTTCCTTGCGGCTGATCTGATGGCTTATCAACGTAGTCATCCGAGAGATAAGCGCCTTCACCTTGTTGCTTACCTCAATTATGTTTGGCACAGCCAATTCTGCAGCGGCTGTCGGAGTAGCGGCCCGCACATCTGCGACAAAGTCGGCGATTGTCGTATCCGTCTCATGCCCGACTGCAGAAATGACCGGTAAACGGGAGGAATAAATGGCCCTTGCCACTTCTTCGTCGTTAAAGGCCCATAGTTCCTCAATCGAACCGCCGCCGCGCCCTACGATCAGCACATCGGCTTCGTCCCTTTCATTTGCCTGGCCTATGGCATCCACAATCGACTTCGGGGCTTGCGGACCCTGAACCAATGCCGGATACAGGATAACACGCCCGGTCGGATAGCGTCTCCGCAACGTGATGATCATATCACGGACTGCAGCACCGGTCGGCGATGTGATGACACCAATCGTATTTGGGTATTCCGGAAGAGGCTGTTTATATTTCGGGGAAAACAACCCTTCCTTTTCAAGCCTTTCTTTTAGCTGTTGAAAGGCAATGAACAGATCACCGACACCATCCGGATGCATCTCCCTGACATACACTTGGTAGTTTCCACTCGCTTCGAATACGGATATGTCCCCTCGGAGCATTACTTTCATCCCATTTTCCGGCCTGAATGGCAGGGAGTTGTTGTTGTATGCGAACATGACTGCGGAAATCTTGGCATTTTCATCCTTCAAGGTAAAATACATATGACCGCTGCCATGTTGTTTGAAGTTTGAGATCTCCCCTTTTATGTATATACCCTTAAGGTGGTCGTCCTTTTCAAATTTTCTTTTTATGTATTTCGTGAGCGCCGTCACCGTTACAAATTTTTCAATCGCCATATGAACCCCTCTTCATTTCGGAGTTTGAAAGCCTCATCAATAGAGGCTTGATAAAACAAAAAAGTTGTCCTCCTGTTATTATAAACAAAAGGACAACTTTTTTTAACTATTTATTCTTAAGCTATGCCATGGAGCTTTTTGGCTGCTTTGAGCGTATTTTGCATAAGCATCGCAATCGTCATGGGCCCCACGCCTTTCGGGACCGGCGTGATGTAGGAGGCTACTTCCTTCACGGCATCAAAATCAACATCTCCGCACAATTTGCCTTGATCGTCCCTGTTCATTCCCACATCAATGACGACGGCCCCCGGTTTCACGTCTTTTGCTGTAATGACATTTCTTTTGCCTACCGCTACGACAAGGATATCGGCTTGCTGGGTGTACGACTCGATCTCCTCCGTACGTGAATGGCAGTATGTAACTGTGGCATTCCGGTTTAGGAGCAATTGTCCTGCCGGCTTGCCGACAATATTGCTGCGGCCTACGATCACCGCGTGCTTTCCGGCAGGGTCACAGCCGATATGTTCAAGCATGACCATAATTCCATAGGGTGTGCAAGGATAGAATGTATCCTGTCCCGTCATCATCCTTCCGATATTGACCGGATGGAAGCCATCCACATCCTTTGCCGGATTGATTGCTTCGATGACAGCCGTTTCCTCGATATGAGAAGGCAAAGGCAATTGGACCAAAATCCCGTGGATTGAATCATCTTCATTCAGCTCGTGGATCTTCGCCAACAGTTCCGGCTGGTTCGTCTCCTCCGGCAAGGTGATCAGGATGGAATGCATGCCCAGCTTCATGCAGGCTTTCTCCTTCATTGAAACATACGTCTTGGAAGCCTGGTTATTCCCGACCAAAACAACAGCCAGCCCGGGGGTCACACCTTTCTCTTTCAGTTGCAGCACCTGCTGGGCTATTTCCTGACGTACTTTATTTGAAATCTCCGTACCATCGATAAGATTGGCTGACATGCTTCTATCTCCCTCTCTATGAAAAATGTCAATATATTCTTTTATAGATGCAGATGCGTTTTAACTTTGGACAATACGGCGTTCACGAATTTGCTCGATTGATCGTCTCCGTATTCTTTTGCGATTTCAATTCCTTCATCGATGACTACATTCACCGGTACATCAGTTGATTTCAGCATCTCGAATGTTGAAATGCGAAGAATGTTGCGATCGATATTATTCAAACGTCCGATTGTCCAGTTTTCCAGATTGGCCTTAATGATTTCATCGATTTCTGCAAGGTTTGACACGGTACCTTCGACAAGAAATTCTAGATATTCATCCTGCTTTTTCCCTTCAAGGACATGACTGATGGCCTCTTGCGTATCCGTACTGGATAAATCGATCTGGAAAAGGGCTTGAAGCGCCTTTTCGCGTGCGGTTCTGCGTTTCATATATTTACTCCTTTAATTCCTAATGTTCTAGTCAAACTATAGCATAAACGAACATTGAAGGGTAGTATTTCATTCATCATAAGGAAATTCACATATAAATAAGCACTAACTAGTAAATGACAGGTACTCGGGACTGTATTTTCTGATTTTTCCATTTCCATTCCCGCTTCAATAGCTAGTTTGCTCCAGCGGCCCGTCAATTAAACGGTTCGCCAGCCAATAATTGGACGTTCTTAGCAAGCACGCTAAACACAGGGCAATCCGGATTTACAGCCGCCCTCATCACCATCTGTTCTCCACTCTCTCCGCGAAGCCGAGAACATCTTTAAAAGGAAGGACAGTCCCGTCATCCAGCACTGCTTTCCCCGTAAATGTGCCGAACACTTGGTGCTGGTTGCTGGAAATGACAATAATGGATGTATGATCTTTCCGGTCGAGAATAGGATGAAAATCCATCTCCAATCGGCCATCATTGGAATCGAATTTCCATGGCTTCATATACTCATACGTTCCACTGGTGTCCGAAGGAATATGGAATGTGACCTGGTCCAGCTTATGGGCAATCCCCTCATAAAAGAGCATGTTCTCAGTTGCAGCAGTCGTATCCCCAAACCCGTATCCGATATTGAAGCCGAATGCCTTCCCATCCATAACACCGGAAGCCGATCCCCAATACCAAGTATTTTTGTATGTCCATACGCCCCTTCCCCAGTCCAGGGTGCCGAAAGAATCATCAGGACTGAAGACGTATGAATCATCCCCATAGAGCAGGGAGCCCTTCGCTCTCAGACCGTTTATTTTTTGATTATAATAAAAGGCTTTTTTATCCTGTTTAAAAGGGGTAGCGATCACCATTGAATCGGCAGGCTCATTAAACAGCTCGATGGAGCACTCAAACCCTTTTGCCCCATCGAAATTCTTCATATGGCATTGCAGCTTCCGGCCATGATCTGTATGTACGAATGAGATTCTGATCCGCTTATCTTCGTATTCGATATTCCCTCTTTTTGAAGAAGCAGGGAGCTTTAGTTTTCCGAAAGTGAATGGCTTTATTATGCTTGAAGTTTTGTAGACGGCCTTCCGGAAATCCAGGAAAGACACACTGATCAAGCCCATGTAAGAATTATCGGCGACAGTCAACGCCACCCCGAAATCACGATTGGATACCAGATAGTAATCCCACTCTTTAATCCTCCAGAATCCTGCTTTTACCGTGCTTCTGTCATATGTCAGCAATAGCTCTCTCGCATATCCGGCTTTCCGCAGTTCACCTCTGTCATTCAATAACTTGCCCGCTTCCGTTATTTCAGTTTGCATATATTCGATTCACTCCTTAGAAAATGTTGGGCCGTCCCATGACACCTTCCGAAAATCAAAAAAGGACGGCATCGCTGATTCAGCTTGCCGTCCCTTGCTGTTTTACATGTCTGAAGCCGGTTCCGCTTCCGCTTTCAGTGACTCGAAAGTAACTCCAACTATGTGGATGTTGACTTCTTCGGCTTCTAAGGCCGTCATATTGATCAATGCTTGGCGAATATTGTCTTGTGCCTCTTGCGCCACTTTCGGGATAGATACCCCGAATTTCACCATGCAATAAATATCAACCTTGACGCCCTCTTCCGAAAGCTCCACCTTGACACCTTTTCCGTGGTTTTTCTTGCCTAGTTTCTCTACGACCCCGCTTGCAAAATTGCCTCTCATTTGGGCGATTCCTTCCACTTCTGAAGCCGCAATCCCTGCAATGACCTCGATGACTTCAGGAGCGATCTCCACCTTGCCCATTCCATCGTTCATTTGCGCTGTCATTTCAAGCATATTGTTGTTTTGTTCTGACATATCAAAATACCTCCAGTTTTCCTAAGGTTACTCGGTTTCCATCACGTTGTGGAGTTCCAGAAACTTCGTATTGAAGTCCCCGGCCACAAATTTTTCGTGCTCTAGCAACTTCAAGTGAAACGGTATGGTCGTATGGATGCCTTCGATGACAAATTCGCTAAGAGCCCTTCGCATCCTTGAAATGGCCTCTTCACGTGTTTTGCCATATGTAATCAGCTTAGCAATCATACTGTCATAGTAAGGAGGGATCGTATATCCTGGATAAGCAGCCGAGTCCACCCTGACCCCAAAACCTCCTGGGGGCAGATACATATCAATTCTGCCTGAGGATGGCATGAATTGTTTGGATGGATTTTCCGCATTAATCCGGCATTCGATCGACCAGCCGTTGAATTCCACCTGATCCTGGGTCAAACCAAGCTTCTCCCCAGATGCGACACGAATTTGTTCCTTGATTAAATCCACCCCTGTCACCATTTCCGTAACAGGATGCTCCACTTGAATCCTTGTATTCATTTCCATGAAGTAAAAATTATCGTGGAGATAATCATATATAAATTCTACCGTGCCTGCACCTGAATAATCAACTGCTATTGCAGCTTTTACCGCAGCTTCCCCCATTTTTTCGCGGGTTTTCTCGCTGATGGCAGGCGATGGCGTTTCTTCCAGCAATTTTTGCAGACGTCTTTGGATGGTGCAATCACGCTCCCCTAAATGGATAGCGTTTCCAAAATTATCAGCCAGCACCTGAATCTCCACATGGCGGAAGTCTTCGATATACTTCTCCAAATAAACTCCCGGATTGCCGAATGCCGTTTCAGCCTCCTGCTGGGTAATATTAATTCCCTTCACCAATTCATCGGGTGTCCTTGCTACCCGGATTCCCTTTCCTCCGCCTCCAGCAGTCGCTTTGATAATCACTGGATATCCAATTTCCGCTGCCACCCGTAAACCTTCTTCAGCATCCTTAACGATGCCGTCCGAACCAGGGACAATCGGCACGCCAGCCTTCTCCATCGTCTTACGGGCAACATCCTTCGTTCCCATTTTATTAATTGCTTCTGGTGAAGGGCCAACGAATATGATGCTGCAATCCCTGCATAATTCCGCAAAGTCTGCATTCTCTGCAAGAAAGCCGTAGCCGGGATGGATAGCGTCACATCCTGTCAATTTGGCAGTGCTGATGATGTTCATCGTATTCAAGTAACTATCCTTCGAAAGTGTCGGCCCAATGCAATAAGCTTCATCCGCCAACTGTACATGTAAGGCTTCCCGGTCGGCTTCTGAATAGACACTCACCGTTTCGATCCCCAATTCTTTGCATGCCCGAATGATACGGACTGCGATTTCTCCCCGGTTTGCTATCAATAATCTTTTTATCATCATATTCAGCTCCTTATTCTGGCTTCACTAGAAATAAAGGCTGTCCATATTCAACCAATTGACCATCCTTCACGAGCAGTTCCACAATTTCCCCATTCACTTCGGCAGTGATTTCGTTAAACAGCTTCATCGCTTCGACAATGCATACCACCTGATCCTCCGAAACTCTCGACCCGATTGTGACATACGGTTTCGTATCCGGGGACGGTGACTGATAGAAAGTACCGACCATCGGAGATGTAATTGTATGCAATTCCTCATCACTTGAAACCTGTTCAGAAACAGACTCAGGCTTAGTCTGTACAGCAGCAGACGATGCAGTCGGGGACTGCGGCGCCTGAACGGGCACAGCTTGTTCCATCACCGGTAGGGAAGCCTGCTGCTCGGCTTGTAAAGGTTGGATATGTATGTTCTTTTTCATTTCAACCTTTGTCCCATCATGTTCATAAACAAAATCATTAATGCTTGATGCATCTACTAATTTAATTAATTCCCTGATTTCTTGTACTTTCAGCATTCTCTCCACCCCATCTTCCATATTATACAACTTCTTCCTTATCATAATATATCTTCCAAATGAAGTACAACGAGATTAACTGAATCCTACAAGTTAGTTATAATTCTCCCTTCCTGTGCGGTACGGCCTTTAAAACCTTGTATTATGATTAAGTCCAATAGATAAAAAGACAAGGGGATTCCCCTTGTCTTTTTATCTATTATTCAGCCGGTTGCAGTTCCACTCTTACGTTTTGCGCAGTCGGTATTTCCGAGGATACTAAACGGATAATGTCATTAGCAGCTGATTTCGATAGCTCCGCCGCCTTGACAGTCACAATGACATCTTTCTCTTCCGCCCTGACGAGGGCCGCTTCTGCCTTTTCATTCATTGATACAATCATAGACTCCAACGTCGTCTCTTGCTCAGTCATCTTCTGGATATCCTTAATGGTTTCCTGTGCCTGTACCCTTTCCTTCGCGGACAGTTCCGTATTGCCCATAAGAGCTACGAGTTCCTCAACCAGCTTGTTTCGCTCATCCGTCATTTCCATACGCAACATCTCGAATGTTTCATCACCAGAAGACGCCAAAGGGGCTTCCTCTGTTTTGCTTTCTACTTGATCGCCGGTCGCAGTAGCTTTATCTTTCGTTTCCTCAGCCACCTTCTTATTTTCTTCTTCCCCAGTAGCGGCCAGATCATTTTGGCCTTGCGGCGGCACAAACACATAATACACAGATAAGACAACTACAAGGCTTAACATCGTCAATAACCAGACTGTCTGCTTTTTCAATAACATCACTCTTCCCCCTTATTTTTTCGGCATGACTGCGACCCTGTGGCTTGATACATCCAAAGATCTAGTCACTGCCTCGACAATCCATTTTTTAATCGTTATGTTATCTGCGCCCTTCGCTACGACAAGGACACCTCTGATGACCGGTTTTTTTGTTTCCTGAATGATCGGGACCTCCTTCTCGCCATCCCGAACAATGATCGGCTGCTCATCTACGGAGCTATCTTCCACAGTCCTTTTGCCGCCTTCACGATCAATTTCATCTGTCGTTTGTTTGTGAGTCACCTTCTTCTTTTCGAAGATTCTCTGCTCTGTGGCATCGACATTCACAACTACCGTGACATCCGACACACCGTTGATCGATTCCAACGCCTCTTTGATTTGGTTTTCGTAGGTTCGCTCGTAATCAGTGATCGTCTTATCGGTGTTGTTCTTGCTCTGGCCGAATGTCTCAACATCCTTTGCATCCTCCCCTCCTGCCGGCAAGGCTGTCACTGTTGATGTTTTTTCCTGTTCTTTGGCGAGGAATTCACTGCCCATCATGATGATCACACCTATTGCCAAAACAGCCAGCATATAGAAATATAGCGATGGTTTCTTTCCTTTGTCGGATTCATCGCCCGAAGGATTTTGCCTGAATAATTGATTCAGCAATCTCTTCTGCGGTTTTTCCTCTTTCACTCGGCGATACCCCTCCTTTCAAAACTGATATCGATTACCTCTTCTTCGACATCCCATTGCGCTGCCAAGAATTGAATGATGTCACTTGTTTGATCTACAGCCTCCGGCAATTCCGCCCGTGTGTCTATCCGGACTTCAGCCACTGTCTCGATGTCCTGCTGTCCGGCGTCACCCAGAGGGGACAATACAACGGCAATCTTCTGAAGGTCCTTGTCCATTTCAGGATTCTCAAGTGTTTTTAAGGAGACGTCCAGCTCTTTGATTTCATAATTGAACTCGTTCATCAACCCCTCTTTCCCGTCCTCCTGTAACTGGAGAGCCATTTCTTCTAGAATATATGCATCTTGGACAACTTGTATTTCTCTTTTTTTGGCTTCAATCTCATTTTCTATATCCGTTTTTTCGACATAGTCTTCTGATACGGCTGAAGTGAGTAATTGATCATAATCTATCGATAATAGTTTGAGGACTGGGGAGACAAGAATGGTAATCAATAGAAGTCCGAGAACCATTTTGGCGTACTTTTGCATGGACGAACTCGGGAGGAGCATGTCCATAACAGTCGCAAGCAATATGAAGAGGATGATATTCTTGATCCAGTCCGTCAATAAGTCCATCATTCTGCAACACCTACCTGACCATTAGAGTTACGTTTCCGGCGGCAATTATAATGGTTACGCTCAGGAAAAACATGACCGAAACAATCGCCAGGGCAGCGAATACATACATCATGCTTTTGCTGATGATGTCTAAGCACTTGATGACCGGCCCGCCGCCTAATGGCTGTAAGACAGCCGCGGTCAATTTATAAATGAAGGCGATCACCAGGATCTTCATGGCAGGAAAGGCGGCAATCAGCAACAGCATCACTACGCCGGCAATGCCGACAGTGTTCTTCAGAAGGACTGATGCACTGATGACAGTGTCCGCCGCATCCGTGAACATACGCCCGACTACCGGGATGAAATTGCCGGTGACAAATTTAGCTGTCCTGATTGTGAGCCCGTCAGCTACTGCCGAAGAAGCTCCTTGAACGGAGATGACCGCCAAGAACACTGTCATGAAGGCCCCGAGCAGCCCGATACTCCAATTCTTGATCATTCCTGCCAGTTGCGTCACTTTGTAATGTTCTGTCATAGTGCTGACAATACTGAGGATTGTGGCGAGGAAAAGCATCGGCAATACAAAGTTGCCTACAAACAGACCACTAGTATTCATTAGGAACAGCAATACAGGATGGAAGAATGCTGCCGATACCAGCCCACCGGAAGCAACAATCAGAGCCAGCAATAAGGGGACAAGCGCCAGGATAAAGGAAACCATCATATCAATGGTCTCTTCTGTATATTCGACCGCGACGCGGAAGCTGTTCAGCGCCATGATAATCAATACCATGAATACGATGGCATAGGCGACCTTACTGACGGAACTCTTTTCAAATGCATTCTGCAATGATTGCAGGAACATACTGAATATGGTGAGCAGGATCAACATCCCTAACAGTCGTCCGTTGGCCACTAATTCATGGAAGAGAAATTCCAGGAATCCCTGTCCCCATGCTTTGAGCGAAAATTCTTTTTCTCCTTTTATGAACTCCATCAAATCCCCTTTTTGCCCCTCGGGCAAATACCCTCCGTATTCTTCACGTATGTGATCCCAGAATTCCTTCATGTCTGATAGATCAATTTGTTCAATCCCCTCCCCAATCAAGCGGTCGGAAAGGTTGTCCATTTCTTCTTCTCCGTCTCCGGCGGCTGCCGGCATCACCGACGGAAATGAGAGAAAACCAAGACAGGCAAGTAATAGCACAAGTATCCATTGCTTCATTTTCCACCTCTTCATTCACATCCTTAACTTGGGATTAAGTTAAGGATCGTTTCAATCAGCACAGTCAAAATCGGTATGGCCATTGCCATGATCATGATTTTTCCCGCCAGTTCAATTTTGGATGCCAGTGTCCCCTGACCGGCATCCTTGGTCAGTTGGGAAGCAAATTCGGCGATATAAGCGATGCCGATGATTTTCAGTATCGTCTCCAAATAGATAAGATTGATATTGGCCTGCTTTGCCAGTGTTTGCAGCATATTGATGATCTGGGATATTTGGCCGACCAGAAACAAAAAGATCGAACAACCCACGAACAGGATCAGAAGGAAAGCGAAATTCGGCTTCTGTTCTTTCAGCAGCATGGCCAAAAAGGTGGCAAGCAAAGCAATCCCTGCTATTTTGATGATATCTATGCCGGCCCCCTCCTTACCCTTGGAACAGGAAAACCGATTTTATTTTGTCGAACAACTGATCCATGATTTGGGCGACCATGAATAATATATATATAAATCCGAAGAGCGTGACCCACTGTGAATATTCCTTTTTGTTGATCTGTTCCAATAATGTATTGATGAACGCTATGACAATCCCGACACCTGCAATCTTAAAAATCAAACCGACTTCGATTCCCATATAGCTTCCTCCTACAAATGATTAGATCAATAAAACAATAAGCAGGAGGCCCGACAGAAAACCGAGACTCTTTGCCATTTTTTCGTATTTTTGCTTTGTTTGGAGAGCATCTTCCTCTTCCCGCTCCAGGTGGGTGGTCGTCAGCAAAATTTGCTTCTGCTGTTGGTGGCGATCATGCCGGCCCAATGTTTCTCCGAATTGGGAAAGAACCTCTAACTCCGCTTCCCTGAATCCAGCCTCTCCTTGTAAAGTTTTGAGACTGCTTTCCCAGGCCGATTTTACTGTGGCATCCTTCCCCATCAGTCCCCTCGCAAAATCTCCCCAAAAAACACCGACATGACCTGGAATCTGTTTGGATAATTTCCATGCCGCTTCCTGCAGCGGTACATGGCCGTACATGATTTCGGCCTCCAGGACCTGAAATGAATTCCTGAATAATCGTAAATGCCGCGGGCGCTCGCTTAAGCGCCGTGCATATTCAAACCCTGCCCACGTAGTCGCCAGCAGAATGACGGCTGCCCCTATCAGCTTAATCATGGCAGCATCACTTCCTTTCCATGCCAGCTTCCCGAGCTGTTGCCGACTTTATAGGAGAATCCTTCCTTCCCGCTCCTATGCAGCAATATAAAACGTTCAAACACATGCGACTCCATCATTTGCCGGATGGCTGGCCGCCTGATGATGTCTTCAATTGAATGCCCATGTACAGTGATCATAAGCTTGATGCCGGCATTGACTGCTTCCTGTACTGCTTCCGCATCTTCACGTCTTCCGATTTCATCAGCCACAATTACTTCCGGGCTCATGGATCTGATCAGCATCATCATCCCTTCCGCCTTTGGGCAGGCATCCAGGACGTCCACCCTCGAGCCGAACCGTAATTGCGGAACACCGTCTACGCACCCGGCTATCTCAGACCTCTCATCAACTATTCCGGTTTTCATCGCGGGTATGCGCCTTTTTTCGTACCCGGAAGATATAATCCTGGCTAAATCACGGAGCAAAGTTGTTTTCCCTGTTTGTGGAGGACCGATAATCAATGTGTTTTTCCAGGTTCCTTCAAATAACTCATGGACGAGCGGCAGAGCGCAGCCTACCTTCTCTCTTGCAATCCTAATATTGAATGAAGAGACATGGACGAGGGCTTTTACACCGCCCGCTTCTAGAATGACCTTTCCTGCCAGACCTACTCGATGGCCGCCCTCGATTGTGATATAACCGCGCTTCAGTTCCTCTTCCATTGTGTACATGGAAAAGTTGGTCAGATTATTCAACAAGCGGGCGCATTCTTCTGCGGTTGCTATGTGCGGAAGTATCTCGAATTGGTGGCCAGCGGCGATTTCCACCGGCCTTCCCGAACGGATCCGGATTTCCTCCAGGGAGTCCCGTTTAACGGAAGACACCCCAAGAAGCAGATCTCTGATATTGCCGGGCAATACGGAAATGATTGCTTGCATACATGTCCCTCCTCGACAGTACCTATCACTCACTTACAATCTATGGGCAGCATGTACACTTTATGCCTCGCAAACTAAAAAACCTCCATCACACGGATGGAGGCTGGCAATAATGCAGAAGTCTATTGCTTAAAGGGATGATGATCTGAACGTAAATCAGACAACTATTCACGGAGTGTAGATACATTTCTTTGCTTCCCTAACCTTATTTGCCGGATCTAATTGTCATCTCTTTTCTTTATTCTTACAGCTCTTCACATAGGCGTACGAAAGGAACACAAATGCCACTACTGTTATGGCGACTGCCATGAAAATTACACATATGACTATTTTTGATGCACTATACAAACTGGCGGATATACCGATGGCAATAGCAATAACCAAATTGCAAAAAAGCAGTAACGACTCTTTTCTGATACTTTTCAAGACGCTTTCCTCCCCGCAATATGTTACAAAGTGCATTCTAGAATTTCGGCTCTTTTTCAAGTGTTGGGGTAGAGAACATTTCTCTGCCCCTTATCCTATTGA
>JBJFHG010000016.1:0-53224 GCA_051893455.1 Bacillus sp. (in: firmicutes)
TTTGCAATAATCGATTTTCTTGTTTTTGTAATTCAGATCTTCGTTCACGAATGTCGCTTTCCGCTTCAGTCCGGAGCTTGTGGATTTCATCCTTAGCTTCTAAAAGGGCTTCCTTCTTAAGGGCTTCGCTTTCCCTGCGCCCATCTTCAATGATCCGGTCAGCTTCACTCTTTGCACCCGCTACTTTGTTTTTTTCGATTTGCTTAAAAACAAAATAACTAACAACTGCACCGACGAACAGAGCAAGCAAAATGGAGATGATGATATAAACAAGTTCCATCTTTTCACCTCCTCTTGCTATTAAATTTAGGTCTTTTTGTTATGTCGGCATGTATATTGCTTTTGTCATTCAACATACAGCACATAGGCTTTTTTCACAAATTATAGATTTGAAAAAATGTAAAATATACATTTTAATTGTATAGGTGCAAAATTAGGTTGTCAAGGGGTTGACGGCAGTCTGCGGTGAATTTTCAGACATTATTTTACAAATGTTTTAAGTGAACAAATTCACAATTAAATATTCTTTCCTTTCTTTAAATAATAAAGGGACTAACTTACAAGTTACCGACTTATAAAAGTCAATGAAGCTTGTTTCTCTCCTCCTTTATGCTCGGCAGAAAGGCAGCCATTTTCAATTGACTGCGGACTAATACCGCTACACTGGTGAAAATGGATAAATATAAAAAAGGCTGCCAGAAAGTCGGTTCTCACTGACTAGCTGGGCAGCCCCTCACTGTATGATTAATCTTTAATGAACTCCATTTGATCCGTTTCTTCCTCTGGAGCGGTATGTTCACCATCTAATTGATAATGGTCACGGATTTTTTGCATAATTTCGTTACGCATCGCCGTATTTTCCTTAAGGAACAATTTCGCATTTTCACGTCCTTGGCCGACACGCTCATCATTATAGGAATACCATGCACCGCTTTTCATGACGATATCCAATTCAGAAGCCATATCGATGATTTCTCCTTCTTTGGAGATCCCTTCACCATACATGATATCAACTTCAGCCACTCGGAATGGAGGAGCCACCTTATTCTTAACCACTTTAATTTTTGTTTTGTTACCGACAATCTCCGCTCCCTGCTTCAATTGTTCTGCCCTGCGGACTTCCAGTCGAATTGTGGAATAGAATTTTAGCGCGCGTCCGCCTGGAGTTGTTTCCGGGTTCCCGAACATGACACCGACTTTCTCACGAATCTGGTTGATGAAGATAGCAATCGTCTTCGATTTATTAATGGAACCGGACAGTTTACGTAGGGCCTGGGACATTAGGCGGGCTTGCAAACCTACATGGGAATCGCCCATTTCGCCTTCAATTTCAGCTTTCGGAACCAAAGCTGCCACGGAGTCGATGACAAGGATGTCCACCGCACCGCTTCTCACCAAGGCCTCTGCGATTTCAAGCGCCTGTTCCCCTGTATCAGGCTGGGATAAAAGAAGCTCATCAATATTAACGCCCAGCTTTTGCGCATACGCAGGGTCCAAAGCATGTTCCGCATCGATAAAGGCAGCTTGTCCTCCATTTGCTTGCACTTCAGCAATTGCATGCAATGCCACTGTTGTCTTACCGGAGCTTTCCGGGCCGTATACTTCTATGATCCGTCCTCTTGGATACCCGCCGACCCCGAGGGCTACATCCAATGCAAGAGATCCGCTTGGAACTGTGGACACTTTGCGGTCTGTTTGTTCCCCAAGTTTCATTATTGAACCTTTACCGAACTGTTTCTCTATTTGCTTTAAAGCCATTTCCAATGCTGCTTTACGATCACTCACTCGAGTTCCTCCTTTTGAATCCTTTATCTATAATAATGCTTACTGCTCATTTCATTCATGTCACTATACATACTATATACTTTTTTTTGCGGTTTGCCAAGCAAAAAAACGAACATCTATTCGCTTTTTTTATGATCCCAGGATTGCTCACTTTGCCCGAATACTTCTTGGAAAATTGATTTTCGTCCGCCGGATGACCGCCAAAATAGATATATGCACAGTTGAAACAATTTTGCGAAAAGCATTTAAAACTGAAATAGGAGCTTTGTCGCAAAAGGAAAGGTGCCGTCTTCAACGGCACCTTTCCTTAGTATTTAACAATCTTTTTCACCGAGCTCTTTCAGCAATAAGGAACAGCCGTGCTTGACAGTCTGGATCCTATTTCGCTCTCTGCTTCCGCCTAGCTTCAATTGGAAGGACGTGACGCCGCTACCTTTAAAGGCCAACCCGATAAAGACTGTGCCGACCGGATGGCCTTCAAGTTCATCCGGTCCAGCTACACCGGTAAAGCTGATGCCTATATCGGCATCAAGCCTGGAACGGACATTCTCTGCCATTTGTTCCGCACATCGATGGCTGACGACTCCATGATGCTTAATCGTCTCATCTGGAATATTCAGCAGTTTTGCTTTCGCCTCATTCGTATAGCTGACGATTCCACCTTTAAAAATGTTTCCGGCTCCAGGAATGCTCGTCAGTTCTTGCTGAAACAGGCCTCCGGTTAAACTTTCTGCTGACGTGATGGTCATTCGACGGGATGTCAGTTCTTTTACTACTTCTTTCATCAAGGAAGTCTCATCGCTTCCGTAGCAAAATTCCCCCACTCGTTCCATTATTTCCTGCCGGAGGGATTCGATCATCTTTCGTGCTTCCTCTATAGAGGCATGCTTAGCTGTGATCCGCAGTGTCACCTCTCCATCTGAAGCAAGCGGTGCGATGGTCGGGTTACTCTGTTTTTCGATCAAATCTTCTATTTCCGTCTCCAATTGGGCTTCGCCTATCCCGAAAAAACGCATGACATGGGATTCGATCCGTTCAATATGGGCCATTCTTTTATAGAGCTGTTCATGGCCATAAGAAAGGAACATCGGCTCCATTTCCGATGGCGGTCCGGGCAACAGCATATACAGCCTTGCATTCTTTGATAGGACCATACCGGGAGCCATCCCATGCTCATTCGGCAAAACCTCCGAGCCTTGAAGCACCAGTGCCTGTTTCTTATTGTTTTCCGTAAGTCTGCGGCCGGTTCTGTCAAAATAGGATTGGATGGAATCCATAGCCTTCCGGTCGGTTTCAAGGCCGACGCCTAGATACTTAGCAAGAATCTCCTTTGTGATATCGTCTTTGGTCGGTCCCAATCCCCCTGTGAATAGGAGGATATCCGATCTATTCTCCGCCGTTTTTACAGCGGACAGAAAACGTTCGGGATTATCCCCGACAACCGTATGAAAATACGTATTGATGCCCAGTTCAGCCAATTGCTTTGAAAGGAACCTGGCATTCGTATTGACGATTTGCCCCAATAGGAGCTCGGAGCCCACTGCAATAACTTCAGCGTTCATTCACATCTCTCCCGTAATCATTTAGAATTCTTGAACACTTCCTTGTTCAGTGCAAAATAATCCCATCCGGACCAGATTGTGAAGAACATGGAAACCCACAATGCAATTGTCGCAAACGGGAAATCAATATAGGCAAAAGGAAGGTTATGCAGCAATAATGCCGAAATGGCAATGATCTGTGTCCATGTTTTGATTTTACCAAGCATATTGGCTGCGACTACCTCTCCTGTTCCCGCCAGAATCAATCTTAAACCGGTTACCGCAAATTCCCTGCTGATGATGATGATGACGATCCACGAGGGAGCAAGCCCCATTTCGACAAGGACAATCAGAGCTGCAGATACTAACAATTTATCCGCCAACGGATCAAGAAATTTACCGAGATTCGTCACCAAGTTATATTTTCGCGCATAATATCCATCTACCCAATCAGTCACGGAAGCAAAAATAAAGATGATGGCCCCGACCAAATCCTTTACCGGGATGGCTTCACTTCCGAGCTGAAGGTTCCCCCATCCGAAGTCGACGAGCATAATGATCAAAAAGAAAGGAATTAAGCATATTCGGGATATTGTTATTTTATTAGGTAAATTCAAAGTAATAACCTCCAGTTACTTCACTGTTTCATTTTTTAGAGTGTTTATCAGGGAATGTACCCTGTATAATTATGTAAAGGCAGATGCCGGCTCCTTTTAAAAAAGCGCGGCATGCTGCCCATGCTGATCAAGTCACTCCTATAGTGCTGCCATATTAACGATGGGCCGGCACTATTTTTTGTATGTGATTGTGATCGTCTGATTCACTTTTTCAGTTGCAGGAATTTCATATTCAAGAAGTTCACCGTTCACGTACACTTTTGTGTCTACGGTGTTCCCGATTACGAGCTCCACACTGTCCTCTTCGGTAAGATCGAATTCTTCAGTGCTGGTGCCGGTGAGCATAGCATAATAGAGACTTTCCCCGTTGCCTGTTTTCACAGAAAGCCACGTGTTCTCAGATTCCACTTTCAGATTAAAGGAATCAGTGCCTTCGAGTTCATACTCGGTATTTTTCCCGGAAGACTCTACCACTTTCATAGAATGCTCTCCGTCGGATTCTTTATCTTCTTCTTTTGTTTCTTCCTTCTGTTTTTCCTCAGCGTCTTCTTCCTTCGTCGCTTCTTCATCATCGACTTTTTCATCATCCGCTTTTTCATCCTTGCTGTTGCCAGAATCTGCCGGACTGATGATGTTTACAGTATTATCATCATTATTCACTTCATCGGAAGACCCCCCCGTAAAGTAATTCGTGAATAGGAAGTACAATAGAATCGCCAAACCAGCGATGAATACACCGACCAGGACTTTCGGCAACATTTCCAAATATTTCGAATGACCGGCTGAAATTGACTTTTTCGACTGAGCTCTCGTGCGTTGCTCGGTCGTTTCCTCTTCCCGTACAGAAGGGATGTCATTTTTGTACTGTTCGAATACTTCCTCTGGGTCCAAGCCTACCGCTTCCGCATATTGTTTAATGAATGCGCGGACATAGAACTTACCGGGCATCATATCATAGTTTCCTTGTTCAATGCCCTTCAAATACCTTTTTTGAATCTTCGTTAAGCGCTGCAGATCATCAAGGCTCAGTCCTTTTTCTTCTCTGGCCGCCTTAAACGCATTTCCTAATTCCGTCAATGTTTAACACCTTCTATACTTTAGAAATCAAAAGACCCGAAATCAGATCCCCCAAATAATTGGTTTTGGTTGTTGACAATCTCGTATGTAATCTCTTCATCCGGGTTGTTCCTGAGCTCAATGATGTAATCGAAATCATCGAGCGTGTATTCCGTATTCTGCACAAAAACATCCGGGTGCTCAATGACCTTAACAGCATTAAGCCGCATGATTTCCCGGACAAGCTGCCAGTGCTTCTCGTTGGCTCTTCTTGTCGAGACGATCCCGTCAATGATGAACAGGTTATTCTCATTGTATTCATCGTCTATCAACTGGCTCCGAATGGTCTGCTTCAATAAGGTCGAAGAAACGAAAAGCCATTTTTTGTTGGCGCACACACTCGCCGCCACAATCGACTCCGTTTTGCCTACACGCGGCATTCCTCTGATACCGATCATTTTATGCCCTTCCTTTTTAAAGAGTTCAGCCATAAAATCGACAAGCAATCCTAGATCCTCACGTACAAACCGAAAGGTCTTCTTATCATCAGCGTCCCTGAGAATATATCTTCCATGACGTACGGCAAGGCGGTCGCGAAGCTTCGGTTCCCTGATCTTAATCACCTTTATCGTATCCATAGTCCTCAGTATTGATTCAAGTCGTTCAATGTTCTTGCTATCTTTCGCTTTCATCAACAAGCCACGGCGACCTTCATCTACTCCATTGATGGTTACGATATTAATTGACAGCATCCCCAAAAGCGAAGATATATCCCCAAGCAGACCAGGACGATTTTTTTGGATTTCATATTCCATGTACCATTCTTTACGATCCATCAGATTGGCCCCCCGATATGCATTGTCATCCTGATATTATTCTAGCAACTTTAATAATAAATGATTTACTTATATTATTAAAGGGGAAAGCCGATAAAAAATAAATACACTCATTATTTCATTATGTCATTCAAGGATACCCTGCACGACAGAATATAGGCGTCCCTTAGATATACCAGCCCCCATTTACCTTTAATGTATGGCCAGTAATATAGGCAGATTTGTTTGAAAGTAAAAAGGCAACTGCATTTGCGATTTCTTCCGGCGTACCCAGCCGGCCAAGAGGAATATCTTCACACAATGCCTCCTTTTCGTCCGGACTGAATTGAGTAAGCATAGGTGTATCAACAGCTCCCGGCGAAACAGCATTAACCCTGATATTCATCGGAGCCAACTCTTTCCCCAGCGCCTTAACGAATGTTTTTTGCCCCCCCTTCAGCATGCTGTACAATACTTCACAGGCAGCACCGGTATCACCCCATATCGAAGTGACAGCAACGACAGATGCCGACCCGCATTGCAATAATTTGGGTAACAGATTCCGGACGAGCTTGAACGGGCTCCCTAAATGAAGGGTCATCATCTCATTCAGGTCCTGGTCGGATACATCGGAAATGAGGCCGTAATGGGCTCTCCCGCTATTCAATATGATGCCGTTCAAAGAAAAAATCTGATCAGCAAGCAGGTCTGCTCCATCTTCACTACTCAAATCGGCCTGGACAGGATGGAGTTCAATCCGGCTGTCATTTATCTCTTCCATTAATTGTTCAATCGCCGCCTGATTTTTATGGTAATGCAAATATAGTGAATGTCCCTGCGCCGCAAGTTCCTTGGCAATCGCTTTTCCGATCGCCCCGCTGGCGCCGGTGACCAAAATAAACTCCTTCAAAACGTACCTCCTTGTTAAATCATGAAAAGAGAGGGTGCAAGAAGCAACCTCCCGAAAATTATTAAGCGTTGGCACTGTCTGACTTCGGCAGGATCTGGCATATAGTGATCCTGTCTTCATCAATCAAGTCCAAGGCCGCTTTCCTGACATCTTGCAGCTGGATCGTTTCAAGAACCGGGACGATATCGAAAAGGCTTGTGTTATGGAATGCATATCTCGTGAATGAATTCGCAATATATTCGGGTGAATTCATCGAACGGAGGAATGCACCGATTTTTTTCTTCTTCGTGCGGATCAGAATATCTTCTGAAACAGCCCCGGCGTTTTTCATAGCCAATAAATGGTCCGTAATCCGTTTAGCCAGCTCGTCAGGATTGTTTGTATCCCCTCCGATCATAGCAAAACCAAAATCTTCTTCCTCTGTATAATCATAAGAGAATGTACCATCAATCAAGCCACTTTCATAAAGCTCTTCATACATTGAAGAACTCTTGCCGAACAGAATATCGAGGAGAAGATTGGCCGTCAGTTCACTCTTGAGGAAGTTTTCCCCGTCATGATGAACCTTGGATGCCTTTATACCGACCATGCATTTCGGTGTCTGGACATTCATGTTCAATACTTGTCTTTTAATGGCCACCCGCTTGCTTTCTTCCTCGCTTTTCCTTAGGATTTCGGCAGCCGGTTTGAATTCTTTACTTGCTTGATTTGTTCTGATTTGTTCCATTGTTTTGTCCGGGTCAACCGGCCCTACGACAAACAACAGCATATTGCTCGGATGATAGAATGTTTCATAGCATTCATAAAGCAGGTCCTTGGTAATCATATCGATGCTTTCGATGGTACCTGCTATATCGATTTTCACCGGATGCTGTTCAAACATATTAGCAATCGTACCGAAATACAGCCTCCAGTCCGGATTATCATCGTACATTTGGATTTCTTGTCCGATGATGCCTTTTTCCTTTTCAACCGATTGTTCCGAAAAATAAGGTTGTTGGACAAAGTCCATCAATGTATTGAGATTATCGCCGAAGCGGGATGTACACGAAAACAGATAGGCTGTGCGTGTGAAGGATGTGAACGCATTGGCTGATGCCCCTTGTTTCGAGAAATGCTGGAATACATCTCCGTCTTCCTTTTCAAACATCTTATGCTCAAGGAAATGGGCAATGCCATCCGGGACTTTAATGACTTCTTCCTTCCCTAAAGGTCGAAACCAATTATCGACACTTCCATACTTGGTCGTGAATGTCGCATACGTTTTATTGAATTCCTTCTTCGGCAAAATATAGACATTGAGCCCATTCTCCATCTTCTCATAGTAAAGCTCTTCGTCTACTTGACTATATGAGATTTTCTCCATCTACAATTCCCCCTTTCCTGCCAAAAAGTAAACCGTATCCAAATGGATGCGCTCGCCGACACGGATAATGTCTTCTTTCGTGACATTTTGGATTCCGGTCAGCCAATCATCGATCGTGAGCGTTTGCTTGGATATGACGTTGTGATAAAGGATTTCGGTTAACCCGCCTGCATTGTCGATTGTTTCGAGCAGTTGGTTAATAATGACGGCCTTCGTCTGATCGATGATTTCATCGCTGAAATCCCCTCTCTTCATCTTATCCATCTGCTCATTAATGATCGATAATGTTTTTTGGTAATTCTCTGTCTGGATGCCGGACATGACCATAATGAGCCCTTTATGGCTTTCAATTCGGGAAGCGCAGTAGTATGCAAGACTGTTTTTTTCTCGCACTTCCATGAATAGCTTAGAATGCGAAAAGCCGCCGAAGATACCGTTAAATACTTGCAGGGCATAATAATCCTTGTCACCATAAAGGATTCCAGTCCGGTACCCCATATTTAATTTCCCTTGGGTGATGTCTTGGACCTCTTTGATTTCCTTTACTTCCCTGGGCTGATTATGGTGATCAACAGGCAAACTCTTTGTCTGCCTAGACTTGAGATGCATATATCTAGTAACTATCCCACGGATTTGTCCTTCATCGACATCCCCGACCACATATAGGTCGACCTCATCCGTTTCGATGGCATGGCGGTAATAATCATAGAGCGAATGGGGTGTGATTTCCCCTACTCCTTCGACTGTTCCGTTCACACCGATCCCGTACGGCTCATCCTTGCACATTTCTTCCACTAATCGGATGGAGGAATATTTCATCTTATCGTCATAAAGCGATTGGATTTGCTGGATCAATGCACGCTTTTCTTGATCGAATGTGTTTTCCCGGAAGCCTCCCTCCTCAATGTTCGGATTGAGCAATACATCCGTCAGCAATTGAATGCCCTTCTCAAGGAGAGGATCCTTGTCGGAAAGGAACTTTTCATTGGCGATTTCAATAGTCAATGTCATAATGTGATACTCGCCTTTTTTGCTTACATTCCCGTATAGGGTTGCACCGTATAATTCCTCAAGATAAGTCCTGAGTTTGCCGGTTGTTGGATATTTTTTACTGCTGCCCTGCAAAACTTGCGGCAATAATGCGCGGTATGAGACCGTTTCCCTGTCTAAGGGAGCCTTCAATTTAAGGATAATCGTATTGGTTTTGTACTTCGTGGTCTTTACCACATGCAGTCGATACCCTTGTTCTTCTACAACCGATTGTTGAACATGAGTCATTTGGGAACCCCCTCAATTTTTATGTAAGTTCGCTTCTTTTAGCGCCTCACCATTCCTGAAATGAACCGGCACTGTATGTAATTACCCTTATTCTTCCTAAAATATAAGATATTAAACACGTCTATATCAAATATACAGGTTATGAAAAAAAGGATGCAACTTTTTTCTGAAAAGTCCTTGTCAGCAGGAAGATTAACCTGTAGCTTTCAAGGATCTCACCATAAGGGAAGCAGTCTCACTTGAATAGAAAAAACACCTCCGAATACAACACTTTATATAAGTGTACCATTTCGAAGGTGTTTTATAGTATCTCAATTATTAGATAAGCCTATGCTCATCCGGATGTTTCTGGCGGTGATCCTTATCTTCCGCCTTTCACATATGGTTCGCCAGAAGCTTTCGGTGCATCTGCACGGCCAATGAACCCGGCAAGCGCCACAATAGTCAAGACATATGGCAGGATGTCCAGGTAAACGGAAGGTATTCCGCTGAAGAATGGCAGTGAACCGCCGACATAACGCAAGCTTTGGGCCAAACCGAAGAACAATGCAGCACCAAGCGCGCCAAGCGGATGCCACTTACCGAAAATCATGGCCGCTAACGCCATGAAACCTTGGCCATTGATCGTCGACGCTTCAAAGTTGTTTGTAACGGTAATCGCATGGACAGCTCCGCCGATTCCGGCAAAAGCTCCGGAGATGACTACACTCAAATAGCGGATTCGTGTAACATTGATCCCCATTGTATCAGCAGCCATCGGATGCTCACCGACAGAACGGATACGAAGTCCGAACGGTGTTTTGAACATAACATACCAGGCAGCAAATGGGATAATAATCGCAATCCAAGAGATTAGGTAGACATCCGAGAAGAAAATATCTCCGATTACCGGGATATCGCTCAACACCGGAATTTCAATTTTGCTGAAACGCTCAGAGATACGGTCTGTTTGTCCTTTATCATACATTAATTTTACAAGGAACATACACAGTCCAGTGGCAAGGAAGTTGATTGCTACACCGCTGACAACTTGGTTCGCCCGGAAGCTGATGGAAGCGACTGCATGCATTAAAGAGAACAGCATTCCTGTCCCCATCGCAACCAAAATAGCGATCCATGGAGTCGCAGCACCAAATACATCACTGAAACTCAATGTAAATACAATAGATGAGAAGGCACCGAAAACCATCAGACCTTCTAGACCGATATTAACAACACCTGATTTTTCCGAGAATACCCCGCCCAATGCTGTAAAAATAAGAGGAGCTGCAAAAGCGATCATGGATGGCACAATAATATGCAATATTTCTAGGAAACTCACTTATTTCGCCCCCTTACGTTTTTTTCTTTCCAGCATCAAACGAATTATATAACTGGAAGCGACAAAGAATATGATAAGGGCTATTACGACATCGACCAATTCGTTCGGTACGCCTGCAACGAATGGCATATTAAGGGCGCCCATTTTCAGCCCTGCAAATAATGTACCTGCCAGGATAACCCCTAAGGCTGTGCTACCGCCAAGAAGGGCAACCGCAATCCCATCAAATCCGATGCCTGTGAATCCGCCTTTGACTGATACGTATTCGTATGTGCCAAGCCCTTCCAATGCCCCCGCTAATCCAGCCAACGCACCGGAAATGACCATGGAAAGGATAATATTGCGGCTTACGTTCATCCCCGCATATTGTGAGGCGTGTTCGTTAAATCCGACAGCACGGAGCTCATAGCCGATTTTTGTTTTTTCCAACAGGAACCACATGAAAACAGATCCGATAAGAGCAATGACAATTCCCCAGTGCAGTCGTGAATAGTCCGTAAGTCCGGATAAGAAATCCGAACGAAGCGAAGCTGTTTCCGCTATATTGCCTGTTTTGTCCGTATTATCTGTTAATACGTTATAAATCATATAGTTAGTAATATATAAAGCTGTGTAATTGAGCATGATGGATACAATAACTTCATGCACACGAAATTTCGCTTTCAGGATACCTGGGATGAATGCCCAGAATGCGCCAGCTGCGGCTGCAGCCAATACTGCTAATGGCAAATGCAGCATTGCCGGCAATTCAAAGCTTGTACCTACCCAGACGGCTGCGAGCCATCCTACGATGAGTTGCCCCTCGACACCGATGTTGAATAGTCCGGTCTTAAAGGCGAATGCAACGGCGAGTCCCGCTAAGATCAGCGGTCCGGCCTGACGGATCGTCTCACCGATATTGTATGAATTCCCCAGTACGCCCTCAAGCAGCGCTTGATAGCCTAGTACAGGGTCATAGCCTGTAACAAGCATGATGATTGCCCCTGCCACTAATCCTAGCACTACAGCAATGATTGGTACTAGTATGTTAACCGTGCGTTTAGACATTGTTCACTTCACCCGCTTTCTCTTTCTTGCTGCCAGCCATCAGAAGGCCAAGCTCTTGCTCCGTTGTTTCTTTTGGATCGACAACAGCCACAATCTCCCCTTCATACATAACGGCGATACGGTCACTCACGTTCATGATTTCATCAAGCTCGAAAGAAACCAGCAACACTGCTTTTCCATTATCACGATGATCGATCAAACGTTTATGGATAAACTCAATTGCACCGACATCAAGCCCCCGTGTCGGCTGTGCAGCGATCAAAAGATCCGGGTCTCTGTCCAACTCGCGGCCAATGATGGCTTTTTGCTGGTTACCACCGGACAATGCGCGTGCCAATGTGGTCTCGCTTGGTGTCCGGACATCGAATTCGGCGATTAGTTTCTTTGCTTTTTGAGTGATAGCTTTATAGTTTAAGACACCGAACTTGGAGTATGGATGTTTATAATACGTTTGCAGAACCATATTTTCGCTCATTGGAAAATCAAGCACTAGTCCGTGCTTATGTCTGTCTTGAGGAATATGGCCGATACCGGATTCAGTCATTTTACGTGGTGACAGTTTTGTGATATCATTATCATTTAACTTTACAGAACCGGATTCTATTTTCCTTAATCCTGTTATAGCTTCAATGAGCTCAGACTGTCCATTGCCATCCACGCCGGCTATACCGACGATTTCTCCGGCTCTTACTGTCAGGTTCAAGCCGTTGACTGCAGTGACATTCCTAGAATCCTTGACTGTAAGATTTTCAATCTCAAAAACATTCTTTGTCGGGTTCGGCTCGGATTTTTCCGTTTTAAAGACTACTTCACGGCCGACCATAAGACTTGCCAATTCATTCGGGTTCGTCTCGGAAACCGTTACAGTACCGATCCCTTTTCCTTTGCGGATAACTGTACATCTGTCACAGACTTCCATGATCTCCTTCAACTTATGTGTGATCAGGATAATCGATTTGCCCTCCGCGATCAGTTTTTTCATGATGGAGATCAATTCTTTGATCTCCTGCGGTGTCAGCACCGCCGTCGGTTCATCGAATATCAAAATTTCGGCTCCGCGGTAAAGAGTCTTCAGTATTTCAACCCTTTGCTGCATACCTACAGAAATATCGGCAATCTTTGCATCGGGGTCAACCATCAGTCCGTACTGTTCCGAAATCTTTCTGATTTGTTCGCTTGCATCCTTAATATTCAAGTGTCCCATTTTGGTCGGTTCTTTACCGAGAATGATATTTTCTGTGACCGTCAAAGTATCAACCAGCATAAAGTGCTGATGCACCATCCCGATCCCCAGATCATTCGCGATATTCGGGTTGGTAATATCTACTTTCTTTCCGTTTACGCGAATTTCCCCTTTTTCAGGTTGGTATAGCCCGAAAAGGACATTCATCAAAGTGGATTTTCCTGCTCCATTTTCTCCTAATAAAGCATGGATTTCTCCTTTCTTCAATTGCAATGTAATATCATCGTTTGCAATAATGCCTGGAAATTCCTTTGTAATATTGAGCATTTCAATTACATACTCCACTTTTTTCACTCCCTTGATAAGCAGCATAGTCTTCATGTTCTATCAGAACGTAAGAGCTTTTTTCTTATAAAAAAACAAAGGAAAAAATGTAAGATGTCTAACAACTTACAATCCTTTCATTTATTTTCTTACTCAGGTTGCAAGGGACCCTCTTTGAATACTTATACATGGTTGATGGAAGGAACGCCTTACCGGCATTCCTCCCATTAACACTATCATTCGGCGAAACCGTTAGAATTCCATTTTTTTAAGCTCTGCTCGAGTTGTCGGAACTTTCACTTCACCATTTTTGATTTTTGCAGTCCATTCATCAACAGCAGCAAGCGCTTCCTCAGAAACATTGTCTGTTGTCGGCGCGATTCCTACTGCTCCTTCTTCAAGTCCGTATTCAACTTGCTCTCCGCCTGGGAAATCGCCGTTCATTGATTTCTCAGCCAAATCTTTTACAGCCAAGTCAACACGTTTAACCATGGAAGTCAAAGTGACGTTCAAATCAGTACCAGGCACTTTACCTTCTTCTGATTGATCAAGGTCAACACCGATTACCCAAACATTTGCATCATTGTTTTTCTCTTTCAATTCTGTCGCCGCTGTGAACAGGCCAGTACCTGTGCCTCCTGCAGCATGGTAAATGACATCAACGTCTTGTTTGTACATCGTGTTGGCAAGCTCTTTACCTGTTGTCGGATCATCAAATGCGCCGGCGTATTTGACTTCGACTTCGATATCCGGGTTAACGGATTTGGCACCAGCAATATAACCTACTTCGAATTTATTAATCAATGCGCCATCAATACCGCCGATGAAACCGATTTTGTTGGAATCTGTTGTCATTGCCGCTACTACACCGACAAGGAAAGATCCTTCATGTTCTTTGAACGTTACACTAGCAACATTATCTTTTTTAACCACTTCGTCAATGATACCGAAGTGTGAATCCGGACGTTGATCTGCAACCGCCTCAATATCTGCAGCCAATTTGTAACCTATACCCAAAATCAGATCATTCCCGTTACGGACAAGCGTATTAAGGTTTGTTGCGTAATCTGCGTCACTTTCTGATTGAAGGTAATCAATTCCGTTACCTTTTGACATGTCGTTCTCTTTAGCGAATTCTTCTAGTCCTTCCCATGCGGATTGGTTGAATGATTTGTCATCCACGCCGCCTACATCTGTAACCATTGCTACGGAGAAATCGTTCTTATCGCCGCTGCCGGAATCCTTACTTTTTTCCGCATCGTCACTCCCACATGCTGCCAAGATTGTTCCCGCTGCCAATACAAGGGACAGTGCTAATCCTGCTTTACGCTTTTTCAAGGTAAAACCCCCTAAAGATAAATGTGTTTGATTAGTGAAAGACCATACCTTAGACCCGTCTTCTCATTACGTGGAAGCTGAAGACATTTGATTTGAAGTAGTTCACCGAGTACAAAATGGGCCTATCTGCCTCATCGTAATGCATTTGTTTAAGGACGAGCAGAGCTGCATCAGGTTCACACTCCAGCAATGGTGAAATCCTTTCATGATAGCCTAAAGGCTCGATATAGGAGACCGCATATGTAATTCTTACCGATGATTGCCTCTCCAAAGCCTGGAAGATGGATTCCTCCATATGGGAAAAATCATGCGGCAGATATTTGTCCAGCACCGTATCGATACAGTATACGACAGGCAGGCCATCCGCAGTCCTTAGCCTTTCAAGCACAAGCAAGGTATCTTCTTCACTGCTGTTGAACATCTTACTCTCTTCGACCGTCGCAAATCGCGATGATGCTTCTAGGAAAATAGTACCAGTCTTCATACCTGCTTTTTTGATCATGTCCGTCACACTTGAAAGCTGCTCGATCCCAGAGCTGAACTTTGGCTTTGAATTGACGAATGTACCTACCCCATGCTTTCTGACGATTACGTTTTCTTCCTCAAGAACCCGCAAAGCCTCTCGCAAGGTGGCGCGGCTAACCCCTAGCTCCTTGGCCAATTCAAATTCAGATGGTAGCTTTTGTTTCTCTGCATAGACGCCACCTTCTATGTCCTGTTTGATTTTCTCTATAACCTGAAGATAGAGATGGCGTTGATCTTGCTTAATAGACATGAGTCCCCTCCACATATTTACATCTCAGACATCAGACCTCCGATGTATGTTCTCAATCTCCCTAATCGTCTATAGATTATCATTTATTTATAAATAAATAAATAGCTTTAATTAATAAATTTGGAACAATGTTATACTAATTGCCGATAAGAGTCTAAAAATGTCACAAATATTCCTTTATGTGACAAAAAAATAGCCGAGGACCTATCTAACTATGTCATGAGCTTGAAAGTCCTGTTAACCGAGAATAATCTCATAAAAAAGACAGCGGAACCATAAATTCCACTGTCTTTCGTCGATTATGAATGATTTACTTCCGCATCCAGCTGACTTTTGTTGATCAGGACTGTCCGCGGTTTGCTTCCCTCATAAGGGCCCACTACTCCACGGGCTTCCATTTCATCAATCAAACGCGCCGCGCGAGAATAGCCGATTCTGAACCGCCTTTGCAGCATTGACACGGAAGCTGTCTCCATCTCAATGACCAATGACACAGCCTGATCATACAACTCGTCTTCTGACTCTCCCGTGACTTCCTGGGGATCATCCGGAATCATATCCTCATTATACTGTGCTTTTTGCTGAGAAATAACAAAGGCTACGATATCCTCGACTTCTTGATCGGAGAGAAAAGCTCCTTGTACCCGGACTGGCTTTGATGCCCCGACCGGCAAGAACAACATATCCCCCCTGCCGAGTAATTTCTCTGCTCCTCCCATATCAAGGATGGTACGTGAATCCGTCATGGAAGAAACACTGAATGCGATCCTCGAAGGAATATTCGCTTTGATGACCCCTGTGATGACATCGACTGACGGCCTTTGGGTTGCTATAATCAAATGGATACCGGCAGCCCGCGCCATTTGGGCCAGACGGGTGATGGCATCTTCTACATCGGATGAAGCAACCATCATCAGATCCGCAAGCTCATCAACAATCACAACAATGTATGGAAGGATCGGTTGCTGTTCCTCATTTTCCGAATTGTGCATGCGTACATATTCATTATAGCCTTCTATATTCCTTGTACCGGTGTGCGCGAAAATTTCGTACCTCCGCTCCATCTCATTGACAACTTTCTTCAACGCCTGCGCGGCTTTCTTTGCATCGGTGACAACAGGAGCAAGCAGATGCGGTATTCCGTTATACATATTCAGCTCCACCATTTTAGGGTCGATCATCATCATCTTGACCTCATGGGGTTTAGCCTTTGTCAGAATGCTCGTGATGATTCCGTTGATGCATACCGACTTGCCGGAGCCGGTCGCTCCAGCCACCAATAAATGGGGCATCTTATTCAGCTCTGCCAACACTGCTTCGCCGGCCACATCCCTGCCAAGCCCGATCAGAAGCTTAGAATGGTTTTCGGTGGATTGCTTCGATTCCAGAACCTCTCGCAATGACACCATCGCCACTTCAGAGTTCGGTACTTCTATGCCGATTGCGGATTTGCCCGGAATCGGCGCTTCTATACGAATACCTTTCGCAGCCAATGCGAGCGCTATGTCATCAGCCAAACTGACGATTTTACTTACTTTGACCCCTACTGCAGGGTGAACTTCATACTTTGTGACAGCGGGCCCGAGATGGACTTGCGTCACTTTGGCATTGACTCCGAAACTCGAAAACGTTCTTTCCAGTTTGGCCGCATTGTCATGGATGCGTTTGTATTCCCCGCTCTGATCCATCTTTTTGGCTGCACTCAGTAAAGAGAGAGCGGGTAGATGGTAGTCCGCATTTTCCATTTCGGTGAACTGCATTGGTACTGACGTTTCATCAGACTTGTCATTCTCCGGCTCTTCTTGCTGACCAGAAGACTCATTAACAGATGCTGCAGGCGGAGGTTCTATGATCAAACCTTGATGATTCGCCCCATCCCCGTCAGAAAAACTATTAATGACAGTCGGGGCTGCCGCCGTTTCCTCCTCATCCGAACCGGAAGCGGAGCGGGACCTTCTCGATCTGGTTGTTTTCGGTTTATTTCTTTCTTCCTTCCAGTTACGCACATCCTCCAAAAACAGCCTCCATTGCTCAACCATGAATGATCCGAACACATCCAGTGCCTTATGAATGGCATCTCCAAGCGTCCTTCCGGTAATCAGTATAACCCCGACGATAATGCTGATAATTGCTGCTATTTTCGCACCGGTCTGGGCGAACAGAAAATGAAAGGTTGAATATAGGATTGCGCCTAACATACCTCCCCCCAAATCAGGGAAACGTTGCTCGCCGGAAACTTCCAACCAAAATTGTTCCCAGGTATTAAGGATGACGCTCGGTTTTTCGAACGGTCCCCCTTCTGCCAGATTACTGAATAATGTGACATGGCTAAGAAGGAGTATGCTGCCGATTATCAAATATGTACCAACAAGTTGCCTTTTGAAAAAATAAGGGAATTCTCTTTTCAGCATGAGATAGACACCTAAGATAATCATCGATAGCAGCATCAGAATGCTCCATTCCCCCATAAAAAATCGTGCGGTCAAGGACAGTGCCGTTCCGATTGCGCCTAATTCAGCGATGCCGATTGCCGATAGCCCGATCAGAATCAGCCCCGTGATTTCATATTTCAATAAGCCTTGAATTTGTGAACTGGTTTTTCTTTTTTTTCTCTTTTTTCTTTTTGCCATTTCCTCACCCGTTTCCACTCTCCCCCGCGCGTGCAGAAAAGGAGAGAAAGCAGCCTTTTGGCTGCTGATTCACTAAAATTCGAACCATCCGATTGACGGTCAACTATAAGTATAACACATATGTTCCCATTGGAAAAAGTGTATATAATAAGCCTTTATCAATACAAGTAGCTTCCAGGCTGCAGTTCTTCATTGAGATAATCGGAAGGATCCGTGCTCGAAATGCTCAGCACCCTATACCGGGACATGGAACACTTCTCCGCAGTGACAAGAACCCCTTTATAATAAAAATTCTCGATGATTTCCCCATTATCCTGCCCATGGGAAAAAATCAATTCCGGCGGCGTTGTTGTATAAAGGATCATTGCAGCAGATCCCCCCCTGTTTGCATCATTTTTTTATTTTCCGCTATCAGTTCCTTCAGCTTGCTGATGGCTTTCCCCACCCCTCCGACCCCATCAATCAGACCGATGTCGACCGCATCTGCTCCGACTACGTTTGTGCCGATATCCCTAGTCAGGTTTCCTTTTGCGAACATCAAGTCTTTAAAATCCTCTTCACTGATTTTGCTGTGCTTCGTCACAAAATGAATGACACGGTCCTGCATCTTATCCAGGTATTCGAATGTTTGCGGAACCCCGATGACAAGGCCTGTCAGTCGGATCGGGTGAATTGTCATAGTGGCTGTTTCAGCAATAAAGCTGTAATCACAGCTTACAGCGATCGGAACTCCGATGGAATGGCCTCCCCCAAGGACGATGGAGACTGTCGGCTTTGAAATCGACCCCAGCATCTCGGCAAGTGCAAGCCCAGCCTCCACATCCCCGCCCACGGTGTTGAGAATGACTAGCAATCCTTCTATTTTGGGGTTCTGCTCGATGGCCACTATTTGAGGTATCACATGTTCATACTTCGTCGTTTTATTCTGTACCGGTAATGTCATATGGCCTTCGATTTGGCCGATGATCGTCAAACAATGGATATTTGAATCAGACATCTGGGGTACATTGGTCTGCCCCAGCTGCTGTATTTTTTCGAGGATAGTAGGTACTTTCTCATTTGTCTCATCTTCTTTTTGTAATCTTTGCTTATCATCATTCATCATTCATGGCCCCTTTCATTGTATCTCCATTTAGTATGGGCACTGAAACGGGTGTTCATGCCAGAAAGGAGGGAGCAGCTATTAGGGGCGGTCAGATAAAGTCAGAATTTGGATAGTGGTGAAGGAATATAACGATTTCTTGTAGAAATTAAACATATCTTTTAAAAAATGGGAGATTGTCATGGGGAATCAAATTTGCGTGATCAGTATTTACGTACCAGATATAACAGAGGCCTTACATTTCTATACGGAAACATTAGGTTTTACATTGGATAAACGATACGGACCTAAGATTGTTTCACTTCTTCATAAAGAACTGCCCATCATTCTCGAAGAAAGCAAAATCGCCCGTAATGATTCAGAGCGCATAAATCCAGGTATTGTTCTCGCGTTAAGGACGGAAGATATCGATAAAACGACTGCTTTCCTTAGAAGCAAACAAGTTTCTTTTGTGGTAGAAGAACCGACAGAGTGCCCGCCTGGAAAGTTTATCAGCTTCAAAGACCCATTCGGGAATGTCTTGGAGTACTTGCAGTTCAGAAATAAATGAGAGGAAGTAGCTCATGTAGATGCGCGCAATAAAGGAAAAAGAGCCGGGTTGACGGATCCGGCTCTTTTTCCTTCTTTTAATATTCCATAATGATCGGCAAAATCATTGGTCTTCGTTTCGTCGCTTCATACAGATGGGAGTGAAGTGATTCCCTTATATCCTGTTTCAATGTTGACCAGTCAAAATTGGCGGTGTTGACATTCTTCTCTACCGTTTCCGTGACGATCCTCATTGCATTATCCATCAGCTTTTCCGACTCACGAACATATACAAATCCCCGAGAAATGATTTCCGGGCCAGCCACAATCGCTTTAGTCGCTTTATCCAATGTAACGACGACAATCAAGATCCCATCCTGGGATAATAGTCGGCGGTCCCGTAATACGATGTTACCCACATCACCTACACCGCTGCCATCTATAAGAATATTGCCGGCAGTGATTTTAGAGGTGATTCTGATCTGATTGTTGTGTATTTCGACAACTTCCCCATTCTCCGCAATGACGATGTTCTCTTCCTGAATGTTAGCCTGTCTAGCGACCTTGCTATGGGCCTTCAGCATACGGTATTCACCATGGATAGGCATGAAATAAGTCGGCTTCAGAAGATTGATCATCATCTTCAATTCATCCTGGCTGCCATGTCCGGGCGAGTACAAAGGCCGGTTAGGTGTCACAATCTTAATGCCTGTACGGTAAAGCAAGTCGATGGCCCTTGACATATGGAGCTCGCCCCCCCGGACAGGCGAAGCAGCGATGATCATCGTATCCTCGCTATTCAAAGATATTTGCTTCTGGGTACCTTTTGCCAATTTTTCCATAACGGAAACCGGTTCGCCTTTCGCCCCGGACATCAGATAGATTAATTCACCCTCACTGTATTCTCCAGCCTCCGACAACGGGATCACAATTTCTTCTTCCTGTGTCAGATAGCCTTTCTGCAGGCTGATATCATAAATCTGCCTAATTTCATTACCGACAATGATGACCTTCCTGTTGCTTTTGGCTGCTCCATTTAACGTGTGCTGGATCGTATTGATATTGGATGCGAATGTGGTGATAATCACTCTTCCACGCGCTTTTTGGAAAGCAGAAATCATTTCCTTTTCTACTACAGCTTCAGAAACTGTATAACCCGGCCGTTCAGCGGCTGTACTGTCCGAAAGCAGCAGCAGGACCCCCTCTTCCCCAAGACGGGAAATTTGGCCGATATCAGCCGCATATAAGGAAGATGCATACGCATCAAATTTAAAATCACCTGTATAGACAATACACCCTTCTCCTGTATGTATACTGATCCCTAGCGAACCAGGTATACTATGGTTAGTTTTGAAGAATGATACTTTAATAGATTTAAAGGAAAGTTCAGTTCCATTGTCGACCTCTATCAACTTTGCTTTCCCTCTATATTTGTTCGCTTTCAGTTTCAGCTTCAATAGCTCCAAAGTTAGCCTTGTCCCATAAATAGGAATATTTACATAATTCAATAGATAAGGCAATGCCCCGATATGATCCTCATGCCCATGGCTCAAGAAAATACCCTGAAGTTTTTGCTCATTCTCCAACAAGTAAGAGATATCAGGAATGACTGCATCGATTCCAAGCATCTCATCCTCCGGGAACATCAGTCCGGCATCAAACAGAAATATTTGCTCATTTACTTCGACTGCATACATATTTTTTCCGAGTTCGCCCTGTCCGCCAAGCGCGAACACTTTAATCGTATCTTTTTGTTGTTTTTTCAAAACTGTTTCCTCCTAAGTTCATAAACCGAGCCGTTCATAAAGAAATTACTTTCATTATATCCTATATGAAATTTATATATCAACTCTTATCAAGCAGTGACGCCACCATTTTCTAGAATATTCCTTTTTAAAGAAATACTCAAACATTTTCATTCTTTCTATGTAAAAAAGCCATCCCTAGATAGAGATGGCTTCTCATGACTGAGAGGATCAGTAGTTACTCAGTAACTGATGTAACATTTCTCTTTCTTCGGCTGACAGCGGCACCAACGGCAAGCGGACCGATCCGACGTCTATGCCCCTATATTGCAAAGCGGTTTTAACAGGCGTCGGATTCGGCGCCATGAATAGTCCTGTCATGACCGGAACCAGTTTCTGGTGCAAATCGGCCGCTTTTGTTGCATCGCCCTCTTCAAATGCCTTGATCATTTCCTGCATTTCATTTCCGATGATATGGGAAGCGACAGAAACAACTCCCTTGCCGCCAATGGCCAATGTCGGCAAAGTCAATGGGTCATCACCCGTATAGACAGCGAAGTCATCACTCGTCCCGGCGATAATTTTTGTTGCAGCAATCAAATCGCCGGATGCTTCTTTCACAGAAGTGATATTTGGGATTTCCGATAGACGAATGATTGTTTCCGGTGAAATTGAAACAACCGAACGGCCCGGAATGTTATAGAGCATCACATCTAATGAAGTGCTCTCAGCAATCGCCTTGAAGTGCTCGTATAAACCTTCCTGATTTGGTTTATTATAGTACGGCGCAACAAGCAGTACACCATTACACCCTGCTTGTTCCGCTTTTTTTGTAAGCTCTATACTTGCATATGTGTTATTGCTGCCTGTGCCGGCAATAACAGGGACTCTTTTATCAGCCACCTTGACGACGTGCCGGAATAGAGCTACTTTTTCCTCTGTCGTCAAAGTCGGCGATTCACCTGTAGTTCCTGCAACCACCAAGGCATCAGAACCGTTTTCGATTAACTGGTCTACTAATTTAGTTGTTTTATTGAAATCAATATTTCCTTTTCGGTCGAATGGCGTAACCATCGCCGTTATTACTTTGCCAAAATCCATTTATGTCCACTCCTTCTCAGTACAGACGTGCAGAGCGTCCATCAAATTGTCATCATATATTTGTTTCTTTATATTCCACATGCAGCTTAAAAGCATCATGCAGAGCGTTCACCGCTTCTACCAGGTGTTTTTCCTTAACGAGTACCCAGATTGTCGTATGGCTATCCGCGGCCTGCAGAATGCTAATGCCGCGTTCAGAGAGAGCGGTAACGATTTTGGCATTCACTCCCGGAACGCCGGCCATCCCGGCGCCGACAACGGAAACTTTGGCGCAATTCCGTTCGACAATTGGATCGTATCCGATTTCCTCCAATATAGAAAGAGCCCGTTCCGTCGTCTCTTCACTGACAGTGTATACAACCCCATTTGGAGAAATATTGATGAAATCGACGCTTATTTGCGCATTGGCCATAGCCTGGAAAACTTCTGTCTGGACATTGTATTGCCCTTTTTTCGCCTGGACTTTTATCTGCGAAATTTTCCCAAGGTGTGCGATGCCTGTCACTGGTCGTTCTTTTATATCGCTGCCTTTCTTATTGCGATGCAGGCTTGTGACAAGAGTTCCGACCCCTTCACTGTATGTCGAGCGGATCCGCATCGGTACCTTAGCTGCCATCGCAATTTCAACCGCCCTCGGATGGATTACCTTTGCACCTTGATAAGCCATATTGCAGACTTCATTATATGTGACAATCGATAGCGCCCTGGCATTTTCCGCGATGCGCGGATCGGCTGTCATGATGCCTTCCACGTCGGTAAATATATCGATCCATTCAGCCTGTACCGCCGCTCCCAGCGCTGCGGCTGAGGTATCGCTGCCTCCGCGTCCGATAGTGGTAATATCGCCATTACGGTTGACTCCCTGGAACCCCGCAACGACAACCACATCATTCTCTTCCAATTCGTTTAATAAGCGATCACATTTCATATCGAGAATTTTTGCATTTGTATGGTCACTGTTTGTCCGAAAACCGGCTTGCGCACCTGTGAAAGCGGTCGCCTTAATGCCGCTTCGCAACAGCATATCGGAAAACACGACAGAAGAGATCGTTTCCCCGACTGACAACAATAGGTCTTGTTCGCGTTTCGAAATTAAGCTATCATGACTATTCACAAGAGATAATAAAGTATCGGTTGCATATGGTTGCCCTTTACGGCCCATGGCCGAAACAACAGCAATGACCTTATACCCTTCATCAACTGCTTTTTGAATATGTCTCTTTGCGTGCGCCCGGCTCTCCTCATCCTTTACGGATGTTCCGCCGAACTTCTGAACGATTATTTTCATCTTTGCACCCCAAAACAACTCAGCTTCATACCGTTTGATAGGCCGAGGTTTTTACATATTTATTACTTAACTGTCACCATTCCAAGTTTCACGAGACTTTCAGCTATTTGGACAGAATTCCAAGCTGCTCCTTTTAACAGGTTATCAGAAACAACCCACATATGAAACCCCTTGTCATTATCCAAATCATTCCTGATGCGTCCTACAAACACACCATTCTTCCCTACGCAATCGGCTGGCATTGGATATACTTGCTCTTCCGGTGCATCCTGCAGGACTACACCTGGAGCAGTGCTTAATAGGCTCTTAATATCGGCTGCTGTCACATCTGCTTTTTCGACCTCCACATACAGTGATTCCGAATGGCCTGTCACTACAGGGATCCTTACACATGTAGCGGCAACCGGCAATTGGGGCATATGCATGATTTTCTTAGTTTCATTAATCATTTTCATTTCTTCAAATGTATAGCCGTTATCTTGGAACTTATCGATTTGCGGGACTGCATTAAAGGCAATCTGGTAATGTTTCTTGTCGGACTTCACAGGCAGAATCTTTGGTTCGATCTTCTCACCTTCCAACAAAGATTTTGTCTGTTCCTGCAATTCCTCGATGGCCGCTGCCCCTGAACCTGAAACCGCTTGATACGTTGAGACGATTACTTTTTTCAGTCCATACGCCTTACGGATCGGTTCCATGGCAACAACCATTTGAATAGTCGAACAGTTCGGGTTGGCGATGATACCTTTATGCTTGCGGATATCTTCCTCATTCACTTCCGGCACGACAAGCGGAACCTCAGGGTTCATACGGAATGCGCTCGTGTTATCGACCACCACTGCTCCTCTTTTGGCCGCTTCCGGAGCCAACTGCTGTGAAACGCTTCCTCCGGCGCTGAACAAAGCTATATCGACGCCTTCAAATGACTCAGGCTTCGCTTCCTCTACAGTATATTCTTCACCTTTGAAAGTGATTTTCTTTCCGGCAGAGCGGGAAGAAGACAATAAAGTAAGTTTCTTGATCGGAAAATTCCTATTCGCCAAAGTCTCAAGCATTTGCTGCCCGACTGCCCCTGTTGCTCCAACTACTGCCACATGTAATCCATGTCTCTCTTCCACATCTATACCCCATTTCTCATTTTTTCAGATCAATTTATTTTAAGTAGTTCCTATACGAAACAGTCTTCCTTTTCACCAGGAAGATGCCTGTTCTTATTCCGATACGTTAATTTTATCATATTAACACATATAAGGGAGAAAATTGTTGTACATATCGTTTTTTCCGATTGTCGATATCTTCAATTCTATAGAGGAAAACGAAATTTTTCAATAATTACCGGCTGCAATTGTTTGCCCTCAAGTGCATACATAATCGTTTCTTGCAATAATGTCATCTCGGCGACCATCGACTTCGGTTTCTTCTCTGGGTCATCCTGGCCATATGGTATAAAATAGACATCTTTCGCAGCCATCAATTTCATTAGGTTGACCCCGTTCAAGCCTAATGCATCATTCGTCGAGATGCCAAGCACAATTGGCCTGTGATTCCTCATCGTCGCTTTTGCCGCCATAAGTACAGGGCTGTCAGTAATAGCGTTCGCCATCTTACTCATCGATGTCCCTGTGATCGGGGCAATGACCATGCAATCCAAAGGTGTTTTTGGTCCGAGCGGCTCCGCTTTCACAATGCTATCCACCGCTTTATGCCCGGTGATAGTCTCAAATCTCATGACCCAATCCTCGCCTTTGCCGAAACGTGTATCCGTACTGGTGACCGTATGGCTGACGATTGGTATGACTTCTGCACCGTCATTCACCAGTTTTTCAATCTCGGGAAAGACGGCATCATACGTACAGTGTGAACCGGTGACTCCAAAACCAATCCTTTTTCCCTTCAGGCTCATTTCAATTTCCCCTTTCTATTCCTCAAATCCTCTTGGAGCAATTGCGACAAGACATTAGCCATAATTTTGCCTGCAGACCTCGGTGCAACGATGCCTGGAAGCCCGAGCGCCAAAATCGCCTTCACCCCCCGTTTTTCCGCATAGCGGAAATCAGTGCCTCCCGGCTTAGAGGCCAGGTCAATAATCAAAGCATGTGGAGGCATACCCGCAATCACTTTGGCTGTTACGACTTCGGCTGGTATTGTGTTGATGCAGATATCTACTTTACGGACGACTTCCGTCAATTGATCAAGATGGAACGGCTCCATCGACATTTCGGTAATCCTGGCCAAATGTTCACTCTTTCTCGCTCCGACCTGTACATTTGCCCCTAAGGCTTTAAATGTCCTCGCCACACTCATACCGACACGGCCAAGCCCCAAAACAACGACATTGCTGCCATGAATTGTGAAATCGGTATGCTGTATCACCATCATGATCGTTCCTTCTACGGTTGGGATACTATTGTAGATGGCCACATCATCGCGCTCAAAAAGTTTTACTAGTTTTCTGTTTGTCTTTTTCGTAAGTCCATCGAGGTACTGATTGCTGATGCCTGAATAAATCGTACAATGAGGCGGGGTTTCCCCTAATATTTCTTGGGTCAGATGCACAGTCTCCCCTGAAAAAATTGTCTCGATCTTTCCTTCGGAATTGGTCCCTGAAACAGGCAGAATAATATTATCCATCTCCGAAAAGTTGATTTCCGTCATCTTCTCTTTTGCAGCTCCGGAAAAAGCTTGGTCCAGTTGCTCAAAACCGACCAACGAGATTTTGGCATCCAATTCCGTCAGTTTCCGAATCACTTCCAATTGCCTTGCGTCACCGCCAAGAACAGCAATTTGCATACCTGTCAGCATCGGGCTCTCACCTACTTTTAAAAATGTCGCATCTCAACTGTTTTCAATTCATCTCATCTTATGAATATCGGCTAAATTAGGTGTCTGGATTTTCCCAATTATTATGAAGAAGCTTGCTTGTCCATAATGCTTTCCGGCTCCGGAAAAGCTGCCTTCTTCTGATAACATACACCGTTCGGCAAAATGAAAAAGAGCCAAGAATATTACATTCTTGACCCTTTTTAAAGCGTATGCACCCTTTGCTTCCGAGCAAATCAATTATGATTCCGGATGACCTTCTTCGTTTTCTTTATACTGGACTTCCGGAATATCTATGATGATCATATCCGATCCGATTTTCTTTATGTGACGCCAAGGAACCCTTATCTCATTACCATTCTTCCGAAAACCAAACCACTTGACTGAAGGGATGATCAAAGCTAAAATCTGACCCTTTTCATTAATCTCAAGATCTGTTTGCCCGAGCACTCCAAGCCGTTCAGCCCGTTTTACATCGACTATTTCCTTGCCGCTCAATTCACTCAGTCTCATTCGCCCACCACCTCACTTTGTTGTCCTATTCTATATGTATAGGAAATGAGGCTTTCTTAGAATCGGAATTGATGAGTAATCACGATTCGCTTTTGGCTGGGCTGATATAAGCCATAGCATACCGGTCTGTAAACACTTTATCCGTGATGTCTGCTACACTTTCTTGTGTTACAGCATCAATCAGATCGATCATTTCGTCCATAGAACGATGTCTGCCGAGCATGAGTTCATTCTTCCCGTTTCTGCTCATTCTGCTGTTGGTGCTTTCAAGGCTGAGCATCAGATTTCCTTTCAGCTGCTCTTTGCTGTTCCGGAGCTCCTTCTCTGTGATGCCCTCCCGCTTGAATGTATCGATCGTGTTCTGGATGGTTTCGAACAATACATCCATCTGGTTCGCACCTGTGCCTCCATAGATAGTGACAAGACCTGTGTCTTCGAATCCTGAATGGTACGAATAGACGGAATATGCCAATCCTCTTTGTTCACGTACCTCCTGGAAAAGGCGGCTACTCATGCTCCCACCTAGGACATTGTTCATGATAATCAATGAGTAGGCATCCTCATGCCCGATTGGAAGCCCCTCATACCCCAGGCATAGATGAGCCTGTTCGGTCTCTTTGCGCTTCTGTAATGTTTGGGTCAGGAAGACCGGAGTTGTCTTGTCCGATTTCTTCGCTTCTCCTCGCCCGTAGCTTCCGAATAGGCTGTCCGCCTTCTTGATAAATGCTTCATCCACATTTCCAGCAATACTAACCACTAAGCGATCCGGGGTATATTGTTCATGGACATAATCTTTCAGTGTATCGCTCGTGAATGTCTCCAATGTTCGCTCATGCCCGAGAATCGGATAAGCAAGCGGATCATTCCCGAAGGCAGCCCGGCTTAAAAGATCATGAACAATATCATCAGGCGTATCTTCATACATCTTAATCTCTTCATACACGACATTCTTCTCTTTTTCTAACTCTTCCTGGTCAAATACTGAATGGAAGAACATGTCCGCCAATACATTCAGCGCAAAATCAGCGTGCGTATCAAGGACTTTTGCATAGTAACATGTATACTCCTTTGATGTGAAAGCGTTCACCTGTCCACCAATGCTGTCGAATGCTTCCGCAATTTCTTTGGCGTTTTTTGTTTTTGTTCCCTTAAAGAACATATGCTCCAAAAAATGGGAAATACCGTTGTTTTGCTCCGTCTCATTGACTGATCCTGTCTTGATCCATAAACCGATGGCAACTGATCGTACCGTTGGAATATTTTCAAGTACAATCCGCGCACCGTTCTGGCAAGTATATTTGTTGATCATTCTATTTCCTCCCTCAATGACTGCTACACTGACTTCTCAATAGGTTTAATGCATAATCCGTTCTTCGGACAGGCTATCGGTTACCGTCTTGATGTGCAGCTCTTTCTTTTTTATTTCTGTTATCAGTGTCTCCAGGGACTTTGCTGTGGAATCAGTCGGATGCATCAATACAAATGCTCCATTATGTATCTTGTTCAATACTCTTTTTGTCAACACGTCCGGCGCCGGCTTTTGCCAGTCTATCGTATCGACACTCCACATGATGGTATCCATCTTATATTCGTCGGCAATCTTCACCGTCTCTTCGCGGAATGCACCGCTTGGGGGCGCAAACAATGTCGGGGTTTTGCCTGTGACTGCCTTGATCACTTCATTTGTATCTTGGAGTTCTTTCCGGATGGCTGCTCCGGAGATATTTTTCATATTGGGGTGCGTAAAGGAATGATTGCCGATTTCATGCCCTTCTTCAGCAATTGTTTTGGCAAGGTCGGGGTTATTTTTGGCCCATCTTCCTTCCAGGAAAAAAGTTGCCTTGACTTTATGCTTTTTAAGCGTACTAAGCATATCAGGCAAATATTCATTTCCCCACGCCACATTGATCAAAAAAGAGACTGATTTTTTTTCGGGATGGGCACGATAAATCGGTTCTGCTTCCAGGTCAGATAAATGAACCTTCGGGGGGATTTGACGAAAAATCAATTTCTTCTCATCAAACTTTCCTGCCTTCTTCATAGCTGAATAAGAAGCATCTATATCGACTTCGAGTCCATTATATCCCGGAACAGACTTCCAAACAGGGTCTATCATAGCATTTTTTGGCGATTCTTCATATTCCTTTGCATTGACCTCAATTTCTTCAAACAGGGGGTCCTTTTTGCCGTCCACAGTCACAGCTTGTTCCTTAAGATGTAAGACATAATTCTCTATATTAGGAGAACTTGCCAATATCCATGATACGCTTCCTATGGCACATATCGCAACTAGTTGTTTCCACTTTATACCCATACACTGTTTTCCTCCTAATTAAACAAATCTGTACATAGCTTTTGTCATTCTCACCGAAACCATAACAGCCTCTGTAAAGTTTTATGAGAAGTTTGTACATATTAGAAGAAAAATAAAGGCGAAAAGACACAGCCATACATTCTTGTCTACCCTATGCATAAACAGGTTTCAGAAGCGTTTTAGGACAAAAAAACCACAATGCACAAAGGCATTGTGATTTTTTTAGATCACTTATTTTTGCTCGGCTTCTTGCTGTTCTTTTAGGACAGCTTTGCGTGAAAGGTTAACGCGCCCTTGCTTATCGATTTCCGTAACTTTGACCAGTACGTCGTCCCCGATTGCCAAGACATCTTCCACTTTATTGACGCGCTCAGGAGCTAACTCGGAAATGTGGACTAAGCCGTCTTTCCCACTGAATATCTCAACAAAAGCACCGAATTTCTCAATACGTTTTACTTTACCGAGGTAAGTTTTGCCCACTTCCACCTCACGAACAAGATCTTCGATGATTTGTTTCGCTTTACGGTTGTTTTCTTCATCAGGTGAAGCGATGAAGATGGTACCATCTTGTTCGATATCGATTTTGACGCCTGTTTCTTCGATGATTTTGTTGATTTGTTTACCGCTTGGCCCGATCACATCACGGATTTTCTCCGGATTGATTGTCATCATGATGATTTTAGGCGCATATTTGGATAGTTCGCTTCTAGGCTTATCGATTGTATTCAGCATAGATTCAAGGATGTGCATGCGACCCGCTTTTGCTTGCTGCAATGCTTCTTCAAGGATCTCACGTGATAAACCGTCGATTTTGATGTCCATCTGCAAAGCGGTAACGCCTTTTGCAGTACCAGCGACTTTAAAGTCCATATCGCCGAGGTGGTCTTCCATACCCTGAATATCTGTTAAGATTGTATAGTGCTCGTCCTTTTTCACTAGTCCCATCGCAATTCCGGCTACCGGCGCCTTGATCGGCACACCTGCATCCATCATGGCAAGCGTACTTGCACAGATACTTGCCTGTGAGGTTGAACCATTTGATTCCAACACCTCAGATACAAGGCGGACGGTATAAGGGAAATCTTTTTCAGAAGGGATTACCGGCTCAAGCGCCCTTTCCCCTAGCGCACCATGACCGATTTCACGGCGTCCCGGCCCTCTCATGAATCCAGTTTCTCCAACTGAATAAGGAGGGAAGTTATAGTGGTGCATGAAACGTTTTGATTCTTCTACGCCAAGGCCGTCCAAAATTTGAACATCACCCAGTGCGCCCAACGTACAGATTGATAGTGCTTGTGTTTGTCCGCGTGTGAACAAACCGGAACCATGAGTACGGGCTAGAAGTCCTGTTTCAGAAGACAACGGACGGATTTCATCCGGCTTACGTCCATCCGGACGCACCTTTTCTTCCGTAATCAGGCGACGGACTTCGTTTTTGACAAGCTTGCTGAGGATTTCCTTCACTTGCTTAATCTTTTCCTCTTCCGCTTCCTGCTCCTCATAATGTGCCAGTACGCGGTTTTTCACCTCTGTTATCGCTTCTTCCCTAGCATGCTTCTCTTGTACTTGGACAGCTTGGTTGATGTCTGTCTCACACATAGCCGTCACTTCAGCAGTCAAGTCGGCATCCAATTCATACAATGCGATTTCACGGTTCTCTTTTCCGACTTCCGCAACGATTTCTTCTTGGAAGGCAATCAGGCGCTTGATTTCCTCATGACCGAACATGATTGCTTCAAGCATCACTTCTTCCGGCACTTCATCTGCACCGGCTTCAACCATGTTGATAGCATCTTTTGTGCCCGCAACTGTCAGATTGATGTCGCTTTTCTCCATCTGTTCGACTGTCGGATTAATGACAAACTCGTTATCAACACGCCCGACGATTACACCAGCGATCGGTCCTTCGAACGGAATATCAGAAATCATCAACGAAAGGGAAGAACCGAACATAGCAGCCATTTCGGAAGAACAATCCTGATCAACACTCATCACCGTGCTGACAACTTGTACCTCATTGCGGAAACCCTCAGCAAATAGAGGGCGAATCGGTCGGTCAATCAGACGGCTGGCCAATATAGCCTTTTCGCTCGGACGGCCTTCACGCTTGATGAATCCTCCCGGTATTTTCCCTACTGCATATAATCTTTCTTCATAGTTGACTGTCAATGGGAAGAAATCAACCGTCTTAGGATCTTTAGAAGCTGTAGCAGTGCTCAAAACAGCTGTGTCGCCATAGCGGATTAATGCCGCTCCGCTGGCTTGCTTAGCCAGTTGACCTGTTTCAACCGTTAGTGTCCGGCCAGCCCAATCTATGGAAAATATTTTTTTCGTTTGGTCCATTTTCATAAAACCCCTCTCTACATCTATAGCCAAGAATAAAAACTTACTTTCATTCTATCTTTCATGGAAGTATGTACAATTGATCTATAAGTAATCACACTATTTCTATTATGCACGAAAAAAAGCTTCATTAACAGCAAAATAAAAATATGTCCGTGTTTTTTTTGACATTTTAATTATGAGAAAGCCTATATATGGCCAGCCTCGTTTGCATTTTATCGAACTATAAGAAAAAAGCGGGATATTTCCCGCTTTTCAATAAATGAGGAAAATCCCCATGTGAAGACTGGCCTCTGATTATCGACGCAAGCCTAGTTTGTTGATTAGTTCACGGTAACGAGTTACGTCCTTGTTACGAAGGTAAGTAAGAAGGTTACGACGTTTACCAACCATTTTCAAAAGACCGCGACGAGAGTGGTGATCTTTTTTGTGAGTACGCAAGTGCTCATTCAAAGTATTGATTTCTTCAGTCAATACTGCGATTTGTACTTCTGGAGAACCAGTGTCGTTCTCGTGTGTTTTGTAAGCAGCGATAATTTCGTTTTTACGTTCTTGAGTTAATGCCATTTTCCATTTCACCTCTATAAATTATTTCAATCCCCGTGTGCTGAGCAATAGCGTTGGTGACTCGACTAGCCAAGCACAGGTTCATACTTTTATATATTACTACTTCTCGCCCAAAAAAGCAAGACTATTTAATTGTTTCTTTGAACAATTCCATTGTTGCTTGTTTGTCTTGATTGATTTGCGCTACTAGTTCCTTGATGCCACCGAATTTCTTTTCGCCCCGCAGACGCTTATGCCATTCGATTGAGATTGTTTGCCCGTATATGTCCTCCTTGTAATCCAATATATGCACCTCTATGGATGGTTCCGACGGGCGGTTATCATGAAACGTCGGTTTATACCCGACATTACACACTCCTGTCTTTACTTGGCCATCCAAATACACTTTGACTGCATATACGCCAGTGGCAGGTATGATGTAGCATCCCTTAAGCTTAATGTTCGCTGTCGGAAAGCCAAGCGTCCTTCCGCGCTTTTCACCATGCACTACTATGCCCTCAGTCCGATAGTGCCTTCCTGCCAACTCGAAAAACCGTTCAATTAAACCTTCCCTCAACATCAATCGAATTCTTGTCGAACTGATTTTTTCATGGTCGAGCTCTTGTTTCTCAATGATCGTCTGTTCAAGCCTCCCTTTTGAATAGATAGGCAGTGTATCCATTTTTCCTTCCCCGTATTTTCCGTACGAATAATCAAAGCCGGCCGTTACATGCCGGACATTCAATTGCAGCAAATATTGTTCCACGAATGCCTCAGGAGATAAGGAAGCAAACGACCTATCAAACTCCACAACGAAAAGATAGTCTAGCCCCAGCGCATCCATCAGTAAGATTTTATCTTCAAGCGGCGTTATGTACTGGATATCACTGTCGCTCTGCAGGACTGCTTTCGGATGAGGGTCGAATGTCATCGCCGCTGACTTAAACCCCTTTTCTCTCGCTGTCCGAATGGCGGAAGCAATCACTTCTTGATGCCCTTTATGTACCCCGTCAAAAAATCCTAACGCCACGGAAAGCGGTGGAAAGTCTGATTGTTTATATGCATGCGGATGCTTCACCTTGATTACTTTCAATGCCTTCTCCTCTTTCTGTCCATATGGATCTTGTCTGTGATACGGGGCCAAAACAGATGCCCCCCTAATTCATTATAGACTAATGCGCAATACCTTGACAGGTTTGATGCATCCGTCCTTTGTTTCATGCTGTTTATAGACAGCCAAAGCCCTATTTTTATGGAAAATGACAAACGGTTCCTCTTGTTTAACGCCAGTTTCCTTGAAGACAGGCAATACAGCACCGTTAATCACTCTTGAAGCGATCTTCTCATCGACTTCGATGGACGGCAGATGACGGAGCCCTGCCTCGAGAGGCTTCAGCATTCTGGAAACTTCCCCTTGTTCTGCAATCTGCTGAGCTTCTTCCAATGTGAAGCAGTCCTCAAGGCCGAATGAGGATGACCGTACACGTTGCAGTTCGGACATATGCGCTGGAAACCCCAATGCCTCGCCGATCATCACAGCAAGCGTCCTGATGTATGTCCCTTTTGAGCAGGACACCCGGAACTTGAAGGAGACGGTGTCACCGATGAATAATTCTCTGTCGTCCAGCAGCTCAATCTCATAGATGTGCACCTTTCGGCTTGGCCGTTCAACTTCCTGACCAGCACGTGCATATTCGTATAACTTCTTGCCGTTCACTTTGACAGCCGAATACATAGGAGGGGTTTGAACGATTTCACCAGTCAGGCTTTCCAACACCTGAAGGATTTGATTGCGGCTAAAGCGTTTTTCACCTTTCGCTTCAGCAACCACTTGCCCTCCCGCATCCTCTGTATCGGTGGAGAACCCGATGGTCACTTCGCCTTCATATGCTTTACCCGCATCAGTGATGTATTCGGCGATTTTTGTTGCCCGTCCGATACAGATGGGCAAAACTCCTGTTACTTCCGGATCCAGTGTACCTGTATGGCCGACTTTTTTCGTTTTCAATATCTTTCTGACTTTGAACACGCAATCATGAGAGGTCATGCCTTTAGGTTTATATAAGGGTAAAATTCCTTCCACTTAGAACACTCCAATTCCAATAATAAAGGCTTACTCCCAGTGACCCCCTGTTATGGGCAGGTTCATGAGAAGTAAGCCTGTTTTCACTGTTTGAAGAATAACGGTGATTCATTCACCTTTCTTATTCTTCGTTGTTCTTTTCGTCCTGTTCGTTATGGATCTGATGAATAAGGGTTTCGATCCGATTACCGTAATCGATGGAGGAGTCCCATTCGAAGGTAATCTCCGGCGTAATCCGCAAGCGGATACGCTTACCGATTTCAGAGCGGATAAATCCTTTTGCTTTTGCTAACCCGATCAGCGTGGCTTCCTTCTGTTCTTCATCGCCAAGCACCGACACATAAACAGTCGCTTGCTGAAGATCTCCGGTCACCCGCACGTCCGTAACAGTCACGAAACCGATCCTTGGGTCTTTTAGCTTCCTGCCGATAATATCGGTCAATTCCTTTTTCATCTGTTCACCGACACGATTTGCACGAAGGCTCATACTATCACCTCGTTAAATTAAAGCCAATGTATATCTGTAATGGTCCGTTCTATTTCAGGAAAGGAATCCACCATGCTAAGGGCACGGTGCAATTCCTTTTCGGATGCCACTTTAGAGGATGAGACCGTCACAATGGCAACCTTTGTTCTCTGCCATAAATCCTGATGGTCGATCTCCGCTACAGAGACATTAAATTTTTGGGAAAGTCGGCTAAGAATTCGTTGCAATACAGCCCTCTTATCTTTCAAGGACTGGGCATCATAGATGATTGCTTCAAACTCTGCGTACCCGATCATTTCCGTTCAATTTCTTCCATTACATAAGCTTCGATTACATCGCCTTCTTTAATATCATTAAAGTTCTTGATTGTTATACCACATTCGTAGCCTTGGGCAACTTCTTTTGCATCGTCTTTGAAACGTTTCAGAGCATCAAGTTCACCTTCAAATACGACAACGCCTTGGCGGATGAGACGGATACTGCTGTCTCTTGTGATTTTGCCGTCAGTGACATAAGATCCGGCAATAGTACCGACTTTCGATACTTTGAAAGTAGTACGTACTTCCGCTTGTCCGATGACTTTCTCTTCATATTCCGGATCAAGCATACCTTTCATCGCCGATTCAATCTCTTCAATCACTTTGTAGATGATGCTGTGCAGGCGAACATCCACTTGCTCAGATTCAGCTGCTCGCTTCGCATTCACATCCGGACGAACATTGAATCCGATGACGATTGCATTTGAAGCCGTCGCCAACATAATGTCATATTCAGTGATGGCTCCTACACCGCTATGGATGATTTTCACCTTCACTCCTTCGACTTCGATTTTTTGCAGAGATGCCGCCAATGCCTCAGCGGAACCTTGGACATCAGCTTTAACGATTAGGTTGATTTCCTTCACATCGCCTTGTTTCATCTGCTCAAACAAATTATCAAGCGTCACGACCGCTTTTTCGCTGCGTTGAGTCAACACTTGTCGTTGGGAACGCTCTTCCCCTACTTGTCTTGCTGTCTTTTCGTCCTTAAAGACAACAAACAGGTCACCAGCTTGCGGCACTTCGTTCAGACCAGTAATCTCTACCGGAGTGGAAGGAGCTGCCTCTTTCACACGGCGCCCAAGATCATTGACCATCGCGCGGACACGGCCGTACGTGTTTCCGACTACAATCGGGTCGCCGACACGCAATGTTCCGTTTTGAACAAGCAATGTGGCAACAGCGCCGCGTCCTTTGTCCAACTCAGCTTCAATAACGGAACCAGTCGCCAATTTATTCGGATTGGCTTTGTATTCTTCTACTTCACTTACAAGCAAGATCATTTCCAGTAACTCATCGATCCCCGTGCCTTGTTTTGCAGAGATTGGAACAAAAATTGTATCTCCGCCCCATGCTTCCGGTACAAGGCCATGCTCTGTCAATTCCTGCATGACACGGTCAGGGTTTGCTGATTCTTTATCCATTTTGTTGACAGCAATGATGATCGGCACTTCCGCTGCCTTCGCGTGGTTGATTGCTTCCACCGTTTGAGGCATAACGCCGTCATCGGCAGCTACTACGATAATTGCGATATCCGTCACTTTCGCTCCGCGTGCACGCATGGTAGTAAACGCCGCATGACCAGGAGTATCAAGGAAGGTGATTTTTTTCTTGTTGACTTCCACTTGGTAAGCCCCGATATGCTGGGTGATGCCGCCGGCTTCCCCTTCCGTCACTTTCGTGTTGCGGATGGAGTCAAGAAGTGTTGTTTTTCCATGGTCGACGTGACCCATGATCGTTACTACTGGAGGACGTTCATCCGTATTAGGCGCCGCGTCCTCTTCACTTGCTGTGTATGCTTCCAAATCCGTTTTATCGATTTTGATCTCTTCTTCAACTTCAACGCCGTAATCGGTGCAGATCAATTCGATTGCATCTTTATCCAACGATTGGTTAATGGTCGCCATTATGCCTAGCATGAATAGCTTTTTGATGATTTCAGACGGTTCACGATGCAGTTTTTTCGCCAACTCACCGACTGTCAAAGACTCAGTGAACGTGATTTTAGCCGGCAGTTCCCGCTCTTTTCTAGGGGTATGCATCTGAGGCGTTCTGTTTTGGTTATGATTATTCCTTTTTGAGTTGCGGTTTTGCTTACGTCCTTTGTTGAAAGGCGTTTGCGATCCGCCGCCAGCCTTCTTGCCTGCAGCCGGCTTATTGGTAGTTTTTTTCTTCAATTTTTGTTGCTTAACCGCATTTTCATCATGGCGATCCTCATATTTTCCTTCCGCAGTAGCCGCTGTCTGGTTGCGTTGTTCGGACATGGCCGGTTTTCCGGAAGGTTTTTGGGATGATTGTTTCCCTTTTTGGAACGTCTTGTCTAGCTTGTTGATGGTGGGATCTTCCAATGTTGACATATGATTTGTTACCTCTACGTTCAATTCTTTTAGCTTTTCGATTATGACTTTACTTGATACGTTATGTTTTTTTGCGTATTCGTATACACGTATTTTTGTCATACGTTCACCCCCGTATATATTCATGCAGTAACATGTTCAGCTTTTTTGCGAAACCTTCATCCAGGACAGCGATCACTACCCGCTGATCCTTTCCGATTGCCTGGCCCAGCCGTTCTCTATCGTCTACCTTTATGAAAGGGACATTGTAGTGCCTGCATTTATCGGTTACTTTTTTTTCCGTATTGGCTGAGGCATCCCCTGCCAGTATGACAAGCTTTGCCTTTTTACTTCGTACTTCTTTGATGACCAGCTCTTCTCCCGAGATAACTTTTCGCGCCCTGTTCGCCAATCCTAACAAAGACGCCCATTTTGCTTGCTGCATTGCATCACTTCCCTTGCTCTGCCAGTCGGATCAGTTCGGAATAGATTTCTTCCGGAACAGGCGCATCCAAATGGCGGGCAAGGATGTCTTTTTTCTTCGCCTGAAGAATAGCATCTCTATCAAGTGATACGTAAGCCCCGCGCCCCGACTTTTTCCCGGTCGGATCGATGGAGATTTCCCCTTCCTTAGAACGTACTACCCTGATCATTTCTTTTTTCGGTTTCATAGTCCCGGTAGCAACACATTTGCGCATCGGTACTTTCTTTTGACCAGCCATCTATATCACCCTCTATCAATCGGTCTCTTCCTCGTCGTACTCACCGTAGCTTGATTCGATGCTTGCTTGGCTCAAAAGTGCTTCTTCTTTTTCCGGAACTGGGTATATGCCGGCTTCTCTTGCATCCGTCTCGCTCTTGATATCAATCTTCCAGTTCGTCAATTTAGCCGCAAGACGCGCATTTTGGCCGCGCTTGCCGATGGCCAGCGACAATTGGTAATCCGGTACGATGACTGTTGTTGCTTTTTCTTCTTCATTCACCATTACTTCCAGCACCTTAGAAGGGCTCAGAGCATTGGCAACGAATTCGACAGGGTCTTCAGACCATCTGACGATATCGATCTTTTCGCCTTTCAGCTCATTCACGATGACTTGAACACGTTGACCTTTTTGGCCGACGCAAGCTCCCACTGGATCCACATTAGGCACATCCGTGCTTACAGAGATTTTGGAACGGTCTCCCGCTTCCCTCGCTACCGATTTAATTTCGACAGTACCATCAAAGATTTCTGGCACTTCTGTTTCGAATAATCTCTTTAGCAGGCCAGGGTGAGTACGAGATACGAAGATCTGAGGACCTTTTGATGTTTTCTCCACTTTTGTGATGAAAACCTTGATGCGATCATGCGGCTTATATTGTTCATTCGGCATTTGCTCGCTTACCGGCAGCAATGCTTCAATTTTGCCGAGGCTTACATAAATATAACGGTTGTCGACTCTTTGAACGATTCCGTTCATAATGTCTTCTTCACGGTCGATGAATTCAGAATAGATGATGCCTCTTTCCGCTTCACGGACGCGCTGTGTGACGACCTGCTTTGCTGTTTGTGCGGCGATTCGCCCGAAATCTTTCGGTGTCACTTCCATTTCGACAACATCTTCCACCTGATAATTCGGATTGATCTGCCTTGCATCTTCCACTGAAATTTCAAGACGGGAATCAAATACTTGATCTACTACATCTTTTCTTGCCAAGACACGCATAGAACCATTAGCCAGGTTCAAATCCACCCTGACATTTTGCGCCTGATTGAAATTCCTTTTGTATGCGGACACAAGGGCCGCTTCGATTGCCTCGATGATGACGTCACGAGAGATGCCCTTTTCCTTTTCCAATAAATTAAGAGCATCCAACAACTCACTGCTCATTATTAATCCCCCTCTTACTGGTAATCTTGCTATTATGAAAATGTTACGGCCAATCTGGCTTTTGCCACTTTTGGCGTCGGTATTTTGATTTCTTTTATTCTTGTCTTCACCTTAACGGAGATGGTCAGTTCCTCTTCGTTATAGGATAGAAGAGTGCCTTCAAACTCTTTGCTTCCTTCAATCGGTTCATATGTTTTTATATTCACATGCTTTCCTAACGCCTTCAGGAAGTCTTTTTCTTTTTTCAACGGTCTCTCCGCACCCGGGGAAGAGACTTCCAGGAAATAATTATGCTCAATCGGATCGAGCTCATCCAGTTTTTCGCTAAGCTTTTCACTGACCAAACCACATTCATCGATATCAATTCCGCCATCTTTGTCTATATAAACTCTAAGGAACCAGTTCTTTCCTTCTTTTACATATTCGACGTCAACCAATTCTAGTCCTTCCTGCTCCAGTATCCCCGAGGCAAGCTCTTCTACGATCTCTGTGACTTTTTTGCTCATACGATCCCTCCTATTCAGTTATAGCTGACTTTTTACATCCCTTGCTGACTTGACAGGGGGTGAAAAGGCCAAGAATGATTCAGATAGTATCCATCGATACTAACGATGCCCAGCCTTTCGATTTGATTAGTATCATATAAACAACAATAGTAAACATTACTTGAATCTCACACATATGTAAAAAGTATCGTGTTCTTATCGTTTCACAGAAAGGTCCCTCATACTCAGGATTGTCGGGAAAATATACGATAACAAAACGAAAGAGCGGGTTTCCCCACTCTTGGCATCGGTCTCTTCATCAGTACTCTTTTGTAAATATAACATATTTGACCACTTTATGCAAACATACTCTTCGCCCAATCCCTATAACCAGAATCAGAATAAGGACAGCTGGTTCTGGTCCGGCAAGGATTCCAGGCATCCTTGTTTATCCAAATACTCCAGAATCGTTTTGGAGACCTTTCCGCGTTTCTGGAGGTCTTCTTTGGACAGGAATTCCCCTTCTTCCCGCGCTTGCACGATATTGATTGCGGCATTTGTCCCAAGGCCAGGCAGTGAGTTAAACGGAGGGATCAATGAGTCCCCTTCAATAATGAATTCTGTGGCATGGGATTTATACAGGTCGACTTTCTGGAAAGAGTATCCCCTCTCGCACATCTCCAAAGCAAGCTCTAGAACGGTGAGTGTATTCTTCTCTTTTGGCGAGGCATCGAGGCCTTTCATATTGATTTCCTCTATTTTTGCTCTGATGGCCATCGATCCTCTGACCATCGCCTCTATATCGAAATCTTCCGCCCTTACAGTGAAGTAGGCCGCATAGTATAGAAGCGCATGGTGGACTTTGAAGTATGCGATCCGCACTGCCATTAGGACATAGGCAGCGGCATGCGCTTTCGGGAACATGTACTTGATCTTCTTACAGGAATCAATATACCATTCAGGCACATTGTTTTTCCTCATTTCTTCTTCGAATTCCTCGGTAAGCCCTTTCCCTTTACGGACAGACTCCATGATCTTAAATGCCAATGATGGCTCAAGGCCTTGGTAAATCAAATAGACCATAATATCATCTCGGCACCCGATTACTTCACTCAAGTTACATATCTTATTGTGTATCAATTCCTGCGCATTACCTAGCCATACATCGGTGCCATGCGAAAGGCCGGATATTTGCACCAGTTCCGAGAAGGTTGTCGGCTTCGTGTCCTCAAGCATTTGACGAACGAAGCGAGTACCAAACTCAGGTATCCCGAGCGTCCCGGTTTTACACATGATCTGATCTTCTGTGACACCCAGTGATTCTGGACCGCTGAAAATCTTCATCACTTCTGGGTCATCCGTCGGAATCGTCTTCGGATCGATTCCACTTAAGTCCTGGAGCATCCGGATAACTGTCGGATCATCATGCCCCAATATATCGAGCTTCAGCACGTTATCATGGATGGAATGGAAGTCGAAATGCGTTGTTCTCCATTCCGAGCTTTGGCTATCCGCCGGGTACTGAATCGGCGTGAAATCATAAATGTCCATGTAGTCGGGAACAACAATGATCCCGCCAGGGTGTTGCCCGGTAGTTCGTTTGACACCGGTGCATCCTGAAACCAAACGGTCTATTTCTGCTCCACGGATATGAAGATTATTATCCTGAGCGTAGCCCTTCACGTATCCATATGCCGTTTTTTCAGCGACAGTGCCGATGGTCCCTGCACGGTACACATAATCTTCCCCGAACAGCACCTTCGTATAATTATGGGCCTGCGGTTGATATTCCCCGGAGAAGTTCAAGTCGATATCAGGGACTTTGTCCCCTTTAAAGCCAAGGAATGTTTCAAACGGGATATCATGGCCGTCTTTTTTGTAAGCTGCGCCGCAATTCGGGCAATCTTTATCCGGCAAGTCATAGCCAGATCCGACCGAACCGTCATCGAAGAACTCCGAATGCTTGCAAGATGGGCACACATAGTGCGGCGGCAGCGGGTTGACCTCTGTAATTTCCGTCATTGTCGCCACGAATGAGGAACCGACGGAACCACGGGAACCCACCAGATAGCCATCGTTCAACGATTTCTTAACAAGCTTATGCGAGATCAAGTAGATTACGGCAAATCCGTGGCCGATGATGCTTTTCAGTTCCTTCTCAAGCCTTGCTTCTACAATTTCAGGAAGATCCTCCCCATAGATACTTCTGGCCATATCATAACTCATTTTCCGCATCTCTTCATCGGCGCCTTCAATTTTTGGCGTGTACAGATCGTCCTTAATAGGTTTGATGTGATCGATCCAATCGGCTATCAAATTAGAGTTATCAACGACTATTTCCTTCGCTGTCTCTTCCCCCAAAAAGGCAAAGGCTTCGAGCATTTCATCTGTTGTTCTGAAATGGACGTCCGGCAGCTTATGCCGGTTCAGCGGGTTGGCTCCTCCCATGGAATTGACCAAAATTTTACGGTAGATTTTATCGTTCGGGTGCAGATAATGCACATTTCCCGTTGCGACTACCGGTTTATCCAGTTTTTCCCCAAGTCTGACGATGTTCGTGATGATCGCTTCCAATGAAATTTCATCCCGGACGTACTCCAACTCTATAAGATGAGCATAGACCTCTTTCGGCATGACTTCGAGGTAATCATAAAACTCGGCTATCTTCTCTACTTCTTCCGGAGACTTTTGCATCATCGCTTCAAACACTTCGCCTTTGTCGCATGCCGAACCAATAATCAGCCCTTCCCTATATTGAGACAGAACAGAACGCGGAATTCTTGGTACGCGGTAGAAATAGTTGACATGAGCATAGGAAATGAGTTTAAACAGATTCTTAAGCCCAATGTCATTCTTCGCCAATATCGTGCAGTGGTAAGGCCTTGAGCGCTGATACGCTTTGCCTTCACCCATATGTTCATTAAATTGGTTATGGTTCGTAATGCCTTTTTCCTCTGCATCCTTAAGCATCTTGATCAATAGGTGTGCTGTCGCTTCTGTGTCATAGATCGCGCGGTGATGCTGTGTAAGGTCAATATCGAACTTCTTACACAATACATTCAACCTATGGCTTTTCATCTCAGGATACAGGAAACGCCCCAATTCCAGCGTATCGATAACCGGATTCTCGGCCCTGCCTGCACCTATCTTTTTATACCCGACATTCAAAAAGCCCATATCAAAGCTCGCATTGTGGGCGACAAAGATACCGTTTTCCGCCCAAGCTTTGAACTTACGGAGCACCTCATCCACATCCGGTGCTTCCCGGACCATATCATCCGTGATCCCCGTCAGTTCAATCGTTGTCGCCGACAGGGGATGATGCGGGTTAGCAAAGGATTCAAAGCGGTCGATGATTTCACCGTTCTTCACTTTCACAGCAGCAAGCTCGATAATCGTGTCATAGACAGCTGACAAACCCGTGGTCTCGACGTCGAACACTACGAAGATGCTGTCCTCAAGCATGCGATCGGCCGGATTGTAGGCAATCGGCACACCATCATCCACAAGATTCGCTTCCACTCCATAAATGATCTTTATATCATTTTTCTTCCCGGCGCTGAATGCTTCCGGGAAAGATTGGGCAACTGCGTGATCGGTGATGGCAATTGCCTTATGGCCCCATTTTTTCGCCTGTGAAACCAGATCCGATACCGAGCTTACAGCGTCCATTTGGCTCATAGGTGAATGCAGGTGCAGCTCGACCCGTTTATCTACCGCTTTGTCGACACGGGCAGGAGCCTTGATCTCATTAAGATCATTAGCGATCATAACCAAATCGCGAACGAAGGTATCGTTTTGGATGCTGCCCTGGGCTCTCATCCACATGCCTTTTTTGACCATTGATAAAATGGCGGCATCTTCTTTATCCCTAGAGAACATTTTCACCATCATTGAGCTGGTATAATCGGTAATCTTAAAGGTCAGTAATGTCCGGCCGCTTCGGAGTTCTTTCGTCTCAGCATGGAACACATATCCCTCAATGGCGATACGCCGCTCTTCATCCACAATATCTTCCATGCGTTTGAAATCGGCATCGTCTTTGATTGTGTAACCGATCTTAAGCGGTCCATCCAGCTCTGGCTGCGTCCCATTGGACGACTGACTTTCCGCTTTCATCATCTCGACGACAGCCGCCTGCGCCCGCTCTTCATCCTCTTTCCGCTTTTGCTCAAGGAAAGCTGTATATTCCTCACCCGGTGCGGAAATTTCTGTGTCCAGCACCATTGGCGGGAACCCGTATTGTTGATAAACGTTGGAAATCAGTCCTGAATATTTATTTTTCAATTGCCCAGCTTCCGCATGATTTCTGGACTTGACTATGAGTTTCGTTCCTTGCACCCTAGGCTTCTGCTGGTTCAATAATGACAGCAGGGCAGGGGAAACCCCATCCAGCTCAGTAAGGCAATTGTTCCAGTAATCAACGATCAGGTCATCTGTTACTACTGGATTCCTGACATTGATCTTGTAGGAGACTGCCGCAATATGTGAAAATGCTTGCGTCAGTTTTGTCTGGAACCTCGTCTGTACACTGCAGGGCAGGATTTCATCGAACAAAAAATGAAAATGCCACTTTTTCGATGCCCTTTCGATAAAGAGTTTGGTGATTTCCGCATTCGCAAAATAAGGGATGATGGCATCTTCCGTTAGTTGTAATTGTTGCAGCAAAAGTTGGAACTTCTCTCTGCCTTGATTCGATTCCTGGATCAAATACTGTCCCTCCCCTAACATTTCTTACATTAATCTCTGCTTCTTTTATAAGAAGTTGCAAAACCTCTTGTTTAGACCGGTTCAGCAACAGATAAATATCGCGCTTTTTTTCTTAACCAGACGTTATTATACCATATATGCGCGCCAGCTTTTCAAAAAAACAATGGGAAAGCATTGTCACTTCCCAACAATCATTATGGATAAGCACTTGGAAAACAAAAAAGGCACTAAATGTGCCTTTTTTGTCCATTAACCTAAAATGCTTCTTATAATTGTATCCAGCTCGGATACAGCCACTTCTTGTGATTCGCCTGTCTTACGGTTTTTGACTTCTACGATTTCTTCATCAGCGCGTTTCCCGACTGTCACACGGACCGGCAAGCCAATCAGGTCAGAATCGGCAAATTTAACGCCCGGACGTTCCTGACGGTCATCCATAAGCACTTCAAAGCCTTGCTCCTGTAGTGAAGCATACAGCTTTTCAGCCAAAGAAGCCTGAGTATCATTTTTCATGTTGATTGGAATCAAATGCACATCGAATGGCGTCAACTGTTTTGGCCAAACCAGCCCTTTTTCATCATTGTATTGCTCAGCGGCCGCAGCTAACGTACGAGATACACCGATGCCGTAGCAACCCATGATCATTGGCTGGCTTCTTCCGTTCTCGTCAAGGAATGTAGCGCCCATCGCTTCACTGTATCGCGTGCCGAGTTTGAATACATGGCCGACTTCAATACCCTTGGCGAACTGGATTGTGCCTTTTCCATCTGGAGAGGCATCGCCTTCCTGGATAAAGCGCAAATCTTCATAGCGGGAAACGGTGAAGTCACGTCCTGGGTTCACATTGACATAATGGAAGCCTTCTTCGTTTGCCCCTGTTACACCATTCACAACTGCTTCTACCGCATGATCAGCAACCACTTCTACATTACTTACACCAATTGGCCCGAGAGAACCGATTGAACATCCTAATACTTCCCTTGTTTCTTCCGGAGTTGCCAGTTCCACAACTGATGCTTCAAACAAGTTTTTGACTTTCACATCGTTCACTTCATGATCACCGCGGGCAAGGACAAGCACATAGCTGTCATCCACTTTGAATAAAAGGGACTTGATGCATTTCTCTTCCGCTACTTGAAGGAATGATGCCACTTCTTCAATTGATTTTTGGTCCGGTGTCGAAACTTTCTCCAATTCTCCAGCCGGCTCGGAAGACTTCTCATAGGATGCGACAACAGGTGCCATTTCGATGTTGGCGGCGAAATCGGATGAGTCGCTGTACGCGATGGTGTCCTCGCCTATTTCGGAAAGCACCATGAATTCATGGGTGTCTTTCCCGCCCATCGCTCCTGAATCGGCAATAACGGCACGGAAATTTAGTCCACAACGGGAGAAGACATTGCCGTACGCCTTATAAAGGTCTTGATATGTCTCATCCAGACTCTCAAAGCTGCTGTGGAAAGAATAGGCATCTTTCATGACGAATTCCCTTCCGCGCAGCAAACCGAATCGTGGACGCTTTTCATCACGGAACTTCGTCTGGATCTGATAGAGTGTCAATGGCAGTTTTTTATACGATGAAATTTCATCCCTAACCAAACTGGTAATGACTTCTTCATGGGTAGGCCCTAGGGCAAACTCCCTGCCATGGCGGTCCTTCATCCTCATCAATTCTGGACCGTATGAATACCAGCGTTTTGATTCCTGCCAAAGCTCGACTTGTTGTAATGTCGGCATCAGCAGTTCATTTGCGCCAGTTTTGTCCATTTCCTGGCGGACAATTTCTTCAATTTTTTTCAATACTTTTTTACCTAGCGGCAAATAACTGTATACTCCGCTTGATGTTTGGCGGATATACCCGGCGCGAAGGAGAAGCTGATGACTTTTGACATCGGCATCAGCCGGTACTTCACGTAAGGTTGGCATGAACATTTTTGATTGTTTCAAATTCTACACCTCTTCAACTAACATGTTTACTGTAACCAACAGTATTTTCTTCTATGTAAAAAGCAGCTGCAAAGCAACTGCTTCGCCCCTGCTTTTTTCAGGTGGACCTATGAAATCTGCATGGTCTATTCATTTTACCATAATTCTTCGCTAATTAAAGGAAAAATCTTTGAATATCATTCCACGTTACGACAATCATCAACAGCATCAGCAATGCGAAACCGATAAAATGGACAATCCCTTCTTTTTGGCGATCCAAAGGCTTGCCGCGCACAGCTTCCACCGCAAAGAACATCAATCTTCCGCCATCAAGTGCCGGGATCGGCAACAGGTTCATGATGCCGAGGTTAATGCTCAACACCCCAGCCCACCTCATCAAGGTAAGGATTCCGTTCTTGGCAACCTCTTCTGTCGACACATAAATGCCAACAGGTCCGGAAAGCATATCAATATCAAACTGGCCAGTGACCAAGTCTCCAAGCAGGATGAAAATTTGTTTTGTCCAATTATAGGTTTCAGTAAAACCGAAAGCAATCACTTGGCCGATCGACTTTTCCGTCGGGGCATAAACGCCGATGATGCCGATCTTCTCTCCCTCTCGTTCGATTTCAGCCGGTGTCACCGGAACTTCCAAAGTTTTTCCGTCTCGATCGACTACAAAGTTGATCTCCTCGCCAGGATGCTGCTGGATTTCCTGCTGTACATCCATCCAGGAGCTGACTTCCGCTCCGTCGATTGATTGGACGACATCACCTTCCTTAAGCCCCGCCGTGATTGCCGCACCATCGTCCGTCAATTTGCCGAGTTTCGCTTCATCCACGACTACTCCTTGAATAGAAGCAATCACGGTGAAAATGACGATAGCCAACACAAAGTTCATCATCGGGCCGGCAAAGATAGCCATTGTCCGTTGCCCTAGCGTCTTAGATGCGAATTGACGATCATAAGGCGCAATCTGGTTTTCTGCACCGTCCTGGATAATCACTGCATTGCGGTTCACTTTGAATGTCTCGACATGCGGGCTCTCTTCGTCCTCGTAACCTCTTATCACCAACTGATGCTCAAGATCGATTTCTTCCACTTCAATGACCTTGATATCCCTATACTTTTCTTTGTTGTTCAAAATAATCTTCTGTACGTTACCTTCCGGATCCAGCTTCAACCCGAGCCGATATCCCGGTTTGATGTCGATTTGTTCAGGGTCTTCCCCTGCCATCCGCACAAAGCCTCCGATCGGCAACAATCTGATCGTGTACACCGTTTCATTTCTGACAAAAGAAAACACTTTTGGCCCGAATCCGATTGCAAATTCCCGGCATAGAATGCCCGCCCTCTTTGCAAAGATCAAATGACCCCATTCATGGACAAATACGAGCGTCCCAAAAATCAGGATAAATGAAATGACTGTCTGTAATGTTTGCACTTACGCACCACCTCTATTTTATTAGAGACCTAACCAGTTCTCTCGTTTCTTTGTCAATCTGCCGTATTGTTTCCAAATCGGGCCTTTCCATAACTCTATGCTTAACCATTGCTTCATATATTAAACTTTCGATTCGCAAAAAGCTTATCTCTTCTTTCAGGAACAGATCGACAGCAGCTTCGTTGGCAGCATTCAGGACAGTCGGCATACTGCCCCCCTGCTTACCGGCATCATACGCATATTTCAGGCATGGGAAACGATCGAAACTCATTTCCGAAAAATGCAAAGTGGCGGTCTTCACCAAATCCAGCCGCTGCCTAGAGGCATGATTCAAGCGATCAGGATACATCAAGGCGTATGAGATTGGCATCCTCATATCCGGAGTGCCCAATTGCGCCATAACACTGCCATCAAAAAATTCAATCATCGAATGAATGACGCTTTCTTTATGTAGCAATACGGAAATTTTATCGTATGGCATGTCGAAAAGCCAGTGCGCTTCGATTACTTCGAGCCCTTTATTCATCATTGTTGCTGAATCTATTGTTATTTTAGCACCCATCGACCAGTTTGGGTGATTTAATGCTTGCTGGACAGTGACGTTTTTCAGCTGATTCCTTGAATAATCCCTAAAACTGCCCCCTGAAGCGGTTATGATTAATCTTTCGATATTTTCCTTATTTTCCCCTTGAAGAGCTTGGAAAATAGCGGAATGTTCACTATCGACAGGCAATATTTTTACCTGATTCTCTTTTGCCGCTTCCATGACCAGATGACCTGCTGTCACAAGGGTTTCCTTGTTTGCGAGCGCAATATCCTTCCCTTGGCGGATCGCCTCAAGCGTTGGAAACAATCCGACACTTCCGATCACCGAGTTCAACAGTATATCACTGTCTTTAAATACAGCCACTTCCACCAAACCTTCTTCTCCATAGAGAATTTGAGTAGATGGATACTCTGCGCGTAATCTTTCACAGTCTTGCCTTTCCTTTACAGAAACCAATTTGGGTGAGAACTCTTCAATATACGTTCTCACTAATTCAATATTGGAACCTGCAGATAAAGCCACCAACTCAAATAGGTTTGGATTTTCACGTATGACTTCTATCGTCTGGCGGCCGATTGAACCTGTTGCCCCCAATAAACTGATCTTCTTCAAAGGTAATGATCCCCCATTCGCTCATATTAAGCTTATGATAATATATTATTGTTTGGCATTTCTATAACTCAGAAACGTCCCCTTTACAGGAGATGCAACAAATGCAGGATCGGGAAGACAAACAACCAACTGTCCGTACGATCCAAAATTCCTCCATGCCCTGGAAGCAGATTCCCTGAATCTTTGACGCCGTAGTGTCGTTTGAATGCCGATTGAACAAGGTCCCCTAGCTGCCCGAAAATAGCAATGAATACGGCCATGATCAATAATAACGGCAATGAAATCGACAAAGCGCCCGTAAAATAGAAAATGAGCGCCACGACCAATGCGAATAAAATACCGCCGATTGCCCCTTCGATAGTTTTGTTAGGACTGATTTCAGGCCACAGCTTGTTCTTTCCGAATGCCTTGCCCATGAAGTAAGCGCCAGAATCGGTTGCCCAAAGTGTGAATAGGACAAAAAATACATAAGCGACGCCCAGTTCCCTCGTCTCCATTATATAGTAAAAACCGATGGCTACATATAAAATAGAAACCGACAGAAATCCGGCATCATCAAATGTGAAACGGTTCTTAGACAATACTGTGACAATCAGGAGCAATACAATCGCCAACAAAAAAATGCTGACCTTTGTCTGGCCGATTGCCTCGAGGACTCCCTCCGACGGTAGCAACAAGACCCACAAGGCTGCAAAAGCAATGACTGCCGGAAAGGATAGAGCCGAGATATTTCTCATCTTCATCAGTTCATGAAGACCGATCGTCGCCATCAGATAAAGCAATATCTGTAGCGGAAAATTGCCGTATATGACAATCGGCAAAAAGATGGCCGCAGCCACTATCGCTGTAATGATTCTTTGTTTCATACTTTCATTCCTCACCTTCTCTATGCCTGTCCTGCTCCGGACAAGGGAGCAAAGCATCTGTTTTTAGACGCCGCCGAATCTTCTGTTTCGGGATTGATACTCTTTGATTGCTTCAAGCAGGTTCCTTTCTGTGAAGTCAGGCCACAGAACATCCATAAAAACAAATTCCGTATAAGCCAGCTGCCAAAGCATAAAATTGCTTAATCTGATTTCGCCGCTTGTGCGAACCAACAATTCAGGTTCCATTAAGCCGTCCGTCATCAGGTAGGTAGAGAACAACTGATCATCAATCTGTTCGGGCTTTACCATGCCTGCCTGCACATCAATTGCCAATTGTTTCGCCGCCAACCTAATTTCTGCCCGGCTTCCGTAGTTGAACGCCAGGTTTAAGACTAGACCTGTATTATGTTTTGTTTCTTCCATTGCTTTTGAAACCGCTTCGAACGTATGGGGCGGCAATCCGTCCAACTCCCCCATTATATGTACTCGCACATTCTCTTCCTTCAGTTCAGGCAAAAAGGTTCCCAGAAACTGAACAGGCAGTCTCATCAGATAATCGACTTCCTTATCCGGACGCTTCCAGTTTTCTGTCGAGAATGCGTATAAGGTTAAAGCCTTCACACCCAGCTCATTCGAGAACCTGGTTATGCGGCGTACAACCTCCATGCCCTCTTTGTGGCCCGCCATTCTCGGTAAAGCTCTTTTCTTCGCCCATCGGCCGTTCCCATCCATGATGATGGCAATATGGTCAGGCACTCCTATTTCTTTAATAGTCTGCAATTGGTTTTCTTCTATCGTGTCAGAAGCATTTCCTTTTAACCAACGCTTCCAAATTGACTTCATACAAATATCCTCCAATAGGCTGTTCTTATGTTTAGCTTGAATCTTAATTAATAATAGCAGAAAACCAAGAAATATCCTATCTGATTCGAAAAATTGGAGAGGTGGATACTGAAAATCCCGCTTTCAGATAACCCCTTTTCTTGCAAAAAAGCCCCTTGTTCAGGGGCTTTTAACAGAAATATTAAACCGACATAATTTCTTGTTCTTTTTCCTTGGCAATCTCATCCATCTTTTGGATATGTTTATCAGTAAGCTTTTGGATCTCTTCTGTGTAACCACGAAGATCATCTTCCGTGATTTCACCGTTTTTCTCCATCTTCTTCAGATCATCGTTACCATCACGTCGGATGTTGCGAATTGCCACTTTTGCTTCCTCAGCTTCTTTTTTCACGACTTTCACAAGCTCTTTTCGTCTTTCTTCCGTCAATGCCGGAATAGCAATACGAAGGATTGAGCCATCGTTTGTCGGATTCAATCCAAGGTCAGAGCGCAAAATGGCCTTCTCGATCTCACCCAAGATTGATTTATCATACGGTTGGATGACCAAAAGGCGCGCTTCAGGAACTGAAATTCCAGCCATTTGGTTGATCGGAGTAGGCGCTCCGTAATAATCGACAGAAATTTTGTCAAGTAATGATGCATTCGCACGCCCCGCACGGATGCTTGCCAATTCTCTTGAAAGAGCCTGAACTGCTTTGTCCATTCTTTCATTTGTAGAAGTTATAACCTGCTTCGCCATTTTTATTTCCCCCTAACTGTAGTTCCGATTGTCTCTCCCATGACGGCCTTTTTGATATTGCCCTGTTCTGTGATGGAGAAGACAATCAGTGGTATATCATTATCCATACATAAAGATGATGCTGTAGAGTCCATTACTTCCAAGCCATCTTTCAATACATCCAAGTATGATAGTTGCTCGTATTTGACGGCATTGCTGTCTTTACGCGGATCCGCATTGTAGACGCCATCTACGTTATTTTTGGCCATTAAGATAACGTCAGCTTCGATTTCAGCAGCACGCAGAGCAGCCGTTGTATCAGTTGAGAAGTACGGATTACCTGTTCCGGCCGCAAAAATGACCACACGTTTCTTCTCAAGGTGACGCATCGCTTTTCTTCGGATGTAAGGTTCAGCAACTTGTCTCATTTCGATTGAAGTCTGAACACGCGTCTCAATCCCAAGCGTTTCAAGGCTATCCTGAAGAGCCAATGAGTTCATGACAGTCGCCAACATACCCATATAGTCGGCTGTTGCACGGTCCATTCCCATTTCACTTCCTATTTTGCCCCGCCATATGTTTCCTCCGCCTACTACTACTGCCACTTCTACAGATAGCTCAGCTATTTCCTTCACTTGTTCAGCAATGGATTTGATCACCGCTGGGTTGATTCCAAACCCGTCTTCACCAGCCAACGCTTCTCCGCTTAATTTCAATACAACCCGATTATATTTAGCGTTACTCATTTGAACCTCCTATTATCGGCTGAGCCGTCAAAAACATTTTTCCTTTAAAAATAGGGAACACAAATTGTGTCCCCTATAGATCTATGACATATGGACAATTTGCCCAGATTAGTCTTTTTTAACTTGGCTCATTACTTCTTCAGCAAAGTTATCTTGTTTTTTCTCGATACCTTCACCTACTTCGAAGCGTACGAAGCTAGAAAGTGTTCCGCCAGTCGATTTAATGAATTCGCCGACTTTTTGATCTGGATTCTTAACGAAAGTTTGGTCAACAACACAGATATCTTCGAAGAATTTGCCAAGACGGCCTTCTACCATTTTAGCAACGATTTTTTCAGGTTTTCCTTCGTTAAGAGCTTGTTCTGTCAATACTTTACGCTCTCTTTCGATTTCTTCTTCAGAAACAGCATCACGAGAGATGTATAGTGGTTTCAAAGCAGCGATATGCATTGCAACATCTTTTGCAGCCGCTTCGTCAGTAGAACCTTCAAGAACAGTTAGGACACCGATGCGTCCACCCATGTGAAGGTAAGCGCCGAATGCATCTGCATCCGTTTTAGATTTTACTTCAAAACGGCGAAGAGTCAGTTTCTCACCGATTTTGGCGATTGCTGCATTGATGTGCGCTTCAACAGTGCTGCCATTTTCCATAGTTTGAGCCAAAGCTTCTTCTACAGTAGCAGGCTTGTTTGCAAGGATGTGCGCAGCAAGTTCTTTAACAAGAACTTGGAACCCTTCGTTTTTCGCAACGAAGTCAGTTTCAGAGTTTACTTCAAGGATAACAGCTTCGTTTCCTTCTACAGAGATGAAAGTCAAACCTTCAGCAGCGACACGATCACCTTTTTTGGCAGCTTTTGCGATCCCTTTTTCACGAAGGTAGTCGATTGCAGCTTCCATGTTTCCTTCAGTTTCAGTAAGTGCCTTTTTGCAGTCCATCATACCGGCACCAGTTTTTTCACGTAGTTCTTTAACCATTTGAGCAGTAATAGCCATTATGGAGGGCCTCCTTTATTTATATGTAGCTTAGTTGATCGTGATTTTGTTCACAGGATGGATAAGTCATAGTTTCATCATGCCTATCTTCCTGTTGAATCATACACGGGTCATTTCTTTAAAAAAGGTGATAAAAGGCATTATCCTCTTATCACCTTCTGAATTACTTATTCTGCAGCAGGAGCTTCAGAAAGATCTTCACCTTGTTTAACTTCAAGGATCGCATCAGCGAT